>JABGQV010000198.1 GCA_018648655.1 Anaerolineae bacterium | reverse complement strand
GAATTACACAATCCGACCCAGATTCGGGATGTAGTTTTTAGATGATTACTAAGTAAGAAAAAACCTGACAGATACTGGATATCTGTCAGGTTTAATTATTACTCTAAAAAAAACTCTTCTTATTAGTTCTTCATTGAAATTTCAGCATCATCTGGGTCAGATTCTTCCATTTCACCAGTAGCGATGAAAATAGTCCGCTCACAGATATTGATAACACGATCTCCAACACGTTCTAAATTATGTGCCGCCCAAACTAACCAATTAGAACGTTCTATAGCAGTCGGATCTCCCACAACATAGGTGATTAACTCGCGATAAATTTTTGTATAAAGAGCATCAATCTCATCATCTTCAGCAGGGATGCTTTCGGCTGCCTTTACATCTTCTTCAATGAATGCTGTAAGGGCACGGTGAAGCATATCTGTTGTTTTTTCTGCCATGAGAGGTAGGTCTACGAGCGGCTTGAGCAATTTTTGCTCTGCCATAACCACGTTAATTTTCGCGATGCCTTTTGCATAATCACCCATTCGTTCGAGTTCGCCTGCTACGTCCAAAATAGAAGCAAGTAGACGCAAGTCGTGTGCCATTGGCTGTTGAGTAGCAATTGCAATCATCACTTCTCTCTCAATCGCAAAACGTTTTTGGTTGAGAATCTCATCATCATCATAAATTTTTTGTGAGCGGGGAATATCTCTATTTTTAAGCGCATCAACAGAATCCAGAATAGCTTTTTCAACCATGTTCCCTAAAGAGAGAACTTCGTCTTTTAGCCTTTGGATTTCAACTTCAAATGCTTTTCTCATAATACACCTCTATAAATTTCTCGAAAAATAGCTAATTTTATCTATTTTCATTCTTCTATTTCTAAGTCTTGTAGCTTTCGTTCATAAACTGAAACGCGGCGGGCATAAATTTCTTGCATGAGTGGTGAAGAAATCAAGAAATCAGCTGTTGATCGGTTATTTGCCACGGGGATATTCCACACTTGCGCCAGACGTAAGAGAGCTTTTACATCAGGATCGTGGGGTTGCGGTTGGAGCGGATCCCAAAAGAAAATCAGCATCTCAATCTCGCCTTCAGCAATTTTTGCACCAATTTGTTGGTCACCACCAAGGGGCCCACTTTTAAGTTTGGTAAAAGGCAAATCTAATTTTTCTTCTAAAAGACTTCCGGTTGTACCAGTCGCATATAGATGATGCTTCGCTAAAGTGGATTTATTAAAAAGACACCATTCTAGTAAATCTTTTTTCTTATAATCATGTGCCACAAGGGCAATATGTTTCTTTTTAGGCAAAGGGATTTCAGTAAGAGGCATTTTTATCCTATATATTTTTCGATTTTAACCAAAGCGCCCCATAACATAATCTTCTGTGCGTTGTTTTTTGGGATTGGTGAAAATCTCTGTGCCAGGCGCATATTCTATCAACTTCCCTTCTAAGAAAAAGGCCGCATAATCTGATGTTCGCGCCGCCTGTTGCACAGAGTGAGGAACAAGTATTACAGTATATTGCTTTTTGAGTTCAATCAACGCATCTTCAACTTTAGATGTAGAGATCGGGTCTAGCCCAGAAGTCGGCTCATCGAGCAGGAGTACTTCTGGTTCTAGTGCAATAGAGCGTGCTAAACAAAGTCGCTGCTGCTGTCCACCAGAGAGCGCAATGGCGGGGTCATCCAACCTATCGTGGACTTCATCCCAGAGTGCGGCCAGTTTTAAGCTGCGTTCCACAGCTTCAGCATAGCGGGATTTACGCTTTTCACCAGCAAGCTCTAACCCATAAGTAAGATTGCCACGAATACTAAAAGGCAAAACCACAGGGCGTGCGAAAACCATGCCCACTTTTCTGCGCAAGGCAATTACATCTGTTTTAAGGTCAAGAATATTCTCTCCATCAAGCAGAATTTTTCCCGTAACTTTTTCAACATCTGCCAAATCATTAAGACGATTCAGGCAACGCAATATAGAACTTTTTCCTCCCCCCGCAGGACCAAATAATACGGTAGTTGCGTTAGCAGGAATATCTAGATTGATGCCATTGAGAGATTCAGTCCCATCCGAGTACTGAAGGGTGAGATTTTCAATTACGATTTTATTTTTCATATTTTTTATCGCCGTAGGAACGTAGCATGCTACCTCCCTACTACGATGATATTAATTACCACTGTCTCTTTGCTCGCGCTCGTCCGCGCACAAAAGTTGCTAGGGCATTCATACCAATCACAAAAACAAGCAAGACCAGCGCAGTCCCATATTGAATTTTGATGGGCATTTCAGGGACTTGAGTAGAGATTACGAAGAGATGATAGGGGAGTGCCATTGTCGCATCAAAAGGAGAATGGGGAAGACGAGGTAAGAAGAATGCTGCGCCTGTAAAGAGAATCGGAGCTGTTTCACCTGCTGCACGTTCCAAGCCAAGAATAACACCTGTGATAATGCCAGGTAAGGCTTGCGGAAGCACTGTCTTACGGATAGTTTGCCAACGTGTCCCACCCAATGAGATACTGACCGTACGAAAAGATTGTGGTACAGCCCGCAGTGCTTCTTCGGTAGTACTGATGATAACAGGGAGGGTCATAATCGAGAGCGTCAATGAAGCCGCTAAAATGCTGGTCCCAAAATTCAGGAAAAGAACAAAAAGCCCCAGACCAAAGAGGCCGTATACAACAGAGGGTATCCCGGCTAAGTTGATAATTGCCAAGCGAATTAGGCGTGTGGCTTTATTTTCTGGTGCATATTCTGAAAGATAAATTGCGGCAGCAATGCCGAGCGGGACAGAAAATATCGCTGTGCCAAGGGTGAGGTAGAAAGTCCCTATAATAGCGGGAATAATGCCGCCCTCGCGCATCCCCTCACGAGGGAAATCGCTGATAAAAGTCCACGAGATGGCTGGTGCACCTTGCACGATGATATAGATAACCGTCGCGATGATGGGGAGAATAGTCATCAGCGTCATTAGGGTTAAGAGAGAGAAACCTAATTTTTGAGTTAAATCTCGATTTTTGGTAAAGAATTTGTTCATAGGGTTTTCTTTTCTAGGGGATAACTACGACAACACTCTTTCAGCCCTCTTCTTCTGCCTAAAAACAATGGCAGATGCTGTCATATTGACCGCAAGAGAAATTAAGAATAAAACCAAACCAATAAAAAAGAGTACATGATAATGCGTGCTGGCATTTGCTACTTCGCCCATTTCAGCGGCGATGGTAGCTGTCATGGTGCGAACTGGGGAGAATAGGTCGCCAAGTCCCTTCGCTAAAATGGGAGCATTACCAGTGACCATCATCACTGTCATAGTCTCACCGATGGAGCGACCTACGCCGAGCATGACAGCGGTAAGCACGCCAGAACGAGCGGCAGGAAGCGTCACACGCCAAATAGTCTGCCAGCGGGTGGCGCCCAAGGCAAGAGCTGCGTCACGGTAGGATTTCGGAACTGCATCCAGCGCATCTTCGGATATCGAGACAACGGTGGGGATTGCAATCCCACCCAAGAGAAGGGCACCGGATAAAGCTGTTAAGCCAGTTGGCAAGTCTAGGGTCACGCGAAGTGTCGGTGAGAGGATTAAAATCCCCAAAAACCCTAGAACGACTGAGGGCAACCCACCCAATAATTCCACTAAAGGCTTGAGCATATTTCGTAGCCAACGCGGGGCAATTTCAGCGAGATATATGGCAACGCCAATCCCAAATGGAACAGCAATAATTCCTGCTCCAACAGTAACGAGAATTGAGCCACTGATGAGGGGCAAAATCCCATAATAACTCTCGATGGGATACCAACGTGTGGAGAAAAGATCGCCAAGCGGGACTTCGCTGAGGGCAGGCAGCCCTTCTTTGAGAAGAAAAAAGAAGATCATGCTAACGAAAATTATGGCTGAATAGCCAGAAAATTTGATAAGGCGAGTGATGAGAAATTCGCGCCAGTTAAGGTCTTTTTGCATATTATTTCCGTGAGTTTTTCATAACAAAGGACACGAAGGAACACAAAATAAAAAGAAAAATACGTTTTTCCTTCGTGATTCTTGGTGCTCTTTGTGGTGAAATCTTTTAACTAATTTATCGGTACAAAGCCTAATTCTTTAACAATTTCTTGCGCTTCTGCCGATAGTATCCATTCTAAATAAATCGCTACTTCACCAGTTGGCTCGCCATTGGTATACATATATAAATCACGAGCAATAGCATAAGTACCATTATTAACCGAATCAACTGAAGGCAAAACATACTCATCGCCGACTTCAGGCGCAATAGCGATCATATGTAAATCTTCGGGGACATAACCCAAGCCATCATAACCAATCGCATTGGGGTTTTGCCGGACTTCTGAAATAATGCCTTCTGAAGAAGGAAGCAAAAGTGTATTGGTTGAAAAAAGCGTTTTCGATTCTTTATCACCCAAGCGCACAACCGTTTCGAGAAAATAAACATGTGTGCCAGAGTTAGTTTCACGAGAAAGGCGCACAATGGGTCTGTCATCACCACCGACTTCGAGCCAATTGGTATAAACGCCACTATAAATATCGGAGATTTGTTGAAGAGTCAACTCTCTAACAGGGTTAGTGGGGTTAACAATCACCGCGATAGCATCTCCGGCAATGATATGCTCCATCGGCTCAATCCCTTGCTCGTTGGCGAGATCAATCTCTTTTTGCTTGATTTGGCGGGATGCGTTGGCGATATCCACCGTGCCGTTAACCAACGCAGCAATACCCGTTCCTGACCCGCCACCTGTTACCGATAAACGAATATCGGCGTTCTCAAGCTGATATTCCTCCGCCCACGCCAATGCCAAATTAACAATGGTATCTGAGCCTTTATTTTCGATGTAGGTTTGGGGGGCTGAATCTGTAGCACCTGCTTCACCAGAAGAACAGGAGACTAAAAAGACAAGTGAAAAAGTGAGTACTAAAATACGTTTCATTGGGTAGAATTATAACACCATAAAACCCTGTAATACGGTAAAATATCTCTATGACTAAAAACGAACCAGTGTTTTCTATAGAAAATCTCAATTTTTACTACAACGAAAAGCGTGCCTTATCCAATATAAATATGGACATCATGCCTCGCAAAGTGACCGCCCTAATTGGTCCTTCTGGTTGTGGGAAATCAACCTATTTACGTTGCCTAAATCGAATGAACGATACGATTGATGGCACGCGCGTAGAAGGCAAAATTCGTCTACACGGAGAAGATATTTACTCCCCCGATATAGATGTCGTGGAATTACGGCAGCGCGTTGGGATGGTTTTTCAAGCACCTAATCCTTTCCCTCAACCCATTTTCGATAATGTCGCCTTTGGGCCACGCGTATTAGGGCTTACAGAGAATAAGACAGACCTAAACGAAATCGTTGAGCAAAGCCTTCGTCAAGCCGCCCTCTGGGATGAAGTCAAAGATGATCTCAAGCAAGGGGCAATGAGTCTCTCTTTGGGACAACAACAACGCCTCTGCATCGCACGCGTCATTGCCGTTCAGCCCGAAGTGATTCTAATGGACGAATCCACATCTGCGCTTGACCCCATCTCTACGGGTCACGTCGAAGACCTAATTGCTGAACTGAAAAAAGACTACACTATCGTTATTGTCACGCATAATATGCAACAAGCCGCACGTGTTTCTAATAAAACAGGACTTTTCTGGCTCGGTGACTTAATTGAATTTAGTGAAACGACAGAGATGTTCACAAACCCCAAGGAAGAATTGACCGAAGCCTATATTACAGGACGAATGGGGTAAAAGCCGCTTCCTTTTTTAGATTATCCAATTCAAATGCCAAAAATCGGTACCCTAAATGAAAAACCCCTTCATGCTTCACTGAAAAAGTGGTATGCAACATCAGAGGCTCAATTTGAAGTAAAAACAGATGGCTTTGTAATCGACATCGTTCAAGACAATTTATTAGTAGAAATCCAAACGGGGAATTTCACTTCAATCAAGAAAAAACTTAAAAAACTGGTACGCTCACATCAAGTGCGCTTGGTCTATCCCATTACCTACGAAAAATGGCTTATTAAATTACCAAAAGATGGCAAAGGCAAAAGCACTCGCCGTAAATCGCCTAAAAGGGGACGCGTAGAAGAGCTCTTCTATGAAATGGTGAGTTTCCCAGAGTTATTAGCAAACCCTAACTTCTCTATCGAAGTAGTAATGACGAGAGAAGAAGAGCTAAGAAAATATAATGAAAATCTAAATTGGCGAAGACGGGGATGGGGGATAGTAGAGCGACATTTGCTCGAGGTTGTAGACCAAATTTTATTTGAAGAATCAGCTGATTGGCTGGCACTTCTCCCCAAAGGAATAGAAGAATTTACAACCAAAGAATTATCAGATGCACTTGGCATCAACAGAAAACTTTCGCAAAAAATGGCATATTGCCTGCGAAAAGTGGATGTGATTGAATTGATGGGAAAAGAGGGGCGAGCAAATTTATATAGGGCAAATATCTAAAACTTGTCAATAAACTAAGTTTGCGCCGTCAAAAAACCAAAGACACTTTATTTCGTACACACAATGAAGAGAGTATCTCTTAAAAAAAGCGCCTTTTGTAATCCGAAAAACATAACAAAAACCATACGTAAAATACTTTACGAAATCTGAAATCGTGATACTATTCGCCGCATAATTCGAGACTCTTAAATTTCTCTTAGTGAGGTGTTTATGTTCAATCTCCCCAACGATCAGATTCTCCCTCTTATGCGCGATCACGGTTTCTGGACGTGGTCTGCACAGAAGAAAGTCAACCCAATCCCTGTAGAACGTGCTAAAGGCGTTCACTTCTGGGATATAGATGGCAAACGCTATCTCGATTTCTCTTCAATGACCATGTGCGTCAACGCTGGTCACGGAGACGAGCGCATCATCAACGCGATGAAAGAACAACTCGATACCCTCCCTTACGCCGCGCCCTCGATGGCGACCAAAATTCGATCAATGGCGGGAAAAGCACTAACAGACATCACCCCTGAAGGCATTAATCACTTTCTTTTCACTCTCGGTGGTGCAGACGCCAACGAAAATGCAATGAGACTTGCCCAAGCTTATACAGGCAAGCAGAAAATTCTTGCCCGTTATCGCTCTTATCATGGCGCAACAACAGGTGCAATGTCAATTACTGGCGACCCTCGCAAGCATGAATGGGAAACCCACCTCATGCCTAATGTTATACACTTTCTTGACCCCCATCGCTACCGCTCCACTTTTCATCGCACCAACCCCGATATTTCTGAAGAAGATTTTTCTCTAGATTACCTCAACCACCTCGAAGAAATGATTATGTATGAGGGGCGCAAAACCATTGCTGCGATAATACTTGAACCCGTAACAGGTAAAAACGGCATCATTATTCCGCCAAAGGGATATTTGCAAGGCGTACGCGAAATCTGTGATAAATATAATATTATGCTAATTGCAGATGAAGTGATGAGCGGCTTCGGGCGTACGGGAACTTGGTTCGGTGTGGATAATTGGGATGTGCGCCCCGACCTTATAACGATGGCAAAGGGCCTCACCTCTGCCTATGCACCCCTTGGTGCCGTGGGGATGACAGACGAAATAGCCGCCCATTTTGATGAGCGTGTTTATAATACTGGGCTAACTTATACCGCGCACCCTGTTTCTTTAGCGGCGATGATCGCAAATATCCGTGTACTTCAAGAAGATAAGCTCGTTGAACGCTCAGCAAGCCTGGGGCCAAGTTTGTCTCGGATGTTATCTGACCTGAAAGAAAAACACCCATCTGTGGGCGATGTTCGTTCTATTGGTCTCTTTGGTGTAATCGAAATTGTCAAAAACAGAGAAACAAAACACCCCATGGCACTTTATAATGCTTCTAGCCCAGAAATGGATGCTTTCAAAAAATATTGCTTCGAGCATGGTTTATATCTCTCTTTACATTGGCAAAAGGCTTTCATCATTCCACCTTTATCAATCACTGAAGAACAGCTAGCAGAGGGCATTGCAATTATTGATGAAGCGTTGAAAATCACCGATCAAGCAGTAGATTAAACGCTCAAATTAGCAAAAAATGACTTGCATTGCATTTATAAAATGCGTTGCAAGTCATTTTTTGTATAAGTATTATATATGAACTAGGCTATGTAACTTTTCGATGGGCTATACATCTGATAGAATAAAGCGAAATTAAATATATAAACCTGCTAGGTCTTAGAGATTTCTCAGGTTTGTTTTAAAATAAAACTCAAGGAGAAATATAAATGAATATCGAACCCCTAGGACTGCGCGTTCTCGTGCGCCCCATTGAAACCGAAGCAAAAACAGCCAGCGGATTGATCTTACCTGATTCTGCAAAAGAAAAACCCCAAATTGGCGAAGTTATGGCTGTTGGCACAGATGAAGAAATTGTAGTCAAAGTTGGCCAAAAAGTGCTTTACCCTAAATATACTGGCACCGAAATCAAAGTTGAAGGCGTTGACCATATCATTATGGAAGATGGCGATTTGCTTGCTATCGTAGACTAAGTGAGCGTCTAAAAACAACTTCCCGAAAGTGTAGTATCCTCAAGTAGAA
>JABGQV010000196.1 GCA_018648655.1 Anaerolineae bacterium | reverse complement strand
TAGTGGCTAGTACCTTTTTGTTTAACTTTCTACATCTCAACTATCGAACCATATTCCTCAAGACCGTGTGTAAAATACCGCCATTGCGATAATAATCTACTTCAATCTCGGTATTCAACAAGACTTTTGCTTGAAATTCTGTTTTAGTGCCATCTTTAGCAGTCGCTTTTACAGTGACTTCAGAAAGGGGCTTCAAATTATCGTCTAAGCCGAGAATATCGAAGCTCTCTTCGCCGGTCAGGCCAAGTGATTCGTAGCCTGCGCCATCGGTAAATTCGAGAGGAAGAACACCCATCCCGACCAAATTAGAGCGGTGAATACGCTCAAAATCGGTGGCGATGACAGCTTTTACGCCGAGCAAGAGCGTCCCTTTTGCCGCCCAATCGCGGCTGGAGCCATTACCATATTCGGTGCCAGCTAAAATAACCAGCGGGGTTTTATCTTTGGCATACTTCAAAGAAGCATCAAAGATGGACATTTTCTCGTCAGCGGAGAGATAGCGGGTATAGCCACCCTCTACACCGGGCACAAGTTGATTTCTCAAACGGATATTGGCAAAAGTGCCGCGCACCATCACCAAATCATTCCCACGGCGTGAGCCGAAAGAATTGAAATCACTCACTTTTACGCCACGTTCTTGCAGATATTTCCCTGCGGGGCCATCTGCCGGGATATTCCCAGCCGGTGAGATATGGTCTGTGGTGATGGAGTCTTTTAGCAATCCCAAGACTTTTGCCCCTTCGATGCCCACAATCGGGTCCAAACCCAAGGTCACGTCTTGGAAAAATGGTGGGTGATGGATATATGTCGACTTGTCGTTCCACGCATAAATATCGCCTTCGCTTACCTCAATCGCATTCCAGAGCTCATCACCTTTGAAAACTTCGGCATATTTCTCTATAAACATCTCAGAAGTAACGCTTTTTGCCACAACTTCCATAATTTCTTTGGTGCTGGGCCAAATATCTTTGAGATATACAGGGTTGCCATCTTTGCCTGTGCCGATGGGGTCGGTGTCGAGATTGATATCGACCGTGCCAGCCAGCGCGTAGGCCACCACGAGTGGGGGTGATGCCAAATAATGAGCTTGCACCAAAGCGTGCACGCGCCCTGCAAAGTTTCGATTTGCAGAGGTAACTGCCGCAACGACCAAATCTTCGCTGGTAATTGCTTTTGCCACTTCGCTTGGCAGCGGGCCCGAATTGCCGATACAGGTTGTACAGCCATAGCCAACCACGCCAAAGCCTAATTTTGCGAGCGGTTCGAGCAGATTTGCATCTTTCAAATATTCAGTGACCACGCGTGAGCCGGGGGCGAGCGATGTTTTAACTTGCGGTGCAACATCTAAGCCTAATTCGAGTGCTTTTTTCGCGACCAAGCCTGCGCCCACCAAAACCGAGGGATTCGATGTATTTGTGCAAGATGTAATTGCAGCAATGGTCAGTGCGCCATGACCGATTTCGAACTCATCTCCATTTTTGCCGATTTTGGCAGTTTTCTGGAGCTCTTCTTCGGATAGTCCGAAACCGTGTAAACCAGCTTCAGCCGTGAGCGCCTCTTTGAAGGATTCTTGCATATTCGTCAAAGCGATTCGATCTTGCGGACGCTTGGGGCCTGCCAGCGAGGGCACTACTGTCGACAAATCGAGAGTTAGCGTAGTCGTATATTCTGGGTCGGGCGTATCTTCAGTGCGGAATAAGCTTTGTTCTGTGAGATAGGCTTTTGTGCGTTCAATCGTTTCATCCGAGCGACCAGTAAGACGCATATAATTAAGAGTCTCTTCGTCCACAGGGAAGAAGCCCATCGTTGCGCCATATTCGGGTGCCATATTTGCAACTGTTGCGCGATCAGAGAGAGGTAAAGAATCTAAGCCAGGACCATAAAATTCAACAAATTTTGCGACCACGCCTTCTTCACGGAGCATTTGAACAGCAGTAAGTGCAATATCTGTAGCGGTAACACCCTCAACCGTTTCGCCGAGCAATTGGAAACCAACTACATCGGGCAGAAGCATATCAATTGCCTGCCCAAGCATGGCGGCTTCGGCTTCAATTCCGCCTACGCCCCAGCCGAGTACGCCGAGACCATTAATCATCACGGTATGTGAATCGGTGCCGACGAGCGTATCTGCAAAGGCTTGAAGTTCGCCATCAATCTCACGGGCAGGCACACATTGGCTGAGCGATTCTAAATTAACTTGGTGAATAATCCCTGTAGAAGGGGGTACAACGCGGAAATTATCGAAGGCTTCTTGTCCCCATTTCAAGAACTCGTAGCGTTCCTTATTGCGTTGATATTCAATTTCGGTATTGCGCTGAAGCGCATCTGGAGTCGCGAAAAAATCTACTTGCACCGAGTGATCAATAACCAATTCAACTGGTACAAGGGGATTAACCTTTGAAGCATCGCCGCCCAATCTAGCTACAGCCGAGCGGATGGCAGCTAAATCGACTACTGCGGGCACGCCGGTAAAATCTTGCATAACAACGCGCGATGGCTTAAAAGGGATGCCAGGGCGTTCACCATTTGGTGTCCACGCAGCAATGCGTTTTACATCTTCATCGGTAATAGATTTCCCATCCATTTGCCGTAGGGCAGATTCGAGCAAAACTCGAATCGAAAAGGGGAGCTTTTTCAACTCAACTAAACCGGCTTTTTCAAGCGCATCTAGTCTATAAAATACATATTCACCACCGCTGGTTTTGAGGATATCTCGAGCATTAAACTTATCTTGGGTCATGGGATTGCTCCTTTAGCTTTGGTACTGGTCGTCATCATTCGTCTTCTTATTATTTAGGCAATATAAGAAGGTTTTTGAAAAGTATCTAGATGTGCGTTGCATCTCGTAGATGCGCTGCACATCGGGTCTAAGAAAACACACGCGTCTCTTTGCGACAAAGCTTGCAACGCATCTTTAAAATGCAGCGCAAGTCTGGTATTTAGAGACAAAAAAACCTCTGCATTCTCTCCATCTTAAGCAATTTCTCTAAAGATGGGAGGACACAAAGGTGCGCCTTTGCTATCTTCCTTAATTGGGGTACTCCCCTATTTTACTACCTTTTTAGCAGATTCCCAAATTTAGATTTTCACCTTTATATAATTGAAATAACCAACTTAGTCTAATCCCTTGCGGAACTCTTCCACAAGTCTTTCTCGTTCGTTTGCTGGAAGGAAAGCGGCATTGACCGCATTCAGGGTTTGATCTCTAAGCGTTTTCATAGACAGGCCTAGTTTTTCATGCACCATCTGAAATTCACTGCTTAAAGAAATTCTTGAAATACTAGGGTCATCGGTGTTGATTGTTGTTATAAGCCCCGCGTCAATCATCTTTGAGAGCGGATGCTTTCTTAGCGAAGTCACTACTCCAGATTGATGATTGCTGGTCACACAAACTTCAAAAACCGTGTCACGTTCTTTTGCTAAAGCAATTATATTTTTATCTTCCATGATGCGTACACCATGACCGATTCTATCTGCGCCCAAAACTTCGATGGCATCACGCACATTCTCTGCACCTGCCCATTCTCCAGCGTGAACGGTAATCTTCAAACCTGCTTCTTTCGCTTCGCGAAAAATAGGTGCAAAAGGTTCGCTAGAAAACTCGGCTTCATTTCCTGCAATATCTAGCGCAACGATACCTTTATCTTGCATTCCTGCTGCTAAGCGCGCAACATCTTCTGCTATTTCAGGGCTTTCGTGACGATTCACACTGGCAATCAGCTTAACCTCAATCCCAAATTTCTCAGCTGTTTTATTTGCACTATCACAAACCCAGTGCATCACATCCTTAAGGGGGAATTTCTCTGCGCGGCTCAGCGCCACTGGCGTAAAGCGCAATTCCATATAGCGCACATTATCGCGTGCTGCATCTTCTACAGCTTCACGGGTAACGCGGGTAATCACTTCAGGAGAACGATAAAAAAGTCTTAGGGTTTTAAATTTTTCAAGAAAATTAGTAAAGTTATAAGGCTCATCATCACCTATTTGCACCAAGCCTGTTAAATGCAATATGCTTATAGGCACTGTAAGCCCATGTTTGCGAGCAATATCTAGCATTGTCTCTATACGCAAAGAACCTTCCAAATGACGGTGCAATTCTGCCTTTGGGAGGACAAGGAAGATATTTAAAGATGAAGTTGGTGCGTAGGATTTATCCATTTAACTTTTGGGGGAGAATAGCGCTTATTTTTCTATACGATTTCTCTAGCGTCTCTTTCTTTTCTTTTTGCTTTTCTTCTTGTTTTTTAAAAGTTTCGCTTGAGAAGCTCCTGCCGATGTTACCACATCTGCTGAACCAAGCGGATTTGCATTCCAGCGGCGGGGCAAATAGGCAAAGACACGACTAACGACTTGAGAGCGAATATCGTCTAGCAAAACCTGAAACATTTCAGAAGCCTGCCGTCTATATTGTACCAGCGGGTCACGTTGAGCATAGGCTTCTAAGCCAATTGAAACACGTAAGGCTTCTACTTTTGTTAGATATTCTACCCATTGGTCAGTAATCGCCCTGAGCAAAAGATGGCGCTGAATCCGAGTCATTTCTTTGCGCCCCAGTCCTTCTATAACGACAGTCCGCTCTTCTTCGGGCAGATTAGCAGGGGGAGTTTGAGCAAATTCTTCTGCCAAAAGATCAGCTCTCAAACCCAAATCTACGAGCGTTGCGGCTGTGGCTCCTTCACGCAATTTCACATCTCCCCACGCACTTTTCAACTTCTCTTCTGCTAGCGCAAAATGCTCCATCACCTCTGTTATCAAGGCTTCTGGCTCACGATTTTCTAACTCTTGTGCAGCTCGGTAAACATATCTAAAACGAGAATAGTTTTGTTGGACTTGACGATGGGTACGTGGATCAAAAACTTTGCGAACACCCTGCGAGAGACCGAGGAGCAAACGGGCATTTGCTGTATCGTCCCAAACCTCAACTTGCTCCTGTTTAAGAGCTTTATCGAGATCCTGAGCAAGAGTGCCGTTTTCACCAGCAAGCGACTCTAAACGTATTTCAAGAGCTTGGTCGGCGGCATCGACAATTTCTTTCTCGATTTCATCCCAACTCATTTGCGAAAGTTTATCTTTATTGATTTCAAGCGCTGTGCCCAAGCGATATTCAACCGCCGCAACCATACGCTGAAGGCTGCTTAAGTTAAGCTGAGTTTCAATTTTTGTACGCAATTCATCTTCGAGTTCGTAGGCGTCATCCATCAAAATGCGAAGTTGATTTTTACTCAATTTCAGGCGCATACCGAGCAAACCATTGAGGTTATCTAAAACTTCGTTGGGGCGTAGCATCTCTTCGCTATCATTTCGATTTTGAATAAAGACATCAAGTAAATCGTAGCGAGATTCTAGCTGAGTTTCAAAAGTATCACTGGTATTATAAACAGCGGCTTCGATGGCAGTAAAAATATAGCCTTGTTCAGCTTCAACAACTTCACTGAGCAATTCGAGTAGGGCTTCTTTGGGGTCTTCTGCACCGCGTAATTCTTCGATGAGTAACTTGATAGTGTATGAAGGGAAAAGCTCATCATTTCTATCTAAGAAAGAAGGCTGAACACCGCTCGTCCAAGCTAATAATGCCCATGGGGTTTCATTTTCAAAATCTTCATCTAATGTCACACGAACACGTTTCTCCACGTCTATGCGGAGCATATCGGCAATATCTTCGCTAAGATTATCTTTGAGGAAAACACGATCTCGTTGAGCGTAAATTTTCTCACGCTGATTATTGAGGACATTATCGTAATCGAGAAGATGTTCACGCGTATCAAAATTTGCACCCTCAACACGATGTTGAGATTGCTCAATAATATTAGAGACAATTTTATTCTCAAGGGGGAGGGCATCATCTACGCTAAGACGCTGCATAAGGTTGCCAACTTGCTCACCACCAAAAAGTCGCATCAAATCATCTTCAAGAGAGAGGAAGAAACGCGATGAGCCAGGATCACCCTGCCTCCCTGCACGCCCACGAAGTTGATTATCTATGCGGCGTGCATCGTGGCGTTCTGAGCCGATAACATGAAGCCCACCAGCTCTTTTAACATGTTCCATTTCTTCAAAATATTGAAGGAAATGTTTGATTTCTGTTTCATAAATACCATAATCTATATCATCGCGCTCTAAGAGAATTTGGCGTTGCTCTTCAAGTGTGAGGTTATAGGCATTTACAATATCATTTTTTCGTAAAACACGATTAACAGTGGAGAGAATTTCTTCGGCAATATCACCGCCAAGCTTAATATCTACGCCACGTCCTGCCATATTGGTCGCGATTGTTACTGCGCCAAAGGCGCCTGCTCCCGCAATGATTTGGGATTCTTCAGTATGCTTTCGTGCATTCAAAACTTGGTGTGGAATACCGCCCTTAATCAATTTTTTCAATCGATCGGTATCTTTTTCTTCTAAATCTAAGAGATGGAGCAAGGTGGGGATATTTTCTGCGGCATTAAGGCTGATATTAAGATTGAGAGGCTTTGCGAATTCACGCAAGATATTTGGGGTGAATTCTTCAAGTGGCGTATAAAGAGGCTCTAATTCTTTGATAGCACGTCCATCTTCTATGCGATCATTTGCTTCCATCCAAGTATAGCGAATAAGAAGGGTTTGTAAAAATCGGCGTACAGGCTCAGCCCGTAAACGACTAGACAGAAGATCAGAAGATTCTACAGAGGTTGTTCCAATTAATTGCGGTCTGCCCATCACATAAAAATGAGCCGCTTCTTTGATAATAGCGCGCAATTTTGCTTCTACTGTTCTATAAATTGAATCGGGGTAGTCTTTTCGTTTCCAAAGCTCGGGCCTAAAACCCTCACTTCCCTCACCCTCTGTAGGTGGGATATCAGGTGTGCCCGTTGGTACATAATACGTATATTCATAGCCCGTATACTCTTCTTTTGCAGTGCGTGCATCCAAAGAATAATTCTCGCTAGAGGCTTGGTGATCCCAGTTTGTGGGAATAGGTAAAACTTCAAGATTATAAATTTTATCAAACTCTTCAGCTTCGGTGAGCGCGGTACCCGTCATCCCGGAGAGTTTCTCATACATACGATAATAATTTTGCAGGGTAACGGTTGCGTAGGTGACAGTTTCTTGCTCAATTTCTACGCCTTCTTTTGCTTCTACTGCCTGATGCAAACCATCGGACCAACGTCTGCCCGGCATAAGGCGACCGGTGCTTTGGTCAACGATAATGGCTTTGCCACCCTGAATGAGATAATCTTTATTGCGATTAAATAGATACTCTGCGCGGAGCGCCTGTTCAAGATAAGACATAATCCGAGCTTGTTCAGGCGTCACATCTTCGGGGCGGTCG
This sequence comes from Anaerolineae bacterium, assembly GCA_018648655.1. GTDB lineage: Bacteria > Chloroflexota > Anaerolineae > Anaerolineales > Villigracilaceae > Desulfolinea. The sequence goes on along the minus strand of JABGQV010000196.1, from coordinate 1,231 downwards.
GGGTCACTCATTGGTTCACCGAGCAATTCTTCTACATGCACAATACCAATTTCGGTGAGTGAAATACTCCGATTTCTTTCGTTGAGGTCGTAATCTTCCTCGCGCAGATTTTTAGCCACATCTGCCATACGCGTATAATCACCCATATCAATTTGAGCGGGGCCAGAGATGATTAGCGGGGTACGGGCTTCATCGATTAATACATTATCAACCTCATCAATAATGGCAAAATAATGCCCGCGTTGAACACGACGTTCATATTCCATCGCCATATTATCGCGGAGGTAGTCGAAGCCAAATTCGTTATTTGTACCGTAAGTAATATCGGCAGCGTAGGCGAATTTACGGTCTACTAATTTAAGTTGATGTTGATCTTCTTGAGAAGATTCTTTTTCAGGCGCATATAAATAGGCTTTCTGCCCATGCTCTGTGGTTGCGGCAGATTGGAGAATCCCTACGCTAAGGCCAAGAAAATCATAAATGGGGCCCATCCAGCGAGGGTCACGTCTAGCGAGGTAATCATTAACGGTGATGAGGTGAATACCACGTCCAGTTAAGGCGTTTAGGTAGACGGGCAAAGTCGCGCTGAGGGTTTTGCCCTCCCCCGTTTTCATCTCAGCTATTTCGCCACGATGAATGGTGATACCACCAATAAGCTGGACATCGTAATGCCTCATTCCTAAGGTACGTTTGGATGCTTCGCGCACAGTGGCAAAGGCTTCAAACATAATTTCATCTAGCACTTCTTTCTCAATGGCGAAATACTCTTCTTTATCTTCAACACCTTCTACTGCGTCTTGAATTTTTGCGCGAAATTCATCTGTTTTAGCGCGCAATTCTGCATCACTGAGTTTTTCAAATTCCGGCTCTAAGGCATTGATTTCATCTGCAATTAGGGCGAGCTCATCTATTCGTTTTTGGTTGGGGTCTCCCCCGAAAACATTTACAAATTTCTTTAGCATAATTGGGTTCCTCTCGAAGGGCGATTATAACAGAGGGGAGAGAAGGACATCTTAGCTTTTTGTTAATATCTCCCCCTTATACACCGTTGCACTCTTTGCTTCCCATTAGGGTTTTTTGCCATACGCTTGACACATCTTTTTCAGAGGGTATCATTCAAAACCTAAAGAATATTTTTAGAAATCGGGCTTAAAAGTAAAGTCTAATCTCAAAAGCCTCATAAAAGGTTTTGAAAATGAAAATAAAAGTAATTGTTCCCGCAACAACGGCA
>JABGQV010000190.1 GCA_018648655.1 Anaerolineae bacterium | reverse complement strand
TAGGATTACTCAAAGGTCTCGGCGTTACCGTAAAACGCTTTATCAACACCTATGTTGATGATTTTGAATGGCGTGGCAAACGATATTATACAGACGAAGGCATCGCTCATCGTTCTAGCAAAGATGTAAAAGGCATCTTCACCATTCAATACCCTGAAGAAAAATTGCCTGTACCAGAAGAATTTCGCTATATTCCCTTCTTGGTCTACGATGAACTCGAAGATGGCGAAATTGATAATCGCTGTACAGCTTGTGGTATTTGTGCAAAAGTCTGCCCCCCACAATGCATCTGGATTGAACGTGATACCGATCCCAAAACGGGTCGCCCCGTTCAGAACCCTTCAGCCTTCACCATTGATGCTGATATCTGCATGAACTGCGGCCTCTGCGCCGAGTTCTGCCCCTTCGACTCCATCAAGATGGATCATGATTACGAAATCGCCTCTTACGGACGCACCGTCTATCATCTTGACGATTTGATGAAGCCCGCATCTTATTACGATGAGATTCGCCCCATCAATAGCGCAAAAGAAGCCGAAGCTCGCAAAATAGCCGAAGAAGCCAAAGCTGCTAAAGCTGCTGCAAGAGAAGCAAAAAAAGCTGCTCAAGCCGCAAAGAAAGCCGCATAAAAATAAAAGGCTTAAGAATATGAAAGAAACAGGTTGAAGGGATATTTTCCTTCAACCTGTTTTTCTAACTTGGTGTTAAGACTTAATTGGTAAAATCAAAAAAGATTAAACACAAAGAACTCTAAGATTTATAAAGTTTTTACTTTGAGAATCTTTGTGTTTAGAAAAAAGTTTACTTAATCTATAAGAAGGTAAAAAATGACCCAAATAACCAAAGATGCAGTTCTCGCCGCCCTTAGCAATGTAATGGACCCAGACCTGCACAAAGACCTTGTAACCCTCAATATGATTCGTGACGTAGTCATCGAAGACGACACCGTCAATTTCAGCATCTTCTTGACAACACCCGCCTGCCCCTTAAAGGGTAAGATTGAAGCAGATGCACGCCAAGCTGTTCAAAAAGTTGAAGGTGTAAAAACCATCAATATCAATATGGATGCCGATGTCCCCGCTGACGGAAGAAAACGCGGCTTAGTGGATGCCCCCATCCGTAATGCAATTGCCGTTGGCTCTGGCAAAGGTGGCGTAGGGAAATCTACTATTGCTGTTAATCTTGCTGTTTCTCTTGCAAAAAGTGGCGCACGTGTTGGCTTGCTCGATGCCGATATTTACGGCCCCAATATCCCCACTATGATGGGTGTTGAAAAACTCCCCCCTGCAACAAAAGAGAAATTAGTCCCTGCTGACGCACATGGCGTAAAAGTAATGTCGATGGGCTTTCTCGTAAAACCTGGTCAACCGCTTATTTGGCGCGGCGCCATGCTCCACTCTGCAATTCGTCAATTTCTCACCGATGTTTTATGGGGAGAACTAGATTACCTCATTATTGACCTTCCCCCAGGAACAGGCGATGCTCCTTTAACACTTGCGCAATCACTTCCACTTAGTGGCGCAATTCTCGTCACGCTCCCACAAGCTGTCTCTGTAGAAGATGCAAGCCGTGGCTTGGGTATGTTCGAGAAACTTGAAGTTCCGCTTTTGGGCGTAATCGAGAATATGGCTGGTGACGTTTTTGGTCACGGTGGTGGCGAATCTCTGGCTGAATCTGCTGGGATTCCCTTCTTAGGCTCTGTGCCCATGAACGGGTTTGTACGTCTCGCTGGTGACCAAGGCCAACCAGCCGTTATCGCTCAACCAGATTCAGATGCCGCAATTGCGATGCAAAAAATCACAGAAAGCGTAGCGCAAGCTGTTAGTATTGCTGCCCTAGATGAAAGCAAAAACAAACTTGATTTGAAAATTAATATCACAGAGTAAGTCAAAATAAAAAGTCTAGCCAAAAGACGCGCGGTATTTTGAAACAAAGAAAAAGCAGAGCGGATTTGTGAAGAAATTATATTTTTCTCAATTCGCTCTGCTTTTTCTTTTACATTAGACCTCTTGCATAAGTGTTCTCTGCGCTTAGGATAGCGCAGAGAACAAGGTGAAAAGAAGCTTTTGCAAAATATCTAGTTACGCACAAATCTTATTTTTAGCTTCTTCTCGCACTCCGCCCCCATCCTAGCCTTCCCCCGAAGGGGAAGGAACAAATTCTCCCCCTTCGGGGGAGATGTCCGTAGGACAGAGGGGGCTTACGCCCAAATTTACACAGCATCAGTAATGGATTTGTTCAAATAAGGAGGGATAACAAACACGCCCACTGCACGCAAAATTTATTTAAAGGCACTCAAGATAAATTCACGCGCGCTTCTGTGTACCACCTCCATTCTGAAAAAATAAAAAGAAGAAAAAAGTACACAACGCACAATAGCTTTCACGGTATAATAGCTCCTATGCAACCAAAAATTATCGGAATCCGATTCACAAAAATAGGTAAAATTTATCACTTCGACGCTGGTAACGTGCCCACGTTAAAAATTGGCGACCATGCTATTGTAGATACCGCACGTGGCGATCACCTTGGCGAAGTTGTGCAAATTCCTGAAAACGCACCCTCAGCCCCCAAAGGCGGCTGGAAAAAAGTGCTTCACCAAGCTACCCCGCGCGAATTGCTCCTCAACGAAAGTTGGAAAGCCAAAGAAATGGAGGCTATGATAGCCTGCCGAGAAACCGCTAGCAAAATGACCCTGCCCGATATAAAAATTATCAAAGCAGATTTTAACTATAATGGCTCAGCTCTAAGTTTTCTTTACAGTTATGAAAAAGATGGCAAAATAAATTTGAATAATTTACGTAAGGTTATGCAAAAATCTTATACGAATACCAATATCGAAATGCGCCAAATTGGTCCGCGCGATGTTGCCAAAATTATGGGTGGTATAGGCGCATGTGGACAAGAAGAACGCTGCTGCACCATGTTTCTCACCGATTTCAGCCCCATCTCTATCAAAATGGCAAAAGCTCAAGGTATTTCACTTGCTCCCTCTGAAATTACGGGCATGTGCGGTCGTTTACGCTGCTGCCTAATTTACGAATATGAAGCCTACGCTGCTGCTCGAAAAACCCTTCCTAAACGCAAAAAACGCGTTATCACCCCCAAAGGTGAAGGCAAGGTTATAGATTTAAACCCCCTCACCGAAACAGTCGTTGTTCAACTAGACGGCGAAGTACGCGGTGCGCGACATGCCTTCCATCGTGACGAAATCGAACCCTGGAGCGAGCATGAAGCCCTGCGTAGAAAAGCCGAAGCTCCCTGTAGTGGCGAATGCTCAAAAAAGAAAAATGAGCCAGCCCAAGCCTGATAATTGGGAAAACCCGCAGAAAATTCTTGTCATCTTAGCACACCCAGACGATGCCGAGTTTTTCTGCGGGGCAACTTTAGCACGCTGGGCAAAAATGGGACATGAGATCACCTACTACCTTCTAACCTGTGGGGATAAAGGCAGTAGCGATCCTAATATCTCTGGGGATGCTCTCTGCCACGTACGCCAAAAAGAACAGAGGGATGCGGCGAAAATCATCGGTGCGAAAGATGTTCATTTTCTGGGACGCCCAGATGGTTATCTTGTTCCCGATATGGATACACGACGTGAGGTGACACGCGCTATCCGTCAGTTCACCCCCAATATTCTTGTCACCTGTGACCCGACCAATCTCTATCCCAGCGAATCATACCCTCTTAATCACCCTGACCATCGTGCTGCTGGGCAAGTTGTGCTAGATGCGGTTTTCCCCGCCGCAGGCAGTCATCTTTTCTTTCCTGAACTCCTCAAAGAAGGATTTGAACCGCATATGCCACAGGAGGTCTGGGTTTCGCTCACCACAGAACCCAATACGACCTTAGATATCACTGATACTTGGGAAATCAAATTAGAAGCGATACTAAAACATAAAAGCCAGATAAAAGACCCTGAAAGCTTACTAAAACGCTGGCGTGCGCACGGAAAAAGAAAAGATAGCTCAACTGAAAGCCCACGCTATGAAGAGCATTTTCGTGTCCTAAGATGGAGACGATAAAACTCAAAAAACTACTAAAAAAGGCGACATGAAGCATGTCGCCTTTTGCATTTATACAAGCTAATTCTATCTCGCCATTAACGGCTCTGCAACTTTCCCCCATATTGTCCTAAAGCCAAAAGCAACCCCAAAGGCTACTGCCATACCCGCAATAATGCCCATAAAAACACCCAAATTTGTCCCAACATAATCACCTGCAAGCCTACCGAAGAATATGGCCAAGCCCATTACCAACGTCAAGCCGAGCAAATCAATAAATGTATTGCGAAGAAACTCAGTAAGGGTTATTTGACCTTCGATATGCTCTTGCCAATTGTTCTGAACAGTAAAAATGATGGCGGTGCCAATCCCGAAAATAATAACTATGCTCGAAATCATGCGCACAGAAGGCGGAGAGAAGAACAGTGCAACTATTAGTGCAAGAAGTAGTAGGATGGAGATTGTGGGGGCGTGTTTTTGAAGATTTTTGAACATATTTTTTTGTTTTTATAAACAGCGCATTGATTAAAAACTTGAGAAATTTGCTAAGACTATAGAGTGGATAAGTTTGTAGATAACAGAAATTTTATTGCCATGAAATCAAAAGAAGCGCAGCCGGAGAATTATAGGTTTCCCCTCTATAAAGTAGCATGCTTTTTTCATCATCTGACAGTTTCCACTGTGTGCCACTTGCATAACGTATGTTATACATTTCATCGCCCATCAAGCCGCGTAAATCGCTCTCAGTCAATATAACTTCCACTTCCTTGGTTAGAACATTCACTTTTTCAAGCCACCAAGGTCGGTATTTAATGAGCTCGTTTTCTTTGCTTGTTACTGGGGCACCGGAAGACCAATAGTAAATAGCCTGGTCATTTGTACCCCAAATAGGAGTAAAGACAGGGCGGTTACTGAACAAAATATTTACATCGGTCAAGTCCAATGGAATCATTCCCTGCTTGGGATTATAAGAAGTAAGCCAAAGCATTCCCTCTGAATAAAATGCTAAACTGGGAAAATTATTGGCTACAGCAATTTCTTCACTAGGGATATAACTATCGTTAAATCTAAAGTTAAGAAATTGAATGCTTTTTTTCGACAAATCCATCAAAAAATAAATACGGATAATCTCATAGCCAAAATAGCATGAACCGATGGCAATGGTCTCATCACTGAACCAGCTGGCATCAATACTTAGATGAATTCCACAATTATATAATTCTTCAGGAGCATCCATAATTGGATAGCTTTTATTTTCTTTTATATCCAAGACCCATATCTCAGCTGGATCAAAATAATGAGTTGTTATATTTTCTGGGCGTTCATAGCCGGATGGAGGGCGGGTATATATTACAGTATCTCCAGTTGGAGAGATAGTTATATCAAAAACTTGATCCGTTTCACCAGTGACTAGAAAGGGGGAAAATTCGTTTTTACTTTTTGTATATGGATTTTCTAACTTCTTTGTTCTTTGGGTAGCGGGGTCAAATGAATACCAAATACTCTCATCAATATCTGTTATTAACTTGTAACTGTTGAATCTCGGATCCCAACCAATCGTGTAGTAAATCTTTCCGTCCGGAAACCAGCCAAAGCTTGTCACATCAGGGTCGGACGTAACGGTCTGAGCGGTAACGAGTATCTCCTCCTCTGTTGATGGAGTATTTTGAATCTCAGCTAAATCTATCGCTTCAATTGGAACTAGAGTAGGAAAAATTTGCTGTGTTGGTATCGAAGTTGGTGTTATTGCCCTTGAACGAGACTGACAACTTGCAATAAGAACACATAGCACCAATATGGTTATTTGTATAAGTTTCTTTTTAATAATCATAATGACATCTCTCTGTTAGTGATAATATCCAAGACTTAAGGAATCCTCTCCGGGAAGATAATCTGTTCCAGTAAAGTAATTGTATAGATCTGTTTGTAGTTCTCCGTCATAAAAAGTTAACGGATTGATATAATATTTGCTTTTTTCTCTATCTTCAGAAGGTACAGGGCGAATCTCAAAATGCAAATGAGGATTACCAGTTTCCTCAGTGCCTCCCGAATATCCAATTGTCTGTCCAAGTATAACAATATCACCTTCTTTAACAATAGCACTCGATGTGTGGCCATAAATAAAATGAAAGCCTCCAGCCTCAATCACAATGGTGTTTTTGTCACCCATATAATGATATTTTGAAGAATTAACATCAATGACCACACCTTCCTTATTTCCTGCCCATACTAATTCTGTACCATATGGTATTCCGAAATCTATTCCTGAATGCAAGCCACCTGTACCAGCATATGTTTTATAATTTCCAGGTCTTCGAGCAAATTCGTTGTTTCCAAAGCCCCACCAGAACGGCAAAGTCTCCTTTGCACCAATATAATTATAAGGTAAACGTGTTAACATAACTGTTTCGCCTGCCCCTGGATATCTACCATATTTAGGAGAAACAGAACAAAACGGGTCTTCAAGAGTAAGAAACGGTTCAGCAACCCATCCTTGAATACTTTTACCGATGACTGTTGCTGCTTTCCATATAAACTTTCCGTCTTTCACCTCCCCTCCAGTAAGCTCTATTGCCGTGCCACAGGTAAGCTCGGCAATAATATTGCTGCCTAATCCTGGTTTGTCCCGGAAGTTTACATTTCCACCATTATCAATATTATCAACAATATAATGTGGTTGTGACAAGCGATAGGTTATCTCTTCAGCCTTCCTTGCTTGTATAATCTCCTCTAGTCGGAATTCTCGATCCGTAAGCGGATCAAAGGGTTTTTTCTCCAAAAGAGGAGGAGGTAAAATCCGTGCATTTACTTTTCTTCCAGCTATCTTTTCCTCTTTCGGTAAATTCTTTAGATCAAGCTCCCCTATAGATATTTTATGGCTTAGGCTATTTTCATGTAAATTTTGCCGCGCGGCAACCCTTTCGGCTTCTTTTTGGGTTTTTACCTTCTTCTGCTCATAAATTGCCGCCCCATTCGCATCCCATCTTGCTTGCCTTGCTTGTTTTTTCTTCCACTCTTTATCACTCAATCTGCTTTTCTCACGTTGCTTCTCATCTTTTTTCTTTTGATCTCTGTGAAGAATGCTCGCTACTTTGGCTTTTGCTTGGGTGGCTCTTTCTTTGCGTATCTCGCGTATATATGCGCCTAAAGTCCCCGCTTTTTCAGCAGCGCGTCTTTTGGTATGGTTGCTATTATTATTTTGTGCACGTTTTTCACGCGCTTCTGCTTCTTTTCTCTTCTTCTCTGCAATCACAGCGTTAAAAGCACCCAATGCCGCCGCGGCGGCTACACCCCATAATATATTGGGGTTTGTGTCTTGTCCGGTCCCTGAGCTTGTCGAAGGGGGTAGGTTAAAGAAGGAGAAAAAGCCGTTATTTTCTTCTGTCTCTCTTGGTTCTGGTGGTAGAAAAACAAAAGGTGTTTGCGTAGCGGTAGGCACTATGAGCGGCGCATTATATACTGTGGCTGTAGGCGTTGTGAGAGGTGTATTCGTTGCCGTTGGCGTAGGGGTAAAAGTGGGTAATGCAGTTGCATTTGGTTGGGGAATAATAATTTGCGCGCTTTTCTGGCTTCTATTCCCCGCTTCATTTTCTGCGTAGATAATCACATTATAGGTGCCAACGGGGGCAGTAATGCCATCAGCAAAGACACGGTTCCAAGAGATGGTATGAGTGAAACTTCTAGTATCAGGCGTCCAACTGCGTTCTATCTTTTTCCATCTATTCTGAGAATCTCTGATTTGGTAACTCAAGGAAATAATTTTGCTCCCTGCGTCTTTTACGGTGAAAGTGCCACTCTCCCAGATATACCAACGACTAGGCAGGTGAATTTCGGGCGCACTACTATCTATTTTGAAGTCAAATATCTCCGTTTCAGAAAAAAGCCCTGCGGTATCGCTTGTTCTAAATTGGATTTTGTGAATACCATCGCTGAAAATAACAGGCGTTGTGTAATTCGCCCATGCACCCCCATCTGCACTATATTCGGTTGAGGCAATCCCGGAAGTTATGTCTGAGACAGACACTTCTGCTTGAACTGGGGAGATACCAGTTGCGCGCGCCAAGTTGACCCACGAGCGTGCCATTGATTGTAGGCGGAGTGCTATCTATATTGATGGCGACCGCGTTTTGGGCTTGGTTGTCGGCATTATCTATCACCCTGCTTTGAAGGACATAAACGCCATCACTTAAGTTGAGGAGCGCGTTATACGCGTCCCAAATACTGCCATCAAAAGAAGTTTCAAAGTTTTGGATGCCCGAAGAGGGCGCAGGGTCGCTTTGAGCATTTTCAATATTCACAGTTGAAATATACCATCCATTTGCCCCAAGTGTACCTGTGATATTTTGTGTAAGTTGTGGGTCTTGGCTATCTATTTTGATTTCTTGAATAACATTTTGGGTATTCCCCGCATTATCACTGGCTCTAAAATAAATTGTGCTGATACCATCGGTGAAGTTGAGGGTTGTGGCGTAATTTGTCCAGATTGTGTTGTCGAGGGAATACTCAAAGGATGCTAAACCAGAGGTAGCATCGCTAGCTGAGGCGGTTAGATTTAGGGCACTATTAAACCAGAGTGCTGCATTGGGGCTTTTATCGGCAATCACACTAATGCTTGGAGTAAGACTATCAAGCTGCCAGTTTTTTGAGCCATTGCCAGTGCCATGTTCTGAGGTAGCGG
>JABGQV010000048.1 GCA_018648655.1 Anaerolineae bacterium | reverse complement strand
TATAGCCCAAAAACATTATTTTTTGCCAATAATGTATATCTTGCCTTTTATTTTAGATCCGCGCAGCGGCTTCAATATCACTATCCTTGCCATGGCTCTACATGCCAGCATTGCTCTTTGCGACTTTATATTTCCTGCATTGGCTAAGATAGAAAGTAGAGCGAGAGGAACATCTTTCAATACCATATTACAAAGTCGTTCAGAGAAGTTTTTATTTGCCAATATGATCCTCATCATATTTATTAGTATGCAGACCTATAGTTCACAAATATCCCAAGATAGAGTTTCAGAAGAAAATCTGCAAGCCTATAAATGGGTAGAGAGAAATACCCCTAGCAACAGTCGATTTCTTGTTATTACAGGAAGTAGTAATGTTTTGGCAGACCCAACTCTTGAATGGTTCCCGACATTAGCTTATCGACAAAGTCTGACAACAATTCAAGGACGTGAATGGATAGACGGAGAAGGATTTGACAATCTATATGCGGGTGTTCAACTATTACAAAATTGCATTACAGAAGAAAGTGCCCCCCTTGAATGTATAGAAATACAAGCCTCGAAGCTCAATTTTGATTATGACTATATCTATATCGCAAAAAAAACTTATGATGAAAACAAGTCCATCATTCGAGGGGATGGACTCATTCTGAATTTATCAAAAGAGATTATCAAGTATAAAGAAGTATACCAAAGTGACAATATCATGATTTATAAATACACCCCTTAGCTAGTTTTTTCATTTATAGTTATATGGTAAAGTAACCATGGAGTACGATTAATATTGGATTACGCTTGCTTTCCACAACTATTTCTCATCAAAAAAATTTATTTTGTCCTCGGACAAAAACATTATCTACTACCTAATTATCCAAAATAAAGGAGAACTAAAAAAAAATGCACTACTCACCCGCTATATATCTTGATCCTGGTTCAGGCAGTATTCTTATTCAATTAGCAGTTGCCGCCGCGCTCGGTGCTGGACTTTTCATCCGCTCACAATGGGCAAAAATCAAGGAATTATTGGGCATGTCTTCGTCTTCTCCAGATGTCGAAGAAGATAATGATACAGACGACGATTTCTTAGATGAGTAGCACTCAAGCCCAACATCCGGCTTCATTCCGAGATCCAAGCGGATTTCTATTCACACACGAGAGCATACTCTATAGACAAGTCAATCAAAAATATGCATCCGAGTACAAACATCTCATAGAATCAGGACTCTATGAGCAATTAGCAAAAATCGGACGCTTGATAGCACATAAAGAAGTAGATATTCCTCCCATCAAGGCGGCTTCAGCTTTCAAGATTCTTCAACCGGAAGTGATACCATTCATCTCCTATCCTTACGAATGGTCTTTTTCTCAATTAAAAGAAGCCGCACTGGCAACACTGGCTATTCAGAAACGGGCAATCAAGGCAGGGATGTCTCTCAAGGATGCCAGCGCATATAATATCCAATTTCATCGTGGCAAAGCAATTCTGATAGACACCCTTTCTTTTGAATTCTACGAAGAGGGCAATCCTTGGGTGGCCTATAAACAATTCTGTCAACATTTCTTGGCTCCCTTAGCGTTAATGGCAAAAAGAGATATTCGCCTTAGCCAACTACTGCGCGTTTATATTGATGGGATTCCCCTTGATTTGGCTAGCGACCTACTCCCCAAATCATCCAAGCTCAACGCGGGCTTAATGATGCATATTCACCTGCATGCAAAAGCACAAAGCAAATATGCAGACGAAGATATCGAAGAGAAAAAGCAGAAAAAAAAGATTAACAAACAAGCTCTCCTAAGTCTTATTGATAGCCTTAAAAATACCATCAAAAAGCTTGAATGGAATCCAGCAGGAACGGAATGGGGAAACTACTACGAAATCACAAACTATACTGATGCAGCCTTTCTGCATAAAAAAGAGTTAATCTTTGAATGGGTAAAAGAAAGAGAGCCTAAGGAAGTCTGGGATTTAGGCGCGAATAATGGTATCTTCAGCCGATTAGCCTCTGAGCAAGGGGTTTTCACTATCTCCTTTGATATTGACCCTGCCGCCGTGGAACAAAATTATCGGCAGGTGAAATCATCAAAAGAAGAGAATCTCCTCCCCCTTGTATCAGATCTAACAAATCCAAGTCCTGCGCTTGGCTGGCATAATAACGAGCGCGAATCTTTCTCAGAACGCGCTCCTGCCGATATGGTTTTTGCCTTAGCACTAATTCATCATCTTGCAATCTCAAATAATGTTCCCCTTCAGCAATTAGCTGATTTCTTTAGCGATACAGGAAAATGGCTTGTCATTGAGTTTGTTCCGAAATCAGACTCTCAAGTTAAGAAGCTACTTCAAAGCCGTGAAGATATTTTTAACGAGTATATGCTCGAAGATTTTGAGCGAGTTTTCAAGTCTCGTTTCACTATTCACAAAAAAATACATATTAATGAATCTGAACGACACTTGTTTTTGATGGAAAGACGCTAAATTCCAAATAAGAGAGAAAAACAAAGAGCCGAATAAGAAAATTGTTCGGCTCTTTTGCTTTCTTATCGTTTATAATAGGTCTGACCTTTCCTTATGAATAAAGGAGTTTCTATGAAATTTACCCTAAACGGCACAAAAAAAGAATTTAGCGGTGACCCCGAACTCACCCTTTTAACCTTTTTGCGAGAACATGAAAATATCACATCTGTCAAAGATGGTTGCTCTGGGCAGGCATCTTGTGGAGCCTGCACAGTTGATATTGATGGAAAATCTAAGCTCTCTTGCATCACACCCATGAAAAAATTGGGAGAAACGAGCATCACTACGCCTGAAGGCCTCAGCGAATATAAACGCGACACTTTCGCCAATGCCTTTGCCGAAAAAGGTGGGGTTCAATGCGGTTTCTGCACCCCTGGCATCGTTATGCGCGCTGATACGCTCATCAAGAAAAATCCTGCGCCTAGTGAAGATGACATCAAAAAAGCGCTCACTCCCCATATTTGCCGCTGCACTGGCTACACGAAAGTTATTGAAGCCATCGATTATGCAGCAGAGGCTATTCGGGACGAAAGTGAAATCCCCATCCCCACCAGTGAGGGCAAAATAGGCTCACGACACCCCAAATATGAGGCACGGGAATTGGTGCTGGGCGACCATCAATATACAGATGATCTCCGCTTCGAGGGGATGGTACATGGTGCCCTAAAATTTAGCGAATACCCTCGTGCCAAAATACTGGATATCGACACCCAAGCAGCTGAGGGCGTGGCAGGCGTGCTACGCATCTTCACCGCCGAAGACATCCCGGGTGACCGCACCATCGGCTTGATTTCTCAAGACTGGCCCCTTATGCTCAAAAAAGGCGAAATCACCCGCTATCTAGGAGACGTAGTTGCAAGCGTAGTTGCTGAAAGCGAAGCAATTGCTCGTGATGCAATGAGCAAGATCAAGGTCACGTATGAAGTGCTCGAGGTTGTTAGTGATATGCACGCGGCGATGTCTCCCGAATCCCCGAAAGTGCATGAGGGCGGGAATATCCTATCTCATCCCGTGTTTGTGCGTGGAGATATGGAAGAAGCGAGAAAAAACTCAGCCTATATCTCAACGGGCGTTTACGAAACCCAACGTGTTGAACACGCCTTCATGGAAGTTGAAGCCGCTGTAGCTATGCCCGATGGCAAAGGCGTGAAAATTTATTCGCAAAGCCAAGGCATTTATGAAGATCAAACACAAATTGCAAAATTGCTTGGCTTATCAAAAGAACAAGTGCGCGTAATTTTGGTAGCAAATGGCGGCGGATTTGGCGGCAAAGAAGATTTAAGCGTACAAGGACATGCCGCATTGATGGCAAAATTAATGCAATTGCCTGTAAAAGTACATCTCACACGAGATGAGTCAATTATCATGCACCCCAAACGCCACCCTGTGTGGATGGATTATGAATTAGGCTGTGATAAAGATGGCAAGCTAACCTTCATCAAAGCACGTTTTGTGGGCGATACTGGCGCATATGCTTCTGTAGGTGCAAAAGTGCTCACACGCATCGCCAGCCACGCCACTGCGGCATATCACGTCCCTGCAACAGACATTGAAGCCTTTGCAGTCTACACTAACAATCTCCCTTGCGGTGCAATGCGCGGATTTGGTGTGAACCAAGCCACCTTTGGTATGGAAAGTTCGATAGATGATCTCTGTGAACAAGGTGATTTTGACCGCTGGCAGTTCCGTTATGATAATGCACTAGAAAATGGCTCAATGACAGCCACAGGGCAAGTTTTAGCGGGCGGCGTTGGCGTAAAACGTGCATTGGAAGCAATCAAACCTGCTTATGAGAAAACAAAATTTGCAGGCTTGGCTTGTGGATTAAAAAATACCGGTATCGGCAACGGCATGCCCGATGAATCTTCTGCGTTGATTTCGATTATTGCGCCAGATAAAGTCACCATCGATCACGGCTGGACAGAAATGGGGCAAGGTGTAAATACAATTGCACGTCAACTCGTCTGTAATGAAACCGGTATTCACCCCGATTTAATTGATGTACGCGTAGATACCATATCAAACCAAAATGCGGGGATGACGACCGCCTCACGGGCAACATCCCTGCTCGGCAACGCGCTCTTGGATGCCTGTGAAAAGCTTAACAAAGATTTGAAAAATAACACCCTCGCCGATTTAGTTGGCAAAGAATATTTTGGGGAATGGATTGTAGACTGGACAACAAAGCCTGACGCAGTCGTAGATGAAGTTATCACTCATTATTCTTACAGCTACGCGGCGCAACTCGTTGCGATTGACGATGACGGGCAAATTGAAAGAGTAACCGCCGCACATGATGCGGGGAAAATCTATAACCCAATGCTCTTTGAAGGGCAAGTTGAAGGTGCAGTTCACATGGGGATCGGCTACGCAATTAGCGAAGATTTACCAATGAAAGATGGCGTTCCACTTAGTACCAATTTGCGAAAAATGGGCATTTTACGTGCCAAAGAAATGCCCTCAGTTGATGTAATTGGTGTTGAAGTGCCCGACCCCTTAGGTCCTTATGGAGCAAAGGGTGTTGGTGAGATTGGCTTAGTGCCGACTGCCGCAGCAGTGGCAAATGCGCTATATCAGTTTGATGGGAAGCGCAGAAGAAAATTCCCGATGAAGTTAGCGAAGAAAAAAAGAAAAAGCAAAGTGATAAAGCTCTAAAGCAAAAGGAGCGTGGATGAGTTTCATCCACGCTCCTTTTTTTTATAAAAAAGTTTTTTAGTCTTATTCTTATTCTTCTTCTGGTTCACTTGCTTCTTTTTCAACAACCTCTACTTTCTCAAGCAAATCTTCACGCAAGTCTGGCTCCAAGCCTAAAATCCCTGATTTGAGATAACGCCCGATTACAAGCGTAGAGGCAATTACTGGCACAATCACGATCGCGCTCAGAATACCCTGAATCAGCACCGCCGCCATAATTGCAACAAAAACCAAACCCTCATGCAAATGAACACTGCGCCCCATCAAGCGCGGACGTAGCCAAATATTTTTTAAATTGACCAGCACCAAATAAATCACAAAGACCAAAACTGCAAACCAAATATTTGAAATCGGTAAGAAAAGGGAGCCTTCCAGCAAAGCCACTGCCAAGGCAATCACTGTCGCTACCATCGGTCCAATATCGGGAATTACATTCAAAAAGCCCGTCAAAATACCAATAACCAACGCACCAGGAAGCCCAATCGAAAACCAGGCAATAGTAAAAACAGTACCCACAATCGCCATAAGTGCCACTTGACTACGTAAATATGCAGCCCAAAGCTCCTTGATCTCTAAAAAAACTAAACGAGCATCACGCCGATAGTTTTCTGGAGCCTGCCGAATAAAAAACTCACGCAAATTATCCCAATCCAACAAAAGGTAATAAATCGCAACAATAATCACAAAAAACCAGGCGGCATTTCGAGATGTACTTTCAATAATATGTAAAGCCTGTTCAGGAAGGCTGGTCAAAACAGCCAACACAGAACTTTCTAACTCAGAAAGATAATCACTCGCATCAAAAACAAAAGTGCCCAACCGAATCGGCTCACTTAAAAAGACAAGAGACTGCTCGTAGATCCGCACCAAGTCGTTCGAGAAAACCTGTATTTGCGCAATGAGTTCGGGCAGAAATAATACTGGGGATGCCAACACCAAGCCCAGAGAAAGAAAGTAAACTGAATTCACCGCCAGTTTATGCTTCATTCCAAAGTTGCTTTTCATCATATTAACAAAGGGCATCATAATATAGGCAATCAGCCCCGCAACGATCAAAGGTTGCAACATCGAGCGCATATACCATCCCAATGCCACAATCAAAATGATTGATAAACCCAATATTAGATAACGCGCAGGCACACTCCATTTCTCTCTCATAGATTTTCCTTTACAGCCTCCAAAGTTGGCGGGATTATTGGAGCTTCTGCAACAGCCCTCAACGCAGCGCCAACATCTTTGAGGCCGCTCCCCGTATTGATAACGAGAACAGGGTCATTCGCGCCCACAGCACCTATTGAAATTGCTTTCTCTAAACCAGCATAAGCTGTAGCACCAGCAGGCTCTGCAAAAACGCCCACTTTGCCAAGCTCTGCTATAGCCGCAATGATGGCATCATCATCTACAAGAATATATTGACCACCTGTTTCAGTTACAGCACGCAGAGCACGAACGCCATCACTAGGCATATCTACAGAAATACTATCCGCTGAAGTCGTTGCAGAGACAGGAAGAATTTCTTCAGTTTTTGCATTAAAGGCATTCGCAATTGCAGCAGAGCCTTCTGCTTGAATACCAAAAATACACGGCATTTCTTTTAACCAACCCAGTGCAACTAAATCTTTAAATCCTTTATGAATGCCAGAAATGATATTGCCATCTCCAACTGAAACAAAAACTGTTAAAGTTTTATCGGTTTGGGAGAGAGCCTTAAGCGACCATTCCCAAATCTCAAAAGCGGCAGTCTTCTTCCCCTCAACTGTAAAAGGGTTATAACCAGTATTTCTACAATACCAACCAAATTCATCTGCAGCTTTCACAGCTAACTCAACTGCATCATCATAAGTCCCATCCACAAGCATTACTTCTGCACCAAAAATAAGCAGTTGTGCAACTTTTGCTACAGGCGCAGTTTTCGGCGCAAAAATAACTGCTTTTTGCCCGACAGCAGCAGACATCCCCGCCAAAGCCGCACCCGCATTACCAGTAGATGCAGTCACTATCACTTCAGCATTAATCTCCTTGGCACGCGCAACCAAAATAGCACTAGCACGATCCTTAAATGAAGCAGTAGGATTAGCACTTTCATCTTTAAGCCAAAGCCTTTTTATGCCAAGCTTTTTGGCCAATGTTGGTAAAGAAAAAGTCGGTGTCCAGCCCACAGCATAAAGCGGCGTCTCCTCCCCACCAGGATTTGAAACAGGCAAAAGGGGCAAGTATCGCCAAAGTGAATTTTCTGTGCGGCAGGTTATATCATCAGGTTGATATTTTTCTTTTATCGCTTCATAATCAAGTAAAACATTTAAATTGCCTCCATCGTAGGGGCAAATATAAGTTACTTCTTTAGGGGTATATTTTTTCCTACAAATAGAACATTGGTAGCCAAGAAATTTATTCATTTTTTATCCTATAATCACATAAACTTTTTCTAAAAAGTAATTTTATCATTTCTAAAAGAATTGCGTAAAACATAACCTAGAGTGGTAGTACAATAAAGAAAAAATATTATGAGGAATATATGACAAAGCCTTCTTTTGATGGATGGACTTGCCCCATCCCGCTAAAAAATTATCCGAAAATTATGATGGGACACGGTGCAGGCGGCAAAATGATGAACGATTTAATTGGCCATCTCTTCGCACCGCTCTTGCATAACGACTTGCTTGCGCAAATGGGTGATTCAACTGCCTTAGACATCCGCGCGTTAAACACAAGTGGACGCTTGGCTTTCAGCACCGATTCTTTTGTCGTTAGCCCCATCATCTTCCCTGGTGGTGATATCGGTGATTTAGCCGTGAACGGGACAGTGAATGATATAGCCATGAGCGGCGCAAAACCACGCTACCTTTCAGTTGGCTTCATTCTCGAAGAAGGCTTAGAGATGGAGACGCTGGGCGCGGTAGTGACCTCGATAGCACATGCAGCAAAAAAAGCTGGTGTACAAATCGTGACAGGTGATACAAAGGTAGTCAATAAAGGCCACGGAGACGGAATTTATATCAACACATCTGGTTTTGGAATGATTCCTGAAGGGATAAATATTGCCGCGAAAAACGCCCGTCCGGGCGATATTATTCTCGTCAGTGGCACAATGGGCGATCACGGTATGGCGATCATGTCCAAACGTGAAGGGCTGGAATTCGAAAGCCAGATTATGAGCGATACCGCCCCCTTGCACGGGATGATCGCAGAAATGCTCGACGTAACGAAAGAAATCCACTGCCTACGCGACGCAACGCGCGGTGGCCTTTCAGCCGTTTTGAATGAATTGGCAGATGTTTCGAAAGTTGGCATCGAGTTTGAAGAGACAAAAGTGCCAGTTACCCCTGCTGTTAATGCCGCCTGTGAGATGCTGGGTCTCGACCCCTTCTATATAGCGAATGAGGGAAAACTGGTTGCTATCGTTGCTCCCGAAGTTGCCGCTGAAGTGCTGGCTGTGATGCAAGCAAATGAATATGGGAAAGATGCAGCAATTATCGGTAGCGTAGTAGAAGGTCATGCTGGTCGTGTTGTAGCAAAGACGGCAATTGGCGGCTCGAGAGTAGTTGATTTGCCCGCTGGAGAATTATTGCCAAGGATTTGTTAATCACAGATATACAATTTTGATAACCATAAAAATAAAGAGATCGCGTTTTCGAAAAATGCGGTCTCTTTATATATCTACAGCCAATCGCCCTGCTGCCAAGACGAGCGCAACTACAAAACTCTGTTCACACCAGAACAAATATTACTTGAAAAGCACCCAAGTTCAGTTCACGTGCGTTTCGCATGCTTCATCACTAATCTTTTTATCCCAAACCATGCAGGCATCATCAAATATATGTGACAAAAGGAACTATATAGACATTCTTCATTATGTCATAATCCTGTTGATGAGATTCAACCTTATAGGCTAAATTTTAGCTAAGGTCGCATCTAAGAAAGTGCTCAATTTTAGAAAGCATTTCAAGATGCAAACAAGGAGATAGTATGAGCAAGTTTACTCGTGAAGAGGCTTTGGAATATCACCGTTTAAAGGGGAAACCCGGAAAAATTGCAGTTGTTCCCACAAAGCCAATGGATACCGCTCGCGAATTGAGTTTAGCATATTCGCCTGGCGTAGCAGTTCCTGTAGAAGATATTGCTGAAAATCCAGAAAATGCCTATGAATATACTTCAAAAGGTAATTTAGTTGCTGTAGTGAGCAATGGCACAGCAATTTTGGGATTAGGGAATCTCGGGCCATTGGCATCTAAACCAGTGATGGAAGGAAAAGGCGTTCTCTTCAAAAAATTTGCAGATGTAGATGTTTTCGACATCGAAGTGGACGAAACGGATGTTGAAGAAGTTATCAAAATCGTTAAAGCAATTGCCCCAACTTTTGGCGGAATCAATCTTGAGGATATCAAAGCACCAGAATGTTTTGAGATTGAAACAAGACTCAAAAAAGAGATCGATATTCCCGTTTTTCATGATGACCAACACGGCACAGCTATTATTTCTTCGGCAGGATTAATAAATGCTCTAGAGATTATTGGCAAGAAAATAGAAGATATAAAAGTCGTTGTTAACGGCGCAGGAGCTTCTGCTATTTCGTGCAGTAAATTGGCAATTCGACTTGGTGTCAAGAGAGAAAATCTAATCATGCTAGATTCTCGTGGTGTTTTACACCATGAGCGTGAAGGCTTAAATAAATATAAAAAAGAATTTGTGCAAGAAACAGATAAACGCACTCTTGCAGATGCGATGGTAGGTGCAGATGTCTTTTATGGTCTTTCTGTTGCAGGTGCGCTAAAGCCAGAAATGGTCAAAGAAATGGCAAAAGACCCAATTATCTTTGCTATGGCAAACCCCACGCCTGAGATTATGCCAGAAGAGGCTTTAGCTGTTCGACCCGACTGTGTTATTGCTACAGGGCGTTCTGATTATCCTAATCAAGTTAATAATGTTTTAGGCTTCCCTTTCATCTTCCGTGGCGCTTTAGATGTACGCGCAACTGCAATCAATGAAGAAATGAAAATTGCAGCAGTCAAGGCTATCGCAGACCTTGCCAAAGAAGACGTGCCAGACAGCGTCTTGCGTGCTTATAATAAAGAAAGTATGAAATTCGGGCGCGAATATATTATCCCCGCAGCGATGGACCCACGTGTATTGCTCTGGGAAGCTCCTGCAATTGCTCAAGCAGCAATGGATTCTGGTGTAGCACGCAAAACAATTGATATCGAAAAATACCGCGAAGAGTTAGCTTTCAGACAAGGCAAAGGCGCTCGAATGCACCACCTGATTATGAATAAAGCCAAATCATCAGGTGGCACAAAACGAGTTGTCTTTGAAGAAGGTGAAGAGGCAAAAATTATTCGCGCCGCTTTCCGCGTACAAGACGAAGGAATTGGCATCCCTATTTTATTGGGCAACGAAGAGAGAATTTGCGCTAAAGTTAAAGATTTAGCCTTAGATTTCAAGCCCCAAGTTATCAACCCTCGTGATATGGACAGACGCAAAAAATATGGTGAAGCCTATTATGCCATGCGAAAACGCAAAGGCATAACGCCCACCTATGCACGTAAAATTATGCGTCGCTCCAATGTTTTTGCCCCAATGATGATACATATGGGCGAAGCAGATGCTGTTGTATCAGGCCTCACTTACGACTACCCAGATATTCTGCGACCTGCACTGAAAATCCATCATACTGCTGAAGGCACAGACCATGTTGCTGGGCTATATATCATGATCGTTAACGCTAAAGCCTATATTTTTGCAGACACAACAGTTAATATTGACCCTAGCGCAGAAGATTTGGTAGAAATAGCCGCCCTCGCGGCAGGCTTTGCAAAAACAGTAGAAATTGATCCGCGCGTTGCCTTTCTTTCCTTCTCAGACTTTGGCTCCACAGACCATCCGTATGCACATAAAATAGCCAAAGCTGCAAAATTGATGAAAGAAAAACACCCCGACATTCCATCTGAAGGTGAAATGCAAGCCGACACTGCGGTAGTCCCTAGCCTTATTGAAGAGCGCTTCCCATTTAGTGAGATCAAAGACGCCAATGTGCTTATTTTCCCATCTCTTGATGCAGCAAATATCTCCTATAAATTGCTTGCTCGGCTAGGAAAAGCAAAAGCCATAGGTCCAATCCTTGTAGGCATGGGCGCACCCGTCCACGTTTTGCAAGCAGGTGACGAAGTAAATGACATCGTAGAAATCGCCGCAGTAGCAGTGATGGATGCAATGAACAGAAACTAGTTTTTTCTGGATGATTTGAAACTGGCGGCAGGCAACTGTTGCCAGTTTTTTATTGGAACATACTTGATTTGAGCTTGCTACCGTTAAATTCACATTTTTCTCATAACAAGACTCTTCCACCCAAAAACCTGAATTCAATCTTGACACCCCCCCCCAGCCCCTTATAATAGGAAAATATAGAAAACGAACTCGAAGACAAGTACCTGCGTAGCTATACAGAGAGCCATCGGTCGTGCGAGATGGTCGGCAAAGTAGCGAAATCCACTTCGATTGGTGTCGCCTCATCCTAGCCTTCCCCTGAAAGGGAATGGATAAATTCTCCCACTAAGGGGAGATTAAAGAAAAGGCTTTCACCACGTTGCTCTCGCAGAGATTTCAATAAAATCCTAAGAGAGACGGGCACGCCCGTTATAGCGTCATAGAGGTTGCCTTTCTTCGAAAGGTGACGAAAGCAGGTGGCACCACGAGCGCCCCTCGTCCTGCTGTGGATCGGGGCGTTTTTTCTTTTCTATTGGAGGTGCAAGATGCTAGATATTCGTTTAATTCGTGAAAACCCAGACATGGTGCGAGAAGCACTAAAAAAACGTCAATCCGATGACGCGGTGGTAGACACCCTCGCAGCCTTGGACGAAAAAAGGCGTGAAATTTTGAGCAAAGTAGAAAAGCTCAAAGCCGAACGCAACACTGTTTCCAAGGAAATTGGGCGCATGAAAGATGCCGAATCTCGGCAAGAAAAAATCAACGCGATGCGCGCTGTTGGGGATAAAATCAAAGCTTTGGATGATGATTTGCGAGATGTTGACACAGAGCTCACGTCCACTATGGCAACCCTGCCCAATATCCCGAGCGATGCGACGCCCTATGGTGTAGACGAGAGCGAGAATATCGTCCTCAAGACAGTTGGCGAAATCCCTGAATTTAGTTTTGAACCAAAAACACATTGGGACCTAGGCCCTGAGTTGGACATCATCGACTTTGAACGTGGCGTGAAAATTTCAGGTTCCCGCTTTTATGTTTTGAGCGGAGCGGGTGCTCGCTTGCAACGTGCGCTGATTGCCTATATGCTCGACTTGCATATCAAGCAGGGTTATGTTGAAAAATATACGCCCTTTATGGTAAAAACAGAGACTGTTTATGGCGCAGGTCAATTGCCAAAATTTGTAAACAATCTCTATAAAGATCACGAAGAAGATCTATATATGGTGCCAACTGCCGAAGTACCGCTGACTGGCTATCATATGGATGAAACCTTTGAAGATAGTGATTTGCCAAAAGCCTACACAGCCTACACACCTTGTTTTCGGCGAGAAAAGATGAGCGCAGGGCGTGATGTGCGCGGCATCAAGCGCGGACATCAATTTGACAAGGTTGAGATGTATATGTTCGTCAAACCCGAAGAATCCGATGCGGCGTTTGAGCAGATGATGGCAGATGCAGAAGAAACCGTTGCGCTTTTGGGCTTACCCTACCGCATCCATCAACTTTGCACGGGAGATTTGGGCTTCGGCGCGACCATCACTTACGACATCGAAGTTTGGGCGGCGGGCTGCAACGAGTGGCTCGAAGTTTCTTCTGTCTCGAACGTGACCGATTTTCAGGCGCGGCGTGCCAATATTCGCTACAGACCAGAAGATAGCAAGCGAAATAAATTTGTGCATACCCTAAACGGCTCAGGGATGGGTTTGCCCCGCGTAATGATTGCCATCATGGAAAATTATCAACAAGAAGATGGCTCGATTATCGTCCCCGAAATTTTACGCCCTTGGATGGGCGGCATTGAAGTTATTAAGTAAAAAAGGAGTACCACATGCCTGCTTGGCTAGAAACATCTATTACAATTATCACCCTTATTATTATGCTTTTTGGGCTTTTCGGTTTAATTATGCCTGTCTTCCCCGGCTTAGTCATTATCTGGCTTGCTGCACTGGGATTCGGCATCATTAGCGGATTCGGCACAGCGGGCTGGGGAATTTTTATCGCCATAACCATTCTTATGCTCATTGGCAATATCTCAGATGGTCTTTTGATGGCAAAAAAAGCCCTTGAGCATGGTGCGGCAAAGATTTCTTTAGTTCTTGCCGGACTCGTGAGCATAGTTGTGAGCTTATTTTTCTCCCCACTGGCGGGATTAATTGCCGCACCAACAACACTCTATCTTTCAGAAAAAAACCAGGGACATACGCCCGAAGAAGCTAAAAAAATCACTAAAGGTCTGATGGTAGGCTGGGGATGGGCATTTGTGCTACGCTTCATCATCGGCATTATGATGATTATTCTATGGGTCATTTGGGCGTAGTCTCTACTTACTAACAACGCTCTGCGTTGCGCTTTACGCAAAAAGAGACCCTAAAGGTTTTAAAAACCTTTAGGGTCTCTGCTATTAAAGTCTAATCACAGATATGCAATGCATCTTCTTTCTAGCACAAAAAAACTTTATGCGCTTTCTTCTTCTCTCGTCAAATAACTCTCGATCATAAAGAGGTTTTTATCGCCAACTCGCTTTACTACATCCAGCAAGGTTTCCATACTGGCAACTTCTTCAATTTGCTCGGTCACGAACCACTGCAAAAAGGCTTGGGCAGCATAATCTTTCTCTTCCATTGCTCTGTCCATCAAGGCATAAATTTGCGCAGTAACGTCGTTTTCCCAGTCTAAAGACATCTGAAAACTGGCTGCGGTATCGGGGATTTCATATACAGGGGCTGCAATAGCAGGAATACTAACTTCTGCACCAACATCAAGTAAATAGTGCAGGAATTTCATGGCATGTTCTTGTTCTTCAACAGCTTGTGCGTAGAAAAATTCGGCAAATTTAGGCAAAGAACGCCCATCAAAATAAGTTGCAATTTGCATATATTGCATCGCAGCACCCATCTCATTGCCAAATTGTTCATTCATCATTTTCGCTAATTGTTCACTAATTCTCATTGTTTTTCCTTTTCTATTTTTTTAGAGATGTCAATTTTAACATCCTCTACATATAAATCAAACCTGACTTTCAGCTTAATCAATTTAGATGGATAATACTTATTTCTTTTTTATTGGATACTCTCTAATAATCCTTGCGTTGCCACACTTGGGTCAACTTGGTCTGTGAGCACCGACATTATTGCGATATTGAACTTTTCTGCCAGTGCCTCCACAATCTCATTAGAGGGAATTACCTGTGCTACGAGACTTAAAGCCTGCTCTTCTGCCAATAGGATTGCAGTAGGGCGAGGGGCAATATAACCTGTTACCTGTGTCCACTCAGCGAGAAAATCGCTTTGGGATAGGTACTCTGCCAACTCAACAGAATCGGGCTGAAGTTCAGGATCGCTCCCAGCCAGCGTCCAGAGCCAACCAGATGCCAGGGAACAAACATCTCCCGTGGGGGTCGGAATCGCGCCCAAGTTCACGCCATCTACCCCTTCATCCCAAAAATCTTTTGACCATTTAATAGGAAGACTATTTGGCGTCTCGGTGAAAGTAAACAAATCACTTTGATAAAAGCTGAGGAGCTGGGTGAAACTTTCTTCTTCAATATTTTCTTCATCGTAGAAACAAAAACTAAGCATTGCACTATCTTCAGAGAGTAAAATTTGCAACTCTTCTTCGCTAAGGCTTTCAATACTAGGGTGAGGGAAATCTTCGCTAGCCTCATAACGCAAAGCAAGCAAATTTGAAGCAAATGGTAGCCCGTAAGCTGAGTTTTGGATATGGGCAAGAGGCTGGGCATAAGGGAACCAATCGGGATCGTCTAGCGCATCAGTTAACCCCTCAAGTGGATGCAAAACACCCGCATTTGCCGCACTTTCGAGATCAGGGCGTTGCAAAGCAACAAGATCAGGCATGATAGAAGGCGCGGCATTATAGGTGGCAATAAGAGCATTAAGTAGGCTGGCTTCTCCCGTCACGGCTTTGATACGAACTTCGAGAATAAGATCGGGACGACGTTTTTGAAAGCTCTCTAGACGAGCACGGAGAATTGCGGCGGCATCCGTTTCGGCATTAGGGTCAAATTCTGGAGGCAGCCAAATGCGCAAAGTTTTTGGGGTATTATCTTCTGTGGGAATAGTTTCTTCTGCTTCTGGCGTGGTAATTTCCTCTACACTTTCTATTTGCTGTGTAGGCGTTACTGGTAACGCAGTATTATAAGGAAAAGCGGTGCAAGAGACTAAAAGGAAAAATAAAAAGAAGAAAGAAGTAAAAAAGCGTATTTTTTTCATTAAAGCTCTATCTTTTTCTCAAGTAATTCCACCAATAATTTGACCGTATTTTGTACATCTCTATAATCAACCATTTCTGAAGGTGAATGAATGTAGCGACAAGGAATAGAAATATTCCCTGCCATTACGCCGGCGCGCGCAACTTGCATAGCACGTGCATCAGTGCTGCCCAATACAGCAACTTCACGTTGATAAGGAATTTTTGCTTTTTCGGCACCCTTTATCATCCATTTTACAAGGCGGGGGTCAGCAATCAGGCCAGGGTCTTTGATTTTGATAGCAGGCCCTTTATTGAGACTTACTTCTTTCTTTAGTTTGTCAGGCGTATCGCCTGTGGGGCAAACATCGATTGCAATACCAATTTCTGGGTTAATCCCATAAGCAGATGTAAGCGCACCACGCACCGCAACTTCTTCTTGGGTAGTAAAAACAAAGTAAATTTCATGTGGTGTAGATTTTAGCTTTTTCATCGTTTCGATGAGCGTAGCAACGCTGATACGATTATCCATTGATTTCGCGATAAAACGATTTTTACCTACTTCTTCAAATGGTCGGTCAAAGGCGGCTACATCCCCGATTTTTACAGGGCAATCTTTAGCACTGGTCGCGCCCACATCGATGAACATTTTATCGAGGGGTATGAGCTTTGATGGCCGAAAGAGAATATGCGCACCAATAACACCAGTTAGGCCATTCATGAACTTAACGCGTGAGCCAACTAAAGTCTGCGGAAAAACGCCCCCTATTGGCGTAAAACGAATAAAACCTTCCTCATCTACATGGTTGACCATCAAGCCAATCTCATCCATATGCGCAGCGAGCATGATTTTCTTCCCGCCCGAGCCTTTACGCGCAATGAGATTACCGAGCGCATCTATTCTAATATCATCCGCAAGCTCTTTGATTTCTTCCATGATAACTTCACGGATTGCATTTTCGTAGCCGGAGGGGCTAAATGTCTCAGTCAGTTTTTTAATTAAGGCTTTCATAAGAAATTTCCTAGTTTTATCTCACATAAAGACGACAAGGTGAGAATACTATCGCGCTTTTGCCAGCAACTTAGGTGATAAATCACTTAGGGCTGCGTGCAATAAATTCAGTGTATTTTCCCAATCTTTAATTCTGCAAAGACCCATTGCCGTGTGCGCATAACGCCCCGGCACAGAAACAGAACCAGTGGGAATTCCAGCACGTGAAAGATGAATACTTCCCGCGTCTGTCCCACCACCACCTGGTTGCCGATATTGGTAAGGGATTTTCTTCGCATCCCCTGCCTCACTCAACCAGCGGATAATGCGTGGATCAGAAATCGTGCGTCCATCCAAAGTATAAATAGCAGGCCCCGCGCCCAATTTTGTATTATAGCGAATATTTTCACTGCCATCGTGCATAGGCATATCGTAGGCAGGGGTTGAGTCTACAGCTAGAGCCAAATCAGGATTTAAGGCGTGAGCAGCAATTTTAGCTCCCCGCAAACCTACTTCTTCTTGAACAGTAAAAGCGGCAAGCAAGTCTATATTATCGGGGGCATTTTTGAGCAATTCAATGAGGATGGCGACTCCGAGACGATCGTCTAATGCTTTTGCGCGAATCGAATCGCCCATTCTCAAAAACTTTGTGGCAAAAGTCGCCCGATCACCGACCTTGACGTTGGGCTTGCCCAGCCCCACATCAATTCTCAGCGACGAGAGCGGAATCTTGCTATTGCGCTCCTCCGCGCTAATAAGATGCACTGGAGCCGCGCCAATAACACCTTCAACTTTATCTTTTCCTACCCAAACAGGCTTGCCGACCAATTGGCGTGGATCTAAACCGCCAAGGGTCTCAAAACGAAAGATGCCGTCTTTTTCATCATCTACGAGCATGAAACCGACTTCGTCCATATGTGCAGCGAGCATCACCTTTAGATGGTTTTTACCTCTGCCACGTTTAGTAACGAGAAGATTGCCCATAGAGTCTATTTTGATTTCATCGGCAATATCTTCAATTTCAGCGCGCACAATTTTACGAATCGCGCCTTCATCACCAGGGAGGGCAACTGCATTGGTCAATTTTTCTAGGAGGTTGAGTTGAGTTTTTTTAATTTTTAGCATTTATTCATACCATATCAGTTCCTGAGCGGAAGGTGACAGCACCTGAACCTATAGTCGAAGGGCGGGGTTTGCATGAGCCGCTCTTCACCTGCCCTTACGCTCCGCTCAGAGACTGTTTTTAGTCATCCCAAATAATTTTCTCTAAAAAACCATCATCTAGCATCGTAATAAACTCTGTTAGCAAACGCGCTGTACGTTGAATATCTTTTATTGCGATAACTTCAACAGGTGTGTGCATATAGCGAATGGGAATAGAAATAACAATGGTCGGGATTCCTTCTGCCGCAATTTGTAAATCATCACCATCAGTACCAGAACGAGCAGGCAAAATTTCTATGCCATAAGGTATTTCTAGTTTTTCGGCGAGCTCTTTGAATTGCTCATGCAAAAATGGGTGCATAACTGCGCCCCAGCCAATCGCGGGACCACTGCCAAGCTCAAAGCTTTCCCAACTGTTTTCACCCGGACCTTTAGCAAAAGTTACATCTACCGCTATTGCTAAATCGGGGCGAAGTGCAAAAGCAGATGTTAGTGCGCCCATATGGCCAACTTCTTCCTGCACAGTTGCAACGGCTTGTACATCCCAAATATGTTCGCGAGATTGCAATTCTTCAAGGCAAAGTGTTAATGCAGCAACAGAAGCACGATTGTCAATAGAGTGTCCCGCTAATAATCCTCCACTCATTTCTATTGGCTCAGTGGCGAAGGAGATGGTATCGCCGATTTTCACTTTACGCGCAACTTGACGTGCAGAAAGCCCTACATCTACAAGAAGGTCTTTGAGGGCAACCGCGCCCTTTCCCGCGCCTTCAGGAAGAAGGTGTGCGGGGGGCTGGCAAATGATTCCGGGCAGCACGCCAGCACCCGCATGGACGTTTACGGCTTGCCCCGGCAAAACGCGAATATCTATCCCACCGATATTGACAATACGCAAAAATTCGCCATCTATCTGATCAACAATTAATCCGATAGAATCCATATGCGTTGCAATCATTAGCGAGTGAGATTTTCCGCTCCCGCGCTTAATCCCGTGCAGTGAACCAAGAGGACTAAGACTAAGTACGTCTGTGAGTGGCTCCCATTTTTCTTGAATAATTTTAGTCACGGGGGCTTCAAAGCCGGATAACCCAGATGCAGAAAGAAGGGATTTTAAGAAGTCTGTTTTCATAGTTATTGAGTATTAGTCGCCTGCTACCTGCGTTAAAATATTTTCAAGCAAAGTATTTGTGGGCGTACTGCTAGGTGTGGGCGTTAGCGTTTCTGTGGCAGTGGGAGAAGGAGTGAGCGTTTCTGTATTCGTAGGCGTAAAAGTAGGGGTAGACGTAAATGTTTGAGTGGGTGTAAATGTTGGGGAAGGCGTGAGCGTAAAAGTTGATGTAAAAGTTGGGGAAGGTGTCCATGTTGATGTGGCAGGTAAAAAAGGTGTTGGCGACAAAGTTGTTGTTTGGGTTGGGGTAGGGCTAATAATATCTGGAGTAGGGCTAAGAGTTGGAGAAGGCGTTGTAATTATCGTCGCAGTTTCTGGAGGAAGTGAAGCTATCATGCTCGCAGTGGCTGTTGATGTAGGCACGACGGAAACTTTTTCAGGCGCAATAGCAAGTGCAGCAAATCCCAAAAGATAACAAGGAATAGTTGCAAAAATAATAGAAATAAAAATTAAGCGGCGGCGAGCAGCAGGGTCTCTTTGTGGGTTCATCTTTTCTCCGCAATGATGATAACAGAAAAGCGTAAAAGGTGAAAAACTGAAAGGAGAAAAACAGAAAGTTTTTCGTCTTTTGAAGGCTATTTTAGAATGCTGCACACCTCTTATGAGGGTTTTAGTTAGACTCTATCAGGAACAATATATATTAAAGGTAAACTAAACAGAGTAACTAAATATTTGACAATTAGATTAAAAATAAAGATTTGCCAAACAACGCCCCATGGTAAGATACCCCCAAAAGCACCAAGAGCGAAAATCAAATTGTCAACAGGAACAGAGACACTATTACTTACTAAAACTCGTGCCCATTGATGTTCGCGAGTAATTTTCTTTATAAACCAAGCATAAATCTCTGTATCAAGCATTTCGCTAACGATTTCTGCTAAAATTGATGCGGCTACAATGCGCCAAACAGGTGCGAGGATTGCGCTAAATTCCTCTGTAAGGCCCCATTGAGTATCTCCGGGAACGCTTGCTACCCACATTAAATAGCCTGCCATAAATAAGTTGATTACACCCGCAGACAGGATGAGAACTTGTGTGTTTTTTTTACCCAAAACTTTATGTACAACATCTCGCAAAGTGAATGTGATAGGATAAATAAAAGTGCCCATATCTACAGCAAAACCTGCTACTACACCAATTTTCAAGCTGGCAATATCCGCTAACATCTGTGCAGCAATATAGGCTGCAACCAAGATAATCGCCATTGTTGAGAGCGTGGGCGTGTTTGCGAGTTTTTTTTCTTCGAGCTTCATTATTCTTCTCCTTAAACCTTCAAAATTCGCCGCAATGATAACATAAAAAAAAGCATGTTTATATTTAATAAAATATGAAAAAAGAAAAAGTACTTATCGTTGGCACTGGTGCTCTTGCCACTCTTTTCGCAGCCCGTCTTTCATCTGCTGGCGCTGATGTGACGATGTTCGGCTCATGGCAAGCCTCTCTAATTTCCCTTAAAAAATATGGCGCAGGGCTTGTAGAATCTAAAGAGAGAGAAGTTTTCTATCCCGTAAAGGCAGTGAAAAATTATAGCAATGTGAAGTTTGCCATTCTTTTAGTCAAAAGCTGGCAAACAAAGGGCGTTGCCCAGCAACTAAAAAAACATCTAACTGAAGACGCAGTGGCACTAACTCTCCAAAATGGTTTAGGGAATGGCGAGGTTCTAAGAAATATTTTAGGTGCAGAACGTGTAGCGCAAGGAGTGACCACTGTGGGTGCATCACTGATTAAGCCAGGGGTTGTGAAGATGAGCGGAGATGCTCAGGTTTCAATGGGAACACATCCACGTTTGGAAGCAATAGAATCTCTTTTTCGGGCAAGCAATTTCGAGGTCACTCTCGTCGCGGATATTCAATCCTTAATATGGAGTAAGTTAGTTATTAATGCAGCAATAAATCCACTCACTGCACTTTTAGATATCCCTAATGGTGATTTACTGAAAATACCTGAAGCAAGAAAAATGATGGCAGAGCTGGCTCTTGAGACGGCATCGCTTGCAAAAGCACAAAATATCCCGCTCACTTTTGAAAACCCTGTTGAAGAAGTGGAGCGTGTAGCGAAACAAACGGCAACAAATACCTCTTCAATGTTACAAGATTTACGCCGTAGTGCACCAACCGAAATCGATATGATTTCTGGGGCAATTACAAAAATTGGGGAGAAATTTTCTCTGCCAACACCTACAAATAAAATCTGCTGGCAACTTATAAAATCAAAGGTTAATCGTGGTAAGATTCGGGAAATTCAAATTTAGGAGCTTTTTATATGCGAAAGTTTTTTTTACTCTTGATTCTAGTAAGCTTATTGCTAATACCAACCTTAGCGCAAGCGCAAAGTAATATAAGTCTCAAAGAATTAGGGATTCAGCTTTGGCCAGAATATGACCGCACTGAGATGTTGGTAATGTATTCTTTTCTGTTGACTGATGACACTCCTCTCCCAGCGAATTTAGAAATTCGTATTCCCGTAGATGCTAACTTAAATGCTGTGGCAAAACTCTCGCAAGGCGAGATGCTAACTGTGCCTTATGATTTGCCTATCGTCGATGGCGATTGGAAGGTTCTAACACTCGTTATGGATGAGATAACAACCTACAGAGTAGAGTATTATGAGCCCATGGATATAGAAGAAGATGCCCGTCATTTCTCTCTCCTATGGGAAAGTGATTACGATACAGGGCTAGTATTCGTAGAACTTCAAGAACCCCCAAGCGCAAAAAATTTGGTCACAAAACCAATTTTGCCAAACTCCCAACCCGTGCAAGAGGGGATGATTTATCACACATTAAAAAGCGGGCAACTTCCTGCTGGAGAGCCTTTTGCAATAGAAGTCTCCTATGATAAAGACAATGATGACTTAACCGTTTCTTCTATGCCCGTTGTCGTTGGCGGCTTGTCAGAAAATGCAAGCAGCGATTTTTCATTAAGTGATTCTTTGCCCACTATTTTAGTAGGTGTAGGCATTTTACTGATTATTGGCGGTATACTCTATTTCTTTTTAGCAGGGCGCGGAGAAAAGACTTCTTCTACAAGCCGAAAACGCCATAAAGCTAGCGGAGGAACAAAATATTGCCACGAATGTGGTAGTCGCTCTAGCGGAAACGATAAATTTTGTAGGGCTTGTGGGGTGAAACTAAGAAGCTAAAGCCTATAAAACCACACGAAGAAATAAGAAAAGCGGAGATGAAAAATCATCTCCGCTTTTTTGTTCTATAAAATCTCTTTTAATGCCAAATTTACATGCTCAAAAACTTGCGCCCCTTGCGCTTCTAAATACTCTGCTTTAACCAATGAATTTGTAATACCAAATTTATTGACCTTCACATCCATCCCCTGTGAGCGAAGCAACTCTCCCATTGCACCAGCGCTTATGATACCAGCAGGCGTATCTTCAAAAACCCAAAATTCATAACCATCTAATCGCGTAATATCATCAGAAAATTCACCTTCTGTTGCGGCGTGAGCTTCTAGCAAGCACTGATTTGATTCCTTGCCAAAACTCGCCAAAACTGCCGCTAGTGCGTGAATTGGCGAAGGTTTTGAGTAATTTGCCGCTTCACCACCAAATTTTTCTGCCAGCCAGCCCATCTCTCCATAGCCCGCAACAGGGATTTTTTCTAGTTTCGTTAACTTCTGTGCATATTTTGCATCGGGCATCTCACGTGAGGGGCGGTTCGTCATAATCGCGCATCCATGCGTTGGATGTTGAAGCCAAGAAAAAAGTCGTTTTCTCACGTCTGTATCAAGCAACGCTTTGTCGAATTTATAGAGATAACTTTCCATATCCAAGGTGTTTTTTATTCCATAAATTTCTTCAAATTCGGCACTGCCTAAAATCATTTCTTGAAAAATATTAAAAGGAAAAGTTTCAATCATCTCACTATTTCGGATAATGGAAACTGAGCGCGCGGGGTCAACACCCGCCTCTTTCGCCATGCGTTTAACCGCTCTCTCTAGTCGGATACGAACGGGAATTTTAGCTTGCTCCCGCTTAATAGACGTGAAGAGGGGACCCAAATCGAATTTTCCATTAATCAAAAGCACTGCCATACATGCGGCACTAGAATGCCATTCGCTAGAGATGCCCATGCCTTCGAATTGAGCAATATCTTTATCTGAAAGGTTTACGTCAAAACCCAATTCTTTTGCCCCAACCCGAACGGTATCCTTGAATGCTTGATGGTAGCCGTGCGATTCGATGAGAACGCCATCTACATCGAAAATGATGATTTTTTTATCCATTATTTATGCCTTATAAAATTCATTTTCTGT
Organism: Anaerolineae bacterium; assembly: GCA_018648655.1. Lineage (GTDB taxonomy): Bacteria > Chloroflexota > Anaerolineae > Anaerolineales > Villigracilaceae > Desulfolinea. The sequence goes on along the minus strand of JABGQV010000048.1, from coordinate 30,052 downwards.
ATTATTTAATGCAACTCTTTCGCACTCAATAAAACTAGCGCGCAGGAGAAATGGTCAGATACTACTTGAATAATCCGTTGATTCCCTTGCCCCCTTGTGGCAATGATTACTTCTGTTTCTTTTTCACCATCCCCTGCATAAAAAAGACCTCGAGTATAAAAATACTCGAGGTCTCACATAAATCTATAGACCTGCTACTGCTTTTAGTACATCAGCTTTGTCTGTACGTTCCCAAGTAAATTCATAATCTTCACGTCCAAAGTGTCCATAAGCCGCTGTTTTGCGGTAAATCGGTTTACGGAGGTCAAGATCACGAATAATTGCACCTGGGCGCAAATCGAAATGTTCTGTCACTAATTCAGCAATCTTTTCGTCAGAAATTTTACCTGTACCAAAAGTTTCGACGTTCACAGAAAGCGGGTGTGCAACACCAATTGCATAAGCAACTTGAATTTCACAGCGTTCTGCAATCCCTGCGGCAACGATATTTTTTGCCACCCAGCGAGAAGCATAAGCTGCAGAGCGATCTACTTTTGTGGCATCTTTACCAGAAAAAGCACCACCACCGTGTCTACCCATACCACCGTAGGTGTCAACGATGATTTTACGTCCAGTCACACCAGCATCGCCCATAGGGCCACCAATAACAAAACGACCAGTGGGATTGACAAAGATTTTCAAATCATCGTCTACCATATCTGCAGGCAAAATAGGATTGATCACATGTTCTATAATCTGCGAACGAATATCTTCGGCAGAAATATCAGGGGAGTGTTGCGTACTAATCAGCACTGTATCTACGCGTTTAGGTTGCCCTTTTGAATACTCAATTGTTACTTGGCTTTTGCCATCAGGACGCACCCAATCCAGAGTTCCATTTTTGCGGACTTCAGTCAAACGCAAAGTTAATTTATGTGCCAAATAAATCGGCATTGGCATTAGGGTTGGGGTTTCGTTACAAGCATAACCAAACATCATGCCTTGATCGCCCGCGCCGATTGATTCAATTTCAGCTTCAGTCATTTCGCCAGATTTTGATTCGAGGGCTTCGTCAACACCCATCGCGATATCAGGGCTTTGGCTGGCTACTGCAGAAAGAACGCCACAAGTATTGCCATCAAAACCTTTTTTACCGCGATCATACCCAATCTCATTGACAACTTTACGCACTAATTTATCAAAATCAACATAGGCTTTAGTTGTAATCTCCCCTAATAACATTACATAACCCGTTTTGATTGCAGTTTCACAAGCCACACGTGATTTTGGATCTTGCTTCAAACACTCATCCAAAACTGCATCACTAATTTGGTCACACATTTTATCGGGATGCCCTTCTGTCACAGATTCAGATGTGAACATAAGGCTTTTCGAAGTCATAAAAGTTGTAGTCATTTTTTTACCTCATAGAATAGTCTTAAATATTATGATTTAAGATTTAAAAACAGAAAATGCCCATTCAGCTATTGATGAAAGGGCATATACGCAAAAAAAATGCACGGCTGCCCTCTCATCTTCCAGAAAATTTCACTGCCGGAATTAGCACCTTGATTTTTTAATAAAAACTAGGTTGCCGAAGCATCGTAGGGCCGGTCCCTCCGCCTCTCTGGATAAGAGTTGCCGTATTTGGGGCTATTGAATTGTGGCAAGAGTTTACCATAGCGAAATTTTGAAGTCAAATTTTCATTTTAGCATAGTCTGAAAGAGCGACACATACTTAAATTTGATCTTGGTACCACTAAAGAAACATATTTTTGCCCCCACTTTTAAAACAAAAAAATCTACCAGGATTGTGTGAACCCTGGCAGATTTTAATTTAGCGATAAAAAGTTTCTCAAGCGCAAAATCTTCTTTTACGCACGCTGGCTAATTATCTGCAGCGCAGCGGAAACCGATTTTCGGGGAAGATTCTCCTAAATAAGCAATAGAATCCATATCACTGGCATCGGGGTCTGGTCCAATAGCGTAGCCACGACTAGAAACTCGAATTTCTTTCTCTACATCCTGATAAGAGCCACCGCGAATAGTGTGACGATACCCTGGACCAACTGAAGAGAGAGGTCCAGTGGGGTTAGTGGCTACTGAGTTAGAGTAATAAACTGCATCATAAAAATCAGAGACCCATTCCCATACATTACCAGCCATATCTAAGGCACCAAAAGGGCTAGCGCCTGCGGGGAAAGAACCTACACGAGTAATATCGCGAATTGAGTTATTATAATTAGCATGTGAAGAATCCGGACGGTCATCTCCCCAAGGGAAGTTGCGGAAGTCATCACCACGTGCGGTACGTTCCCACTCAGCTTCTGTGGGAAGACGCTTGCCTGCCCAAGAACAGTAATCAACAGCATTGCCCCAAGTAACATAAATAACAGGGAAATCAGCAAATTCATCTGTATTGAAGTAGGTATCATGTTTCTCAGATTTAAACTCGTCTGGAGGCTCACAAGCACCAGCCTGTACACAAATTAGAAACATAGCATTAGTGACTTCGTGCTTATCCATCCAAAAAGCAGACATTGTAACCTGGCGATCTGGTTTTTCATCTGCTGCGGCTTTTGCGTCTAAAGCACCCATACGAAAACTACCAGCTGGAACAAAAATCTGCACCATGCCATCAACGGGGGAAACGCGTTCTGTGCCTGCTTGAGTATCTTCGGCCACAGCTTCAGCAGCTTCATTTTCTACAACCACAGCAGTTGGCACCGCCGTAGACATAGGGATTGCGGTTGGCTCTGCATCTGCACCTGCGCCTGCCCCACAAGCAACGAGAAGAAGGCTAAGTGCCATCAATACAAAAAATAGTTTTTTCATTTCAGTTCTCCTTATTTTGAACTTTTATTTTGAACTTCGATTTGAGTATAGCGGGGAGATATTTTTTTTGTTATCACCCAAAAGTCACAAATAAATGTTATTCTGCGACCTTTCGCGACCAATGAGGTATAATCAAGAAGTCAAGCAGTCAGACAAAGGAGAATAATGTGACAACTTTGAGTAAAAAAAGCCGTGTTCTAATTATTTGCGACCAAAGCGATACAGCCCCTCTTTTAGGGTATATGATTCGAGAAAAAGGACTAAATGCCATTATTGAAACGTCAGTGCAGCGCGCTATTGAGCGTGCAATGGAAGTCACACCAGATTTAATTATCATAGATGTTAATGCTCCACATTCAGAAAGGATTCAGCTCGCAAAAAAATATCGCTCTCTAAGCAAAAAGCCAATTTTATTATTTCTTCCAACTCATCATGAAAGCGAAATTCTTGAGGCATACCATGCAGGCGTTGACGAATGCATTGTTAAGCCCATTAGCCCTGCCATTTTTCTCGCAAAAATCACATCATGGTCACGGCGCAGTGTTCCTATACAAACTTCCCCACTTGGCGCACCTCAATTAAAATTAGATTCAGCAAAACGCTTAGCACGCACTCCAGAAGGGGATGAAATCTATCTTACCAATCTCGAGTTTCGGCTTTTGCGATTACTTAAAAACCGCCCTGGCTACGTATTCCAAAATGAAGAGATTATTCGCACAGTCTGGGGAATCACCGACACAAGCGATCAAACTGCGCTCAAAAATGTTGTTTACCGGCTACGAAAAAAACTAGGCGCAAAGCGAGAGTATATGATTCAAACCGCTCCTGGAGGCTATTCTTTTCAGGATTAAGTTTTACTCTTCGCGAAGAACGTTCAGGCAATTACCTACCGGGCAAAGTCTAAGGCATATTCTGCGTCAAAATAATTTGGACGATACTTGAGAGAGCGCTCCCAATCGATAATTGCACCAGCGTAATCACCTTGTTGATATAGCCCCCATCCATGCCACAATAATGCTTCTTCAGAATTTGGCGTGCGCTCTAAGGCGTATTCTGTTAAAGCAATCAGATCTTCGGTGCGATGATCTTGAAAAGAAGCAATAAAAACCCCAAATTGATAGCGCATCATCCGTTGTGGAAGCCCCACTGAACGCGCTTTATCATAAGCATTAGCGGATTGCGCATACTCTTCAAAATAGAGCAAATTTGACCCTAAGTTAAACCACGCAAAGGCATCTTCTGGATTTTCTTCGGTCGCACGTAGAGAAGCTTGGAGTGCCCTCTCACGGTTTTTTTCTTCATCCCAATCATCCCCCAATAAAAGAGCCAACTCGGCTTCATCTTCAGGGAGGTAAATCAACATATAGACATGATTGAAAGGGCGCCAATCTTCATCCAGGCTTTTGTAAGAAATTCTCTGATTTTCACCGTGAAAAGAATCCTGACCGATGAAGGCCTCATCTTCATCATCGTAGGCAGTTAAAAGCATATAATGCGCGGCCCAAAGGTCATCGTTTGGATAATAAGCCTCATTAAAATGAAAAGTCTCTTCGATTAAAACAGGATAACCAGCAGCAATCAGTTTTTTAAGCTGTAGCAAGTTCCCGTTCACGCGATATTCCGCGCGAAGCCATCCCGCGTAATTGCGCACGTAGTAAACCATCTCCTCTGGATTTACATTTCTGTCCTGAGGAATCGGCTTAATTATGTCAGAAATATCAAATTGATTCCCATCCCAGCCATAATAACGTAAGGCCATTGTAAGAGAAGCGGGGCCACAATTATTCATATCTTGCAATTCATAGCTGGGGACTGGGAGAGATACTTGTGCGGGCAAAGGCTCTAAAGTTGCGCTTTCTGTAGGTGTAATAGTTGGCGAAATATCAACACTTTGTGTTGGCTCTATTATCTGAACGTCTTCATTTGTGGGTGTATTTATCGGCCGTGCAGTTGGCACCGCATCAACGGGGTTTATAACACCACGCAAATAGGTTTTAGCAACTTCAACTCGCCAACTTAGGCGTGATTTTATAGGGGGAAGTTGTGAAAAAATAATACCTACAACAATTAGCACAAGTATCGTAAGAGAAATCTTTTTTTTAGACATGCGAGGAGTTTACCAGAAAAGACTTTATATACAAAACCTAGAAAAGAAGAGGGTTTCGTAAGGATTTTCTAGATGATTAAAAGCATCTAGAGTTTTTGAGAGGAAGATATAAAAAAGCCTGATAGGTTTTCAAGACCTATCAGGCTCATATTTTTTTAAGCAAACTCCAAACTAATCAGCTCGCCTGAATTTCTGCCAAAACTTGGCGGTATTCATCTTCATTATCTGGCTTCATATGCAAAAGACTTGTAATGGTCTGAATTGCTTCTTCAGTATCCCCTGTTTCTAAGAATATCTCCGCTGCAAGATCATAAGATTTAACTGCTTCATCTCTCTTCTCAATCTTAAGATATTGCCCAGCAAGCGCACGGTGTAATTGAGCAACTGATGAATGCGTATCAATTAAATCTTCTAATAAAGCAATAGGGTCACTACTTTCTATAGAGTTTTCATCTAAATAACTCAAATAGTTATCCAATTCATTTATAGCTTGTGATTTATTAGCAAGTTTCAAATTTAGGTCAATCAGATTTATGCGTGCATCATTATCACCTGGAACAAGAGTGCGAAGCTGTTCAAAAACTCTAACTGCGCGCTTCCAATCAAGACGCTGCATATCAATATCTGCCATACGCTGCAAAATATGTACATTCCATGAGCCTTCCGCTCCACCTTGTTGTGCTGCTCGTAACGCAGTCGTATAGGTTTTTCGCGCCATATCTAGCTCGGCTAAGCGATAATAAATATCAGCCAAATTTAGATATTCTTGAATCGCATCATCGATTTGACCACGTGCAGTTAATTGGTCTATGAGTTTTGTTCGAGAAGAAAGATTCATGGGGGCAAGTTGAATTATCTTGCGCAAAAAGACTGTAGATTGATGCGCTTCACCACGAATGCCATAGGCTTCTGCAACTACGTTATATTTTGCAATGGCTTCATCTTTACGGTCTTCTTTAACAAGAAGGTCGCCAATTAAAGAGTGAAGGGGAAGATAGGTTGGCGCATATATAATTGCTTGAAAAGCCGCATCCATCGCTGACCGCATTCGTCCTAAACGTGCCAACTCGTGGACACTAGTCATTGCGCCCAAAACCTCACTGCTTTGTGCCTGAATCAATATTTCAGCTAAAGGCAAAAGCATTTCACCATCTGATTTGGGGAGTTCTTTACGAGAATCCAACAGATGTTCACGCCAATTTTCTCGCACGAGCATTTCTTCAACATTATCACAAAGGCGTAAATGCGCTTTTTCATCTTCTTCTTGTGATTGAGCCTCGATTAGCGGCTCATAAAGCTGCCGAAGGGAAGCTACTTGGTCTTCAGGGGCCAACTTAACATCTGCGATTTTTAAAGCCTCGAGGTATTCGGTGGCTGCTTCGGGAGTGCGCCCCAAATGCCGAAGGTTTTGCCCTGCCAACAATCGCGCAGCAAGCCCAAAATCCACGTGTGATATCGCATGTTGAAGGTGCGGAAGCGCGCTCTCGTATCGCTCTCCCTTTGTCCTCAGCATCCCCAAATCGAAGTAAAGAGCTGGGTGTTCAAATCCCGCTAGAAGAGCGTGCGCTAATTCATCGGCTGCAAGCTCATTTTGGTTTTTAGATTGCGCATCAATTGCCTGTCCCAAATGAAGAATGACTTTTGTTTGCTCCATCTTTTTTAATGAAAGATGTGCTGTTCCATGCATAATAGCCTGCAAACCTTTACGCACTTTTTCTTCACCGCCCTCGTCAGAGTATTCAAAAAGAATTTCAGCTAACACCATTAGAGATTTTTTGCTAGCTTCTTGAATAGGATCAAGGCTACTTGTTATTTTTTCTTTAGGTTTATTTAATTCTTTCACTTGCGCCATTCGTAATGGACCTGTACCACCCTTTGGCCGGACGGGTTTAGGCAAAAGCTGTCCGCTACTTAGCAAAGCTTGTGCCTGTTGTGCTGCCTGATTGCCTGGCAAAATTTTCAAAGCCCGCGCTAAAAAACCAGTCGCTTTTTCATTTTTTCCTGAACGCTGCATTAAGCTAGCGAGAGCAAGATACTCAGTGACCGCACGCTCTCGATGCCCTAAACGCTCATGAACCAAAGCAAGACGAGAGTGGGCTAAGACATTCTCAGGAGCAAGCTGAGTAACACGTGACCAGTTTTCGATTGCTTTATTAACATCTTTTTGGTTGAGATATAAGTCAGCTGCGTTAGTTGCAGCAATGACCGCTTCTTTGATAGATCCCATTCGCTCTGATAATTGTGCGATTTTTTCATAGGGAACAGGGTCGCTAGGCGTGATTTTTGCTAAATTCACGTAAGCTACTAAAGCTTCGTTATAGTTTTGCAGTTGATATAAAGCTAAAGCCAAACTAGAAAGTGCCTTAGGATTATCTGGAACTTCCGTCAGTGCATCACGATAAGACGCAGCGGCTTTTTCCCATAATTGATCCCATGCAGCTGAATGACCATCACTCATTGCTTTCTGAAAGCCTTTGTTTTCTTCTACCATATAGTTTGTCTCTTTTTTGATTTAGTACACATCAGGTATAAATGAAATTTATATGTGTCGCTTAACTAATGCAAAATGAAGCCATAAGAAGTCTACAAATCACCCCACCGCAACCCTGAGCGGGCTTCAGTAGTTAGGGGTATATCCAACGAATAAGCGCTTTCCATTGCCTTAGTTACCAACTTGATTATAAGCCCTAGTTCACTTTCAGGGCATTCTATTACAACTTCATCGTGAACTTGTAAAAGTACTTTTGCCCGAACATCTGCATTTTTGAGAGTTTTTGCCACATCTAACATGGCAATTTTCATAATATCTGCAGCAGTCCCTTGAATAGGGGCATTGATAGCCGCGCGCTCTGAATTTCTACGGTGTTGATTATTTGTAGGGTTCTTCAGCGCGGGGAAATATCTTCGCCTGCCCAACAAAGTTTCTACATAACCCTGATCTGCGGCAATATTGCGAATACTATCCAAATATCGCTTCACACCAGGAAATTCTGCGAAATAAGCAGCTACAAAGTCTTCTGCTTCCGCTAAAGTCAATTCAGTAGAGCGTGTTAACCCAAAGGCAGACATACCATATATCAAACCAAAGTTGACGGCCTTCGCATCACGCCGCATATCTTTAGTCACTTCTATAGGCTCAACGCTATAAATTCCTGCCGCTGTTGTGGTGTGAATATCTTGCCCAGAATTAAAAGCAGCCAACATCGTTTTGTCTTGCGCCATATGCGCGACAATCCGCAATTCAATTTGCGAATAATCAATTGCCAATAAAAGATTCCCCTTATCAGCAATAAAACCTCTGCGTACACGCCGGCCCAACTCTGAACGAATTGGGATATTTTGCAAATTAGGATTAGATGAAGCCAAACGCCCAGTCACCGAACCTGTTTGGTTGAAAGAAGTATGCACACGCCCTGTTTTGGGGTTAAGCGCTGCTGGTAAAGCATCTACATAAGTTGATTTTAATTTAGAAAGTTCACGATTTTCTAAAATCAAATCAATAATAGGATGATTGCCTCGCATCCCCTCTAACACAGAAGCAGAAGTTGAATAATGACCACTTTTTGTTTTTCGTGTACGGGTTGGTGGCTCTAAGCCCAATTTATTGAAAAGTACATCTGAAAGCTGTTGCGTAGAGTTAAGATTAAAGGCCTTCCCAGCCAAGTCAATTACTTCTTTATCTATTTCTGCTAAACGTATTGCTAACTCTACCGAAAACTCTTCAAAGAAAGGAATGTCGAGCAAAATACCCGCCATTTCCATTTCTGCTAAAACACCAACAAGCGGCATTTCTATCTCTTCAAGTAATTTTAGCGCATCGGCTCGCAATAAGTCTTTCATCAAAAGGGGGTAAAGTTGCAAACAAATTTCTGCATCTGCGGCGGCATAAGGAGCGGCATCGGCAATTGCCACTTCTGCCATACTGATCTGGTTTTTCCCCTTCCCAATCAGGGCTTCAATTTCAATCATTTGCTCACCTAAGCGCACAAATGCCAATTTTTTCAAGCCCAAATTCCGCGATGCTGGATCAATCAACCATTCAGCAATCATTGTGTCAAAAGAAAGCGGTGTAACCTGCAAGCCATAACGGGCCAGCATAATAATGTCGTATTTTAGATTATGTCCAATTTTTTGAATATCAAGATTCGTCAATGCAGGGCGCAAAGCATCTAGCACTTCATCTATGGCCAGCTGTTTGCCATCATTATGACCTGTTGGGATATAAAAGCCTTCACCCACTTCAACCGCAAGAGAAATTCCAACTAAATTAGCTTGCATCTCATCTGTGGATGTCGTCTCTGTATCCAATGCGATTATTTTTGCAGTCTCTAGTTTTTTTGCTAATGCGATTAACGCCTCATGCGTGTCTACAACTTGAGTGCTTATGGAGACAGGCTGATTCGGCGTAGACATCTTTGCTGCCCCCTTCCCACCACCAAAGAGCGAAAGTTGGCCCCCACTGGCTGAAGACGCATCAGAAAGAGAGTTTTTCGTCAGCTTATTTACACGATTAATAAGGGTGTGAAATTCAAGTTCACGGAAAAGTTCGGTTATTGCTGGCACATCCAATTCACTAGCGGTCGCATGTTCAAGATCAAGACTCACGTTCAAGTCGGTGTGAATGCGTGCCAAGTCTCGGCTCAGGTAAGCGGCTTCTTTACCGCCATCAAGCTTACTCTTGAAACGTCCCGATACTTCATCCAGATTTTCATAAATACCATCGAGGGTTTCAAATTGAGCGAGCAATTTTTGAGCCGTTTTCTCCCCAATCCCGTAGATTCCGGGGATATTATCTGACTTATCTCCCATGAGGGCCTTCATATCAACAACTTGGTCAGGTCGTACGCCAAGTTTTTTGACAACATCGTCAGGATAATAATCACGGGCATCGCTCATTGAGCGACCGGGCAAATTAACAATGACACGTTCATCTACAAGTTGAAGTAGGTCACGGTCACCAGTAATGATTTTCACACCCAAACCTTGCTCTGCAGCTTGACGAGCAAGGCTACCTAATACATCATCAGCTTCGAAACCTTCCATCTCTACACGTGGCAAATTGAAGATATCGACCATTTCTCGAATACGCTCAATTTGCGGGCGAAGATCATCGGGCATTTTGGCGCGTGTGCCTTTATATTCTGGATACATTTCATGCCGAAAAGTTTTCCCCACATCAAAGGCAACTACCATATAGTCGGGCTTGTCGTTTTCGAGAAGACGCAAAATTATGCTGGCGAAACCGTAAATTCCACCTGTGGGTTCACCTGAGGCAGTTTTCCAGCGATCTGGGTTACCTGCACTCAGCGCAAAATATGAACGATAGGCAAGGGCGTGTCCGTCAATTAAATAAAGGGTTGGGGGCATTGGGTATTTAGATTTTAAAAGTTGAGCTAAGGGTTAAAAATATGGTAAAAAGGGAAAGTCTAGCAGCTTAATATTTTCCCGTGCCTTGGCGCAAACGAGTGCGATTTATATAGTCTTTAACCAGCTTAGAAGGGTGCGGTTGGCTCCCGCCCATAATAAGATAACCCGGGGCCCAAAAATCACCAGAGGGATTTTTATCTTTTTGGCGGGGGAAATCTCTAAAAATTTTCTCTGATGTTTGTTTTCGCATAATGCGCATCAAATAGCCTGGTGATGTGGTCGGCGGAACATTAACAACCCATTGTAAATAATCAGGACGTATAGAAAGGAATTCTAAGCGCCACCCAAATGCAATACAAATATCAGGCATCCATTTAGAGATTTCTTCAGAAAGATCACCTGTGAGATAGTGTGTTCCAAAGCGCGGCACAAGTAAACAAGCATAGGTCAAATCATACATGCCAGAGGAGGAGTTCTCAAGAATTACTCGCCCCGCAACTTCTGTTATAGAGCGTGGGCGCGTTTCTACTAATTCATCCGGTTTTGGTTTACGCACTGGCGTTTCGGGACGCAGAGGTTTTGATACACGAGTTAGATTTAAATCAGTCTCAGGGCTTTCTTGAGGGCGCGCTTCTTGGACACGCGTTTCAGCAAGGTCGTTTTGTGCTTCTTGATGCGCTTGAAAATAATCATCTTCTCTAATAGCTGGCGATTCTTCACGCACTGAGGCTACAACATTTCGAGAACGCGCTTCTAAACTTGCAAAGGGGTTGGGCATTGGTTCGTCAAATACCGAGCTTTGTGGGACATTTGGACTAGGGGTACTAACCGGTGCAGATGTTTTAATTTCAGATGCCGCGCTCATAGGGTTAGGATTGGGGATATTTTCTAAGATATCCGAAATAGGTGGGTAATTATCATTCTCATCATCACCGAACTCGAAAAGATCAATGAGGTCTTTATCTTCTTTTTCGGCTGAGCTTTCTTCTCGAGCTACTTCTTCAATAGATGGTATTGAAGGGGATGCCTTTAACGACATTGCTAGAGATTCTGAAAGATGAGCAGCTTGTTGTCGAATTGCGCTAAAGGGTGTTTCAGCATCAAAAACCATTACAAGTGCTGTTTCTTCTGCCAACTTTGTAGCATACAGCATATGCTCCGCTTGAGTAGCATTGAGGCGAAGGAATTTAAGAAGGTCTCCCGCTTTTTTGTCTCGGGCAACTATTTTCACCAATTCAGCTGAAGCTTCTTCTAAAAGCTGGCCAGCATAAGCCCACAATTCACCGTCGCGGATAATTAGCGTGGCTTGAGCTGATGATTCTAAGGTTAGACGAGTAAGATGTTGAGCGGCTTTGCTAACATCTTTTAACCAAGCAAATGTTTTTGTGTTACTTCCAGTTTTAAATTCCATTTTGGGCTCTTTTTTATTTTGCACAGGCGAAAGGGATAAAGATGATTTTGTGTTTTGATCTAAAACACGAAGAAGGTCGGGGATATAGAAGGGTTTATTTAGCAAACTCCAAGGGCGGAGGGCGTCAAAGCGCGGGATGCTTTGGCGCGGGGAGACAATGACAAGGCGCAAATCTGGGTCTAATTTTCGCAAAGCAAGCCCAAGGTCAAGAACCGAGCCGCTTTTTATATCCATATCTAAAAAAGCATGTGTAAATTTCTGTGCTTCTGCTGCATATAGAGCTGCAACAATACCATCCACAATATCAACCGTTGCTGAATTGCTTTCTTCTAGACTTTGGCGAATATGCTCTCCAAAACTAGGCTGTGGGGTGACGACAAGCAGAGAGAATGACATTGTAAATAAAATTTTATCATGCGAGAGGTGTAGAATCAAGCATGTCGGTAGGGGGAATAGAGAAACTCACCTTGACTTTTAGGTACTCTTTATGCTATCAATTAGGAAAACTAATTTGTGAGGTTATTTAATGCATCGAGAACGTGTTTCTGATAATGTTTATTGGTTCCAAAGTAATGTTTATGCACAGGTTACAGCAGGTGTTATTGTTGGACCCAAATGGTCTGTTTTAATTGACACCCTAGCTTTGCCTGAAGAAGCTATGGAAATTCGTGATTATGTTGAGCGACATCTCCAAACAAAAATTCGCTATATTATTAATACGCACTATCACGCTGACCACGCTTGGGGAAATTATTTTTTTCCAGATGCGACGATTATTGCACATGCTCGTTGCCGAGATTTATTAATAGAACGTGGTATCCCAGCGCTAAAAGAAGCTAAAAAATATAATCCTGGCCTGAAAAACGTTAGAATTGTCTTGCCACATATAACCCTTGACGATGGCGAGCTGACATTGACGATTGGCAAAAAACACTTAAAAATTATGGCTGCTCCTGGTCATAGCGAAGACGGCATTGCCATTTTGGTCGTTGAAGATCGTGTTCTTTTTGCTGGTGATGTTTTAATGCCTATCCCCTATCTTCTCGATGGTGATATTGGCCAAATGCGTGCCACCTATGAGAAATTCCATGGAATGACTTTAGAAAATATCGTTCAGGGACATGGAGAAGTTATTCTTCGAGGTGAGGTTGCTCCTACTATTGATGATAATCTCAATTATCTCAATATTCTAGAAAAAGCTGCCAAAACCGCAATGCGCCGAAAAGCTCCCATGGAGTATTTGGCCAAACAAGATGTAGAAAAATGTGGAAAAAGTCGAATTATTCTTGGGGGGCTTTCCGCAGAACTACATCAACAAAACTTAGAATATGTTTATAATTTAGCACTAGAAAAAGCAAAGACAGAATAATCAAAAGCCTTTAAAAAGAAGAATCTGCCCTTTAAACAAAAAAGCACCCCTGCCAGAGAACATCAAAGCAGGAGGTGCTTTTTCTATATAAGGTAGTGCTTTTTCATTGCTCAAAAAAAACACTATTCCTTTTTTTCTTCACCTACTCCCCAAGTTTTTTCTTTAGAACGCCAGCCGTGTAATCTTTCTTCACCAGCTAATAAACGCTTGATATTAGGACGCAATGCCCAAATAAGCAAAGCTTCTGCCAGCACCCCGTATAAAATATATTGCCACGGAGATAACCCCATCCAAGCACGCACAATAAAAATCACAGTCGCAATCAGAGCAACACTCATTGTTGCCACAGAGGCATAGCCAACTGCAAAGAAAATAAAAAGGCCAATCGGGAAAACAAGAAGTATAGAGGGTGCCCATAAACCTAACGCACCCCCAACGCTAGCCGCCCCACCAGCTCCGCCTCCAAAATGAGTTTTTCCGTCTTTTTTGCTAACCAAAAAGACTGAGTAATTATGCCCGATAATCGCAGCAATCGGGACAAGCACCTCTGCCCACACACCTGCACCAAATGCACGTGCCAGCCAAACAGTACAGGCAGCCTTCACAATATCTAGAATTCCAGTAACAAAGCCAGACCAAAATCCGGCCGCGCGCATTACGTTTGTACCTCCCGTACGCCCACTTTCAACCTGCCGAACGTCTTTTCCTGTCCGCATTTTGACGATCAATAAGCCAATGGGAACAGAGCCAATCAAGTAACCAATTATAATTATAAGAATGCTTTGAAAAATCTGCATTTTTACCTCCAAGTTTAGTCTGACAATGGTAACACTGATACTTCTAAGCGGTTACTCTCTGAGTGAAGAATCGCTCCGAGAGTATCTCGAACTTACTCATATTGCAGATGCTCTTTTCGCTACCCAAGCCAAATTCCCGCACTCCAAATCAAAATCAGCATTACTATTGGCTCAACCATTGCCCTACGAATATGAAACCCTTCCAACAAGCTAGCGGCTAAAGCAACCAAGGCGTACAGAGGGCCTAATAACAAAACTCCATAACGAATAGGAGAGATAGGCAAATAGTGCAATCCCGCCGCTACTTGAACGACAACTAATGCAATCCCAACAGACCAAGCTCCTTCCCATCGCTGCCCAAAACGCAAATGCAAGGTTCTCAAACTAACGAAAAAACTCACAGTAAAAAATGCTGGGGCCATTAGAAAAAGACGAAGATTTGCATAGCGTAAAGCAAGCACTAAAATCAAATAGAGCGCAAAAGAAATAACCGTAAGAAGAACCGTCGCTACCGGATAGCTAGTATCTCCTGCACTAACGACCACATACTCTGCCCAAAAGACAAGCACAAGCAAAATTCCACTCACCGCAAAACCAACCCACCACCACAGTGTGCCAAGAGGTAGCAACTCGAGCAAGACGCCCAAAACCAATGCCGTCAGCATTGGAACAAACCAATGCTCAATCCTACGTTTTTTTTCTACTAGAGGATGACTGCGCAAAAGCCAGTCCATTCCCGTAGCAGTCAGGCCAGATGCTAAAAGAATAACCATTATACGCAAATCAAACTCAAGGCGAATAACTCTTCCTAAAATCTCGAAAGCAATCACATACGCAGAGGTAGATAGCAAACGCGCTAGCGCAAAAGCCAATAAGACAGTTGCTACTAAGACACTAATACGATTAGAATCTGGAGGATAATGATTTTTTTTCATGGAATTTCCGTTAAAATAATTTGATATTTCTCCATTGTACCTGCCTCCCAGAAAGATGCCAAGAGCAAGCCAGTATGGTAAAATTGATGGGTTATGAATCTTATCAAAAATGGTGAAGTTTCCCCTCCTCCAGGCATAGTTTCCTCTATCAAATCTGGCTTTGATATAACCGCCAGTCGAATAGAAATTATCCTCTTACCGCTTCTCTTGGACATCTTTCTATGGCTTGGGCCACAACTGCGAGCAAATAATTTGCTTCGCTCAGTTTTAGCGCAACTAGAAACACTTGTGCAGAAAGAAATTATCAGCCCGACTGAGATAGAGCTATATCAAAAAACACTAAACGAATTAATTCTACAAGACATAAACCTTTTTGGGCTCTTGCGCACTTTTCCCATAGGAATAAGTAGCCTAATGCGCCAAATTCTTTCCACATCAAGTCCTCTAGGAGAAGTTGCAGCCCTTCAAATAAAATCTGACTTTAGCTTTTTCTTATGGTTTGGAGGACTAACCCTAACAGGCTGGATTTTAGGTAGTGTCTACTTTGCATGGGTTGCAAAAGCAACTATCGCAGATAAAGGGCAAAATCTTCGTTGGCTAGGAAAAGTTGTTTTGCAAGCTAGCTTATTGGCAGTGCTTTGGGTTATCGTCATAATTACTTTTGGTGCACCTCTCTTACTCTTTTTTTTAATTTTTAAAGAAATCAACCCTACTTTAGCTCAGGTCGCTTTTCTTTTTCTAGCATTCTTCACCATGTGGATTGTTGTGCCTATATTTTTTTCTGCACATGGTATCTTCACGAAAAAAGAAAATCTTTTTCGTTCTATTTTAAGCAGTCTTCATCTTTCTCGTTTCACACTGCCCACCAGCAGTTTCTTTGTTATCAGTATAATTATTCTCAGTCAGGGTTTCAACATCCTCTGGCTAACACCGTCCAGCACATCATGGATGATGTTAGTGGGCATTTTAGGACACGCCTTTATCACTACATCACTATTGGCAGCTAGTTTTATTTATTATAATGACATGAATGTCTGGCTTGAGACGCTTTTAAAGAAACTAGATTCAAAAGCAACTTCAGCACAGGCTCAATAAGCACCAGGAGGTTTTTGTGGCTAAAGAAAACAGATCGTATACAGCAAATGATATTCAGGTTTTAGAAGGTTTAGAAGCTGTTCGCCGTCGCCCCGGTATGTATGTTGGCGGAACGGACATCAAAGCCTTGCACCATCTCGTTTATGAGGTTGTTGATAACGCTATTGACGAAGCTTTAGCCGGCTCTTGTGATGAAATCAGCATAACCATTCATAAAGACGAAAGTGTCACGGTCAGAGATAATGGTCGTGGTATCCCTGTCGATATACATAAACAAACAGGAATGTCAGCCCTAGAAGTTGTTATGACAAAACTCCACGCAGGCGGCAAATTTGGCGGAGGCGGCTATAAAGTTTCTGGTGGTTTGCACGGTGTTGGTGTTAGTGCAGTAAACGCCCTCTCTGAGTGGTGCGAAGTCGAAGTTCGACAAAATGGCAAAGTTCATCTCCAGCGCTATGAACGTGGAATTCCACAAGGAGACATCAAGGTTATTGGCAAAACACAGGTCAAAGACACGGGAACAAGCGTTACCTTCAAATACGATACTACTATTTTTCTAGGCGAGTTCAGCTATAAATTTTCTACGCTCGTTCATCGCTTCCGTGAAATGGCATTTGTCACACGCGGCGTTAAGATCAGCTTTATAGATGAACGACATGATAAAGAGATGAACTTCTATTTTGAAGGCGGAATTTCATCGTTTGTTCGCTATATGAACCGCAACCGAAAAACTTTGCATAGAGTTGTTTCTATGGAAAAAACCATAGATGACATCAGTGTTGAAGCCGCAATTCAATATACCGATGCTTTTACCGAATCTGTATATGCTTTTGCGAATACAATTAACACTATTGATGGCGGGACACATCTAACTGGTTTACGCGCTGCATTAACACGTGTCATCAACGATTATGCACGCAAATCTAAAATTCTCAAAGAAAAAGATAAAAACTTCACAGGCGATGACACGCGCGAAGGCCTAACCGCTATTGTCTCCATTAAGCATCCTGAACCACAATTTGAAAGCCAAACCAAAGTTAAGCTAATGAATCCCGAAGTGCAAACACACGCACAAAAAATTATCGGTGAAGCATTTAGTACTTTCTTAGAAGAAAACCCTTCTGCTGCAAAGATAATTATCAATAAATGCCTTACTTCAGCCCGAGCACGCAGTGCTGCACGCAAAGCACGCGACCTAATCATTCGAAAATCAGCTTTAGAAAGCCTAACTTTACCTGGCAAGCTGGCCGATTGTTCTGAGAGAGACCCAAATAAAACCGAACTATATATTGTAGAGGGCGATTCGGCAGGTGGGTCCGCTAAACAAGGCCGTGACCGTCACTTCCAGGCAATTTTGCCGCTACGTGGCAAAATTCTAAATACTGAACGCGCTCGTCTTGATAAGATTTTAGGGAATAAGGAAGTAAAAGCCCTCATTTCTGCTCTTGGCACTGGCGTTGGCGAAAGTTTTGACGTAAGCGGCTTACGCTATGGGCGTGTAATTATCATGACCGATGCCGACGTAGATGGTAGCCATATCCGCACTCTTTTGCTGACCTTCTTCTTCCGCTATATGCAACCCTTAATTGACGAAGGCCATCTCTATATTGCTCAACCTCCACTCTACCTTATCTCTCATAAACGCAAATCAGAATATGTATATACTGAAGATCAGAGAGAAGACTATATAAAAAAAATCCCGAAGGGTGAAAAAGTTAGCTTACAGCGCTATAAGGGCTTGGGTGAAATGAACCCTACTCAACTTTGGGAAACAACAATGGACCCCGAACACCGCACCTTGCTCCTCGTCACTATCGAGGATGCCGCAGAATCAGACCGAACATTTGATATGTTGATGGGGGCTGCTGTTCCGCCACGAAGACGTTTTATTCAAACCCACGCACAAGATGTTCGAAATTTAGACGTATAAGCGCAACATAGGTGTTTTGGGCTGGGCGACTGCACCCAAGCAGACTTGCTGCATAAGCAGAAGAGGCGCCACAGCAAAAAGATGCTAACCGAAGGCACACCAATTCAAAACGTGTAGAGCACGGTTTTTCATTCCAAATATAAATTTTAACAAAATCGGTCTCATTGCAGACCGATTTTGTTATGAAATAACTATCTTCTTTTGAGAAATTTTAGAGTAAAATCGGTACTAGTTATCTTACAGAAATAAAAATTAAATCTCCCCCAAAGCAATAAGGTGAATTATGAGCATTACTCAACCTATTGAAAAGAAAAAAACGCGCGATAAAATCATGGAAGCCACTATTTTAGCTTATCAGGCTGTGGCTATTATAATTTTTATTATTACCCCTATTCTCGCGTTTCGATGGTGGAAAACGCCTTTTATTGGCGCCTTTGTTGAACACTCGATGGTCTTTAATGGTGTAGGGGAAAGCGACTGGGCGCTTTTTGATACAGAGGTAATTCTTGAGGACCAACTTATTGAAATTGAAGGAGAAAAAGTCTCCAGCTCCGATGATGTACAAAAAGTTCTCTCTGCCTACAAAGTTGGTGACAAAATTGAAATCACTTATTTGCAAAAAGAGGGAGGAGAAACCACTAAAAGCCTTAGTTTAATGGCTTTCCCAGCAACAGATAAATTTAAATATTTTTATTTTCCTTATGCTATCGGACTCGTCTATTTGGTGCTCGGTTTATGGATGTCAAAATTACGCCTTTCAGAGAGTTCAGGACGTGCTTTTATTTTCTTTGCAACATCCTTCTCTCTAAGTGCCGTAGCTCTTTTTGATCTTTATACTACTCATTTCCTTACTATAATATGGTTCTTCTCTGTTGCTATTGTTGGAGGTTCTCTACTAGATTTATCTTTAATTTTTCCGCGAGAGTTCAATCTTACGAAAAACAAACCTTTTATTCGCAAAGTAGGATATGTTATTGCTCTTCTATTAGGTTTCTTTTCTATCTTAAGTACTTATGATTTAGAAAATGCTTCAGCTTATATTCAAAAATGGCAACTAATCTACGGGTTTACGGGGCTTTCAGTTCTCTTTTTTGTTGGCCTTCTTCTATTTCGTAGCAATACCGATAAATCACCTATAGCCAAACAACAAATCAAAATGACGTGGTGGGGGATATTATTTTCTTTTGCTCCTGTTGGGACGTGGTTGTTTATTTCTTTCTTCCGCTCCATGAATTTCAGCCCCTATCTCTTCGGCACAACAATTGGTTTCCCTATAATTATAGGTTATGCGATTTTGCGTTATCGTCTATTTAAAGTAGATTATGTTTTTAGCCGCAGCTTACTAGTGCTTAGCTTAACAACTATAGCAAGTCTGGGCTATGGGCTTATTCTATGGGGAATTGGATTGGCCACTGGGGCACAAATCCCCGCAAATAACCCGTGGGCAATTGGTGCATTAGTTACCGCTATAGCTCTTTTCATACATCCTCTACGAAATAGGCTTCAAAAGTTAATTGATGGAATTCTTTTTAGAGGGCAGCACGCTTTCCAAGAACAGTTACAAGTTTTTAGTCAGAAAATAACCAACGCTAAAGATCTCTCAGGGATTGCAGTATCGCTCCAAGAAGCAATTGGCGAAAGCCTTATGCCAAGCATTTTGCATATCTATATTCATGATTCTGCAAGCAATCAATTTACAGCAATGAATTACAAGGGCAAAATAAGTAGTGATATCCGCTTTACCGAAACAAGCGTATTGGTTGAAACGTTAAAAATTGAAGACCAACCCTTTTATTACAATCCCATAAATCCCCCATCTGAATTTGAGGTAGAAAGTACTCGCCTTGCTTTACTTAGTGCCCATCTTTTTGTACCCTTCAAAAGCATAGATAGGCTAATGGGATGGATTGCCTTAGGCTTGCGACCTTCAGGAGACCCATATACTCCTCAAGAACTTGATTTTCTTACTAATTTAAGCAACCAAGCTGGAATCGCTATAGAACGAGCTCAGGTTGTTGTCAATATGGAAAAACAAGTTGAAGAAATGAACGCTCTTACTCGCATCTCACAGGGCGTTAGTATCACACTCTCCTTTAACGATGTACTTGAATTAATTTTTGCTCAAACAACTCAAATTATCCCTGCTGCTGATTTTCATATCACTCTGCTCAATCCAACCGGTGGGTATTTCTACTATGCTTTTTGTATTGAGGGCAGACAACGTCTTGAAGAAAAAGAGAATCTCCCTCTCCCTTATAATCAGGGTATTGGTCAATGGGTTGCTCGCAATAGCCGTGCCCTTCTTGCACAAGACTACAGACAAGAATGTCAACGCCTTAATGTTGTCCCCTCACTACAAAAAGTTTTTGCTTGGGCAGGTGTTCCACTTAATGCTGGCTCAGAAACAATTGGCGCCCTCAGTGTTGGAAACCGTGATCCAAATACAACCTATACTCAAAAACAACTAAATTTACTTCGAGCAATTGCCGATCAAACAGCAGGCGCCATTGTTAAAGCTCGCTTGCTTCAAGAAACCGAAAGACGTGCCAAACAACTCTCTACGCTAAATGAAATCACACAACAACTTACGTCAACATTGGAACATGAACCACTTCTTCAAAATATTCTCGAAAGCGCCGTTCAGATTCTTGACTGTGAAGCAGGAACACTCTTTATGGTTGATGAAAACACCGAGGAATTGGTTTTCACTGTCACTGTAGGACCTGCTGCAGGAGATTTGATTGGGAAGCGTATTCCCCCAGGAAAAGGCATTGTTGGAAAAGCTGTTGAAACACGCGCTCCTGTTGTAGAGAATAATACACAAGATACAAAAGATTGGCTAAAAAGTACTGCAAAAAGTACCGATGAAAAGACCGGATTTGTGACTCAGGCTTTACTTGCTGTGCCACTCCAAGTTAAAGGAAATGTCATCGGTGTTGTTGAAGTCATCAACAAAAAAGATGGCCTTCCCTTTGTTGATGGTGATGAGAACTTGCTAACCGCCTTTGCTGGACAAGCCGCAGTCGCTGTAGAAAACGCTCGCCTATATACCCTTACAGATCAAGAACTTAGCGCTCGTGTCGAAGAGTTATCCATCATGCAGCGTATTGATAGAGAGCTCAACGCTAGTCTCGAAACCGATCGTGCTATGCGCACTACCTTAGAATGGGCAATGCGTCGCTCTCAAACAGAAGCGGGGCTAATTGGCAACCTTGATGAAAACGGCATCTATATTATGGCGCAAGAAGGTTACGGCAATCAACTTGATTATTATAAAGATAAAACCTTGCCTCTTGAACTCCCGACCATGATTAAAGCCACTGAGAGTGGTCAACCTGAAACACTCCAACTTAACCCTGCGCAACAAGGCGGTTTATTATCTGGCACACGAACTCAAATTGTTGTTCCCCTCCGCCGAGAAGCAAATATCGTTGGACTAATCCTTTTGGAAAGTGTCGAAAAAATTGAAGTTGATCTCGACTTCTTAAGTCGCCTCAGCGATCATGCAGCCATCTCTATCGCTAACGCCCAATTATACGCAGAAGTTGAAGCCGCAAATATCGCTAAAAGCGACTTCGTTTCCTTTGTAGCTCATGAACTTAAAAATCCAATGACATCAATCAAGGGATATACAGAACTTCTTGCTGCAGGTGCAGTAGGCGAAGTAAACGAAAATCAAGGAAACTTCCTCCAAACCATTCGCTCCAACGTCATCCGTATGTCTACCCTCGTTTCAGACTTAAACGATAATTCAAAAATCGAAGTTGGTCTCCTGCGCATAGACTTTGCTCCCTCTAATATCTCAGAAATTATCGACAACGCAGTCCGCTCTACAGATAAACAAATCTCCGAGAAGAAACAAACTATTTCACTTGAAGTACCAGAAGATCTTCCCAATATTTGGGCAGACAGCACGCGTGTTGAGCAAGTATTAGTCAACTTTGTGAGTAATTCCTATAAATATACTCAAGAAGGAGGACATATTATTATTGGCGCAGAAGAGGCCGATAATATATGGGATTCAGAAGGAGCACCAAATGTTATCCATATCTGGGTTAAAGATAATGGCATTGGCATGACAGAAGATGACCAAGAGAAAGTATTTACAAAATTCTTCCGCTCAGAAGACCAAAAAGCTCGCGAAGCTCCAGGTACTGGACTAGGCCTCAATATCACTAAAAGTCTTATCGAAATGCAAGGCGGACGCACCTGGTTTGAGAGCAAATTCCGTGAGGGCAGCACCTTCCACTTTACCGTACCAGTAGCAGAAAAATAGGCAAAGCCATGACCCTAAAAGCAGTAGTAGGACAAGCACAAGCATTTGATGGACGCGAAGCAGGCTTACAGGCCACGCATCGGGCACTTAAGAAACTTGGCGAAGGCAATCCCTCTCTAGCCATTATTGTTGCGTCACGCTATTACGATGCAAAACGTGTTGCCAGTAGCGTTTCCAGCCTCTTGGGTAATACCCCCACAATTGGATTTTCATCTGCATCTGCGCTCACCAGTTCTGGACAAACTAAAAATTCAGTTGCCGTAGCATTACTAAGCAGCCCAGATATAAAAGTAAGCGAGCACTGGCTGCCTGGATATGCCCAAAGTGGACGAGAAACCGCAACGCTCTTGCGTGAGCTTGCTTCGGTTACCGATGCAAAGGACAAGAAGATACTCTTTTTTGCCGACGGTTTCAACGGTGATGCCGAGCAAATGTGCCTTGCCTTAACAGGATCACCAATCTCACTTATTGGCGGGCTATCAAGCGGGAATCCACATACAGGCACCACCAATCAAATTGCTGGAGTCCGAGCTGGCTCAGGAAGTTTAGCTGCCGCACTCATTGAAGGAAACCTGAAAATTGGCGTAGGCTCCGATTATGGCTGGCGCCCTATTGGTAGCCAATTTCGCATCACTCGCTCACGTGGATTTTGGATTCGCGCCCTTGATGGTCGGCCTGCATCTGAAGCCTATTCATCCCTATTTGGGTACCCCGCCCGCGACTGGGGCTTTCCTCCACTCAATTATTTAGTGCGTCTCTACCCTTTAGGAATCGAAAAAGGAGATGGAGACCTGCTTGTTCGCTCGCCCCTGCGTGTAGAAGCAGATGGGAGCTTCCGCATGAATGCCCCCATTCGTGATGGAACAGACGCTTACTTGCTTACGGGCAGCCCTGCAACCTGTATCGAAGCCGCCCAACGAGCCACACAAAAAGCGCTCATTTCCCTAGGGGATGTCAAACCAAAATTTGCTTTAATCTTAGCTGATATTGCTTGGCAAATGCTTCTAAAAGCGCAAAGCGGTGCAGAGGTCAAAGCCGTTCAAGATATTCTCGGTAAAGATATTCCCCTCATTGGTGGGTATACCCTTGGGCAAGTCACCCCCGGTAAAGATGAATCCCCTCCTGATTTTCTCAACCAACATATCACTGTAGTGGTCTTTGGTGAAGATGAAAAAGAAGATTTGACAACTGTTTCACTCAAAAAGACAGATGTAAAGACAAGGCTAGCAGAAAAACAAAAAGAAAAAGAATAATCCTTCTTTAAAAAAGAACCCCGCTAAAGTTATTTTCACTTTAGCGGGGTTTATGCATTTAATAGGACCCAAAGTCTTTCCCTATAAATCCATCTCATAAATATCTTTAAGCGCATATACATGCTCTTGCCACACTTTCTGATAACGTGCCTCGTCAACCACTACTTTGCGGATCATGCGCTGGCAAAATGCCATTTGTTCATCTGTACTGCTTGGTTTACCATATAGCTGCAAAGCGAATTTAGAGAAATCGCGCACCATAAAATCAAAAATCTGATCAACCAGAGCTTCATCTATTTCGTAGATTTCCGCATTCTCAAGGATTAATTGCCCGTAAACAACCAGCGCAAATAACTCTCCCATTGCCATCAGAAAATCGGTATCTTTTTGCTGCGAAGCATCTGGAGCTGCCATCGCCAAAAATTCTTTAAATACAGCCACTTGCTCTTGAAAAAGATTCACGTTAGGCAAATCGTAATTTTCAAAAGCGATTTTATAATCATGGAAGCAGATTTTTCCCAGCCCACGTGTTGGCCCCTGCTCAAAGAGAAAATCATCATTTTTAGGTTCATCTTGTCTCGGTAAATCAGTATACTCGGCGGGCGCAAAGAAATAATTGGGCATAAACTTGACAATCAAAGCGATATTGACGTGAATCGTCCCCTCAAGTTTGGGCAAGGCACGGATATCGCGCGCAGCCATCTCAAAGAACATATCCTTTTCAAAACCTTTCGCTGCAATCACATCCCAAAGCAAATTAATAACCTCTTCTCCCTGCGTAGTCACTTTCATCTTGACCATCGGGTTATAGAGTAGATAACGCCGATCGTCAGGGGAAGCAGCTCGCATATAATCTGCCGCTCGTAGCGCAAAGAGTTTCATGGCGACCAAACGCGCATAAGCATCTGTGAACATTTGTTTTACATGCGGGAAGTCGGTTACGTACATTTTATATAGACGCCGATTTGCCGCGTGATTAATGGCTTCGTAAAATGCGTGAGTACACATCCCAATCGAAGCCCAACCCAAATTATATTTACCTACATTGACCGTGTTGAGAGCCGAATCCCAAGCATCTTGTCCACGAGAAAGAATCTCCTCCTCCGTAATCGGGTAATCATCCAAGATATATTGCCCAACATAATTTTGGCTGTTAGTCACATTCTTAACCAACTCATAACTTTTATGTCGAAAATCAGCGGCAAAGAAAACGTATTCCCCCGTATCTGCCATTTTCCCGAAAGTAGAAACCATTGGGGCGATATTGGCATTCCCGATATAGTATTTCTCACCATTTGCGAGATAGCTGCCATCTTCTTGAGGGCTAAGCGTCATTGCTGTGGAGTAAATATCTGCGCCGTGCAAACGCTCGGATAGTCCAAAGGCAAAAACTTCGCCATCTCGCAATAATTGCGCCGCCTTTTCTTTGAGGGATACGTTGGGACTCATCCAAATGGGACCCAGCCCTAAAATACTAACTTGCCATGTATACCAATGGGCAAGACCATAAAAGCCAAGAATTTCATTGAAGGCGCAGTTGCGCGATGTGTCCCAGCGTGTATTTTCCTCGTCGCTATATTTTTCTGGGGTAAGCAAAGTTGCAAAAACTTTTTCTTCTTTAATGAATTCAAGAAAATCAGCATACCAAAGGCGAGCATGATCATCTTCTTTGAGCTTCACCTTGCCTCTATTTTCAAAAAAAGCAATTGTTTTAAGCATGATTTCCCGCGTCTTTTCATCAGAAAAATCGCGTTGATATTTTTTAGGATTGAGAAGAAACATGGATGGCTCCTTTAGCTATGATGTAGGAATATTTTGATAATTATAGCATTTAGAATTCATGTAAAAGCAATTTTTGTGCTTTTTTATAAAAGGGATTGTCTATCAAAAAAATATAGACAAAAAAGTATTCGTCATATATGATTATTTTATCTTTCCCAGCAGTGAATAAATAAAAAATGACTATCCATATTTTAAACAGCCTTAAAATTAAACCCTATCTAACCTTCATAAAAGGCAGCGTGACCTTTTTGCTCGTCGAAACAAATCAGGGACTTGTCTTGATTGATACTGGCATCGGTCGCCGCGACCACCTCCACCCCACACAGAGAATGCGCTATTACAAATATTTTTACCGCGCTTCAAAAGGTCTCGAAAGAACAGCATTTCATCTCGTCCAAAAGCTGGGATACCGCCCAGAAGATATTCATCATATTATCATCAGCCACCTACATCTTGACCATGCCGGAGGGCTATCCGATTTCCCTTGGGCGAAGGTGCATATCTACAAAGAAGAATATGATCACGTTATGGCACGCCCAAGCTGGAAATATGAACCAGAACATTGGGAGCATAAACCCGATTGGGTACAGCATAAGCTAACAGGTGAAAAGTGGTTTGATTTTGACGCCATTCAGCTAAAGGGATTCGATCCCGAAATCTGGCTAATCCCTTTAATCGGACATTCCCCCGGTCACGCAAGCGTAGCAATACGAGACGGCGAAGGCTGGATTCTATACGGTAGCGATGCCCTGCCCTACAACGCCCGCGTGGATCTTGTCCCGCGCTGGTTTGCGCGCTATTTTATGTATCATCATGCTCCCTGCATTCGAGAGCTTGTCGCTGCTCACCCCGAAGTACGCTTGGTGGCGGGGCATATGGCTTTGCGTTTTTATGAAAATGATTAGGCATATTTTCAAGAACGGGATTTTAGCGTTAGAATAGAGGGAGATTTCTCCACCAACCCACAATTTAATACATTCCTTGTTTAGAAAATCTAAAGGGCACAAAAAATGAAAGAATTTCAATCTTTCCTTAAAACATATGCTACAGAGCTAACGTCTAAATACTCTCTTCCTGTTTCTTTTCAACCTGAAGATCAGCTTAAAAGTCCAGTGGCGAGTTTGCTAGAAAATGCAGGGAGTTTATTAAATTTAGAAATTGAAACCATCACAGAAGTACAAGTAGATGATTTAGCAGGACGCCCTGATATTGGAATAACTATAAAGTCTTTAGTTGCTGGACACATAGAGTTAAAAGCTCCAGGGTATGGAGCAAATACCGCTCGATTACGCGGGAGAAACAAAAAACAATGGGAGAAATTTAAAGATTTACCGAACTTGATTTACACCGACGGTAATGAATGGGCACTTTATAGAAATGGAAAACGAATCGGGAAAATTATAAAGTTTTCTGGAGAAGTAACAACTGATGGGGCAAAAGCTGTAGATGAAAATGATGCAAAATCATTATTTAGCCTTCTTAGAGATTTTCTAAACTGGGAACCAATTGTTCCCTCTTCTCCCCGCGCCTTAGCTGAATTATTAGCCCCAATTTGTCGTTTTTTACGAGAAGATGTTTCTGCCTCTTTACAAAACCCAAAATCAAATCTTAGTATTCTAGCCACAGATTGGCGTAAATACTTATTTCCTGACGCAGACGATAATCAATTCGCAAACGCTTACGCACAAACACTCACTTACGCATTATTGCTAGCACAATTTTCAGGAGCAGATGAGCTATCTATTTCAAAAGCAGTGAAAACTATTCGTACAGGTCACCGCCTGCTATCTGATACATTGAAAATTCTAGGCGATGAAAGTGCAGGAGAAGAGATTTCTGTTCCTGTGGGGTTATTAGAAAGAATCATTGCAGCCATTGATGTGCAAACACTTACTGAAAAAAGCAAGGGTGATCCTTGGCTGTATTTTTATGAAGATTTCCTAGCAGCTTATGATCCCAAAATGCGTAATGACAGGGGCGTATATTACACGCCTTTGCCTATTATCCAAACTCAAGTTCGCTTGGTTGCAGAATTATTATCTCAAAAATTTGACGCTGAGTTTTCTTTTGTAGACCCAAATGTTGTTACTCTTGACCCCGCCGCAGGGACAGGAACTTATTCCTTGACAGCCATTGAACATGGACTGGAACAAGTTGCGAAAACCAAAGGTGCTGGGATGCGAGCGCAATATGCGACATCAGCTGCAAAAAATATGCATGCCTTTGAACTTCTCGTAGGACCATACGCAGTTGCCCATCTGCGACTAACTCAACAAATTTTAGCGGAAGGAGGCAAAGTACCAGACGATGGTGTGCATATTTATTTAACTGACACGCTTGAATCTCCCAATGAAAAACCACCGGAACTGCCGCTTCTTTACCGCCCACTAGGTGAAGAACATAAACGTTCTAGAAAAGTGAAAGCTGAAACACCTGTTTTTGTTTGCATTGGCAATCCTCCCTACGATCGTCAACAAAGAACCAACAAATCAGAAGAAAAATTAAAAGGTGGTTGGATACGCTTTGGCGAGGGCAAGGATGATAAAAAAGCACCGTTGCAAGACTTCATAACTCCGCTTACAAAAAGTGGTTTAGGTCTCCACGCAAAGAATCTCTACAATGACTATATTTATTTTTGGCGTTGGGCTTTATGGAAGGTTTTTGAATCAAAATCTGGCCCCGGAATAGTAAGTTTTATTACAGCATCGTCATATTTACGCGGACCTGGTTTTGCTGGTGTTCGTGAAAATATGCGTCAAACCTTTGATGATTTATGGATTATTGACCTCGAAGGTGATAGTCTGGGAGCGAGAATTACGGATAATGTTTTTGCAATCAGAACACCTGTTGCCATTGCAATTGGTGTCCGTTACGCTGAAACTCAACTTGAAAAACCTGCAAGGGTTCGTTATACACGAGTAGAGGGTACAGAGAAAGAAAAACTGGCAATCTTGGAAAGCGTTACTAGTTTTCAGGATTTTAAGTGGCGGAAATGCCTAAATGGTTGGCAAGATGAATTTCTTCCAGGTGGTGATGGCGATTATTGGGATTGGCCACTAATCACCGATATTTTCCCTTGGCAGGAAAATGGAATACAATTTAAGCGCACTTGGCCAATTTGCGAAAGTAAAACGGTACTTGAAGATCGCTGGAAGGAAATGCTAAATTTACCTTTAACTAAGCGTGGTCAAGCACTTAAAGAAACTGGTGCTAGAAAGATAAGTAAAACTTACCCCGCTCTTGATGGTAGTGGAAAAAAACTTCCAGCTATCAACACACTGCCCCCTAACTCACCATCATTTCAAATGTCTCAATATGCTTATCGTAGTTTTGATCGCCGTTGGGTTTTGCTAGACAATAGACTTTGTGACCGCCCGCGCCCTACACTTCAAAGCGCACACAGTAACAAACAAATCTATCTTACCAGCCTGCTTACAAATGTGCTTGGAGAAGGCTCTTCTGCAACCGCAACAACTCTTATTCCTGATTTAGACCACTTTCGTGGCTCCTTTGGAGCAAAACATGTAATCCCCCTCTGGAAAGATATTGATGCGACTAATGCAAACATTACCACGGGAGTATTGGAAAAGTTAAACCAGACTTTTGAAGAAACGATTTCTCCAGAAAATTTCTTCGCATATTTCTATGCTATTTTAGCTTCACCACAATATGTGAAAAAATTCTGGGACGAACTCACTATTCCAGGTCCGAGAATTCCAATTACTAAAAACGCGCTATTATTCAAAGAAACTGTAGCATTAGGGGAAAATTTGTTATGGCTACACACTTATGGGGAACGCTTCGTTCCTGCTGGCAAAAAAGCAGGGAAACTCCCGTCAGGAAAAGCCCGCTGTAAAGTTGGCACGCCCTCAACTCAAACTGATTACCCTGAAGATTTCTCTTACAGCTATTCTGACCAAGAATTATACGTCGGGAAAGGTGTTTTCAAGAATGTTAGTCCGCAAGTGTGGGAGTTTAGCATTTCACGTTTTGAAGTTGTCAAATCTTGGCTGGGCTATCGTATGCTCAAACGTAAAGGGAAAAAATCTTCTCCTTTAGATGAAATTCGTCCAAAAATATGGAGCTTTGATGAAGAACTTCTAGACTTGCTATGGGTATTGGAACACACGATTGAATTATTCCCCAAATTGGCAAAATCGTTAGATTTGATTATAGAAAGTGATTTATTCAAATCTAACGATTTTGAAAAACCAACAGAAGCTGAGCGTAAAGGACCAAAAACTACAAAAACATCAAGCCAAGACAAGTTGTTCTAACCTCATGAACCACCACGCCAAAACCCTCCGCCTCCCCACCTACTTCATCCCCTTCTAAATTACTCCTTGGATGAGATGACAGTCACCTAATTGTAGATTTTTGGATAAAAACACATTCCATTATGGGATGGTTGAACGCCATAAATCTTTTAGTAGGTGACTGTCATCTTCGCCTACAAAAAATTCGCGCCATTCGCGTAATTCGTGTTAAAAAATTCGCAACACATGTGCCCGTAAGGGTATTCGTGATACAAGGAGTAAAAAATGAATAAAAGAGTAAAAACCCTCCGCCAACAATCCCTTGACGCTGCCCCAACCATCGACTCGGAGCGGGCAGAGCTAATCACCGAATTCTACAAAAAAAATCAGGGGCTAGAATCCATCCCCGTCCAGCGCGCCAAAGGCTTCGCCTACGTTCTCGGGCGCAAAAAAATCGTCTTCAACGCGGGCGAACTCATCGTCGGCGAACGGGGCATCGCGCCAAAATCCACCTCCACCTATCCCGAAATCTGCTGCCACACTCTCGCCGACCTCGACACCCTCGACACCCGCCCCAAAACATCCTACAAAGTTTCACCTATCACACGCAGTGGCTACGCGCAGAACGTCATCCCATTTTGGCAGGATAAAGCCCTCCGT
>JABGQV010000131.1 GCA_018648655.1 Anaerolineae bacterium | reverse complement strand
ATTTAAGTTGTAGAAGCACCTGTTGTATAATTCCGATAATTAAAGTGTCAAACAGAAGACGGAGGGATTCTTAATCAACGTACAGGCGAACACCGCAGGGTATGAAGTAAAATAATTGAGCATGAGATGGTTGCCATGGATGTGTTAGCAAAGCAGGATGTATCCGTAACTTGGTGCTAACATGCCAGTAACCATTCGCTGAAGAATGGTTACAAACCTGGAAATATGTGAAAATCTCCCACGATGCAATTACCAAAAAAGTGACATTAGAAGGTTTGGTTGCACAATATGGGTAGGATAGAATTATACGATTAGGTCGGGCAGAAATATCCAAGAAGGTGAATTGCCATTTGCAATGATAAAAGGTTTACAACAACACCACTCGGTATTGGACACAATCTCTTATAACACTTTGGATACTCTAATTGAAATATTGAAATCGCATATTATTGATCCTGCTATAAAAAAGCATGATGAGTTGAGATTAATGAAGGTAAAAGTGTCAACAATCATTTCAGGTAGAGAGTTAAAAGAGAAGATGTAATGAGGAAATCATAGGTCAGAAACCGTGACACATGGCTAAGGCAAAGAAAATACTACTACAGAGTGCTTAATAATTGTTTGAGAGCGTTCACGATTTTTCGTTCATCATCTATTTGAAGAAACTTAACTAATGACTGTTGAACATCGGTCCAAGCTTCCTGTATATCCGACATCGCCTCACTCTGCAAAGGGGCTAATTTTTGCAGGAGATTTGCAGCACGACGCTCTTGTATGACATGTCTAAACCAAGCTGCCGCGAAAGGGTTTTGAACACCATCACGTAGTCCTATTGGTAACGTATGCAATGTGCTGGTACTTGAAAGCCAATAAGGTGCTGAATCTGGCTCGTTTTCTACCCATTGATTTTGTATAGCTAATAAAAGACCTGCAAATTGGGCTAGACGCTCGATAAATCCTTGCTTCCACATTATTGCCCTTGGAAGATGATATCCTGGTGATGTTCTTTTATTTTCTTTATCGCTAGAGCATTCTCGCCTCGTTAGAAGTTCTCCCATTCTTAGGTATGTCTCACCATCTAGCCAAGCTTGAACCGTTAGACGCATATTTCCCCATAACTGCTCTATAAATTCTTTGGATTCATCAGTTTCTTTTTCAGGATACCCAATCTTTTCAAATAATTGAACTAAATTGGGATCTTTGTCCTTCCCCCAATAATAATGCCAAGCTTTTATGTGCAATTTCAACAAGTCCCATGTTACATATGCCGGCAATTGTTGTAACCAATCAAAAAGGAAAAATGCCCAGCCGTTATACGAATCGTCGGGTGGGTAAAAATCTGTATCGCTAACGCAGCTATAGATAAAGGCGTAAAGATTATCAGCAAGTTCATATTCGACTCCTGCAAATGAGGCAGCCTTTAATATCCACTCTTTGCTACCACTTGTGATAGCATTTGTCTTGATTGACTCTAAACGGCGAATAATTGCATGCGTAGCTTCACTATTTACTATTTCAAAATTCCCAAGAGTAAAGTTGATTGTAGTTCCTAGATGTTCTGAGCCAATAGGTAATAAAGCTAATAAAGAGCGTTCAATCCTGCTTGGGGCTGTGTCTGTTGAGTTTGTTGATGTGGACAGTAGCTTGTCTCTAATTGGGCTATTAATCTCCAAAGATGCGTCTTTGTTGCGAAGAGAAGGGACGATCTGAAGAACATCCTGTTTGGATATGTTTTGGTTTATATTATTTGGCAGGATATCAGGAACGATAATACTAGTGCCCCTGCAAGCGATATTTGCTCTTGCCGCTCTGCCCATTGCATTGAGTACCTGAGTGAGAGAACGAGTGCGCAACTCAACGGGATCATTATCTAGGCCGTTGCCGTATTCAGATAAGGTAGTACCGCAAACGATGACCGCTTTGGCCACCAAATTGAGACCTTGTGAAAGAGTTCCTGTTGCAACTAGCAGTAACGAACGTCCTCTTTCAAAAGAAATTTCTGATAATTTTCTTTCACAATCCAGCATAGTCGACGTATGGACCGAAGCCCATTTTTCGTCAATCAGCTGCGCTAATAGCGTAGTTGTTCCTAGCTCATAATTGGCTAACTCTATCAAATTCTTCTCTTTTGAAGAGGCTTGAGGTCTCTCCTGCATAGTGAATTCAAAATTCAATTTTTCAGCAATTGAAAAAGCATGATGTCTGTTTTTGAGAACAAATACTAAGGTGGGGATTTTTTTCTCAACAAAACGTGCAGCCAAATGGCGTGTAACATTGTTTATCCATGGGAATTGTTGATCTTTATGTTCAAGTCTAATAGGAGATAGCCAAGATCTTACGGGAGTATCTTCTTTCCAAGGGGTAACAGTATCTCCAAACGCTCTTACTCCAATTGAGAATAACTCTTTCTTCCCTTTTTGCTTTTTTTCAAGTGTTGACCAGTCTGGTAATACCGTGAGACGAGCTATTCTAGTTGGTCTCCAATTTAAATCTATATTTGCAACCTGTTGGCCAGTTTTGCTTGCAAGCCAGCTTGCTAAATTAGCACTATCTTGGACTAATGCAGACATTAAAATAACGCGTACATCAGTATTTTGAGAAAGACAAAAAGCGAGAACAACTTCCGCTATATCCCCTCTGTTTTTACTGGCTAATAAATGGCATTCATCAAGTATGGCCGCCGAACACTCTTGGAATATTTCTGGCTGACGTTTAAGAAGTAAAAGGGCTTTTTCGGGAGTTACTACCAAAACTTGTCGTGGCATTTGAAATTTTGGCAATTCTTCTGAATACTCAAGCTCCCCCAGATAAGCTTCAATATCAATATTAGATACCGACGCTAAATTATTTTTGAGATCGGCTTTAATTTGTGAGCATAGTGCATTTGTGGGAGCCATATATAAAACCCAGCCACGTCTTAAAGCATCTACTGATGCCAATTCTGCCAGAAAACTTTTGCCTCCTCCCGTGGGCACAGTTATAACGGCATGGTGTTTTTTTTCATTAAAGTATTTTTGGCAAAAACTGCGAGTTGGCGGCCAGGCAAATGGATAACCCTGATTGTTGTGAGCGCTTATGCGCGTATTTAAATATTCTTGTTGGTCTGAAAACTCACTTTCAAGCATTTGGTGTAGGCTTTTACGAGGAGCTGCTGCATAAAAAGCCATTACTTTGAAGGTTTCTGCCTGAAGAGAGAAATAAGAAACTGATTTATTCTGTAATGCTAATTGAAAATTATTCAGTCGCTTATCAATTGTCTCGTCCCCGTGTCCCCTATATTTATTTGCAAGATTGGCTAAACAGGTTCTTAGAAATAAATATCCTCGCCCCTCTGTAGTAGGGCTTTCGGTTTTTTTATTAGCCTCATCTTGACATTTACCAAATTTTCCTCGAAGGAAATATCCCAGACAACGATAGTAGCTATCGCGAGCAACATCAATAAGCCCATCTGCATTGAAATTTTCTGAGTCAAGTAAATTGAAGGCTATTTTTGCTGTTACATTTGCATTTGCATCATAATCTGCCAAGTGATAATAACTGGCGTAATCAAGATATCGAATAAACAGACGAAAGAGTGTATTGGATGGCACTTCTTGTTGCTCTGAACGCCGAAACATTGATGAAACTTCCGCAGATTCTGCGATAAGAAAAGCGGTAGCATCAATATCAGAGCTGTCGATGTTTTCTGAATGTAAAATTGATGAGGCTAATGAAATACGTCTTAACTCATCTTTAAACGATGAGACATCGCTTTTTTCCACATCAAAGATATTTTGAGCTAACCATGATAAATATGATCGGGAAATCATATCCCGTATTTCCATACTTGATAACTGAGATGGAATCTGAGAATCTAAAATCAATTTTTGGGAAAATTCATCTATCATAAGGTCTCTGATAGTTTATTAGAAAGTTCTACGAGCTCACTTGTAAGGTCGTCGAATAATGACCTCATTGAATAAAACGGTGAGCTAATAAAGAATAAGTTGTCAGCGTTTTGTTTTAATACTTCGCCCTGGTTACTTGAAAAATTAACATCAATATGGCTCCTTCCTTTTTTGCCATATTGAGAATCGTGTCCAACCAATGCCCCAAAATGTCCTTGCTCACGCCATATATTATTTGCTAGTTGCTCTTTTGTAAAACTAATATCACTTTGTTTTGTAAGGCTTTTTAAAGCACCTCTTATTTCATCATCATAGTCTCCATCTACTATTTCTGAAAACTTTTTGCAGGCATTATTTAATCCATCCCAAGGTTTTTTTTCATAGGCTTTTACTTCCCCTATAATTGAAATCGGGGCACCATAAAGAGACCCAATAGCTATAAGGTCAATTCCCGAGTCATTTGGTGATAAATGAGGCATTGAGATTGCTTGAATAGTACCCAACCAAACCGAAAGTTTTTCTTGTCGTTGGTGGATCAGAAGCAAAACATGTGATATTAGTTCTTGCAGTAATGGGTCCCTCTTTCTTTCTTTTTGGCGTAAACTAAGAGAATCCCCAACTCCCAGTCTCTTTTCAAGTGCTCTTTGAAGGTTATCGGTTGCGACTTTGCCATTACCAATGGCTGAATCGATGCTCATATCTGCTTCAATGATATTTCCAATAAAACCCAATATGCACCAACATAAGTTTCTCTTTTGCTCGTGAGTATCTACAAGGCCTGTTACAACATAGTTAGTATGATTCGCTACAGTAACAGGTCCAATAACCCTTACAGAATCAGCAAGTTCATCTAGCGCACGGGATACTTCTATTTCAATTTTCATAAAGTCTAAGTGTTGGGAATACCGTCAAAAAAATAAAAACTGTACGATATTACTTGTTAGCACTATCTAAAACAGTTTGCGCAAGTATTGTACCGTGTCAGAGCTTGTGAGACAAAACCAAGGTAAAAACTAAAAGACACATCCGAGCTTAAAGCTTGTTTCAAGGCCCTGCCAAAAAAATACTCCGAAAAGATTAAATAGCTTACGTTTATTCCTTACAAGGGTTCAATACCCCGCCGCAGGCAGCGTGAGTAATAAGCACCAAGCATTTTTAGACAGATACCTCGTCCGTATGCGGCGGGGTGATTTATTTCAATTAGCAGATAGCCAATAACTAATGTAAATGGCAATACGTCTAAAGCCAAAATAACTAATCAAAACCCAAGTTTAGGTACTACTTTTTTAGAAAAACATTTTTCCGATGCCACTTCAGCGCACCCAAATCCGGCCAAAAACTATCATCAGTTGGTCCTAGTATTTGTCTACTCTCCACAGTCAATAAATGACCGGGCAAATTTTGAGACATCATGCGGAGTTCCTTGGATAGAACCACTTGGTATTTCGCAGAGACCCCTGTCAGCCCTTCGTCAAAGGTCCAGTGACACAGTCGACAGAGCGCTATGCCATTACGCACAGCATCATTCTGGCTCACGCTCCAGGGGATGATATGTGCCGCTTCCACCGCAGTATGCCCGCTGGAAGTTAACATTCTCACACCACAAAAGGCACAGCGGTGCTCGTAAATCCGAACCACTGCTTTACGAAAGCCTTGGTCACGAACTTTAGGCTGGGCGTCAGTATCTAGCTCCAAAGATTGTGAAAGCAATTTCTGACTATAAAGATATGCCTGTAGGTTCACCTCGCCCTGTTCTATCAGCGCGAGGTGATACTCCTCTGCAAAGTAAGTCTGGATCAAGACCGTGCGCAGGGCATTCCTGTTTTCCTCTCTCTGCAAAAGCATAAAGAGATCATCATCCAATTGAGCACCCAGGATCATCTTTTGCAATTGACTGGCATAACCGCGATTTGCAGCTACCAGGTTCTCGTCCTGCCCATGCTTTGGAACAAGATGCCAGAATTTACTGGAACGTAAGTGAAAAAAGGGGAGCGCCATATTGCCGCGCCGATCCGGGAGTACAGTCTGCCAGTATGTGGCGAATAGCTCCGCCAACTCCGCAGAAAACTCAATCAAATTTGCATCCATGCTTCCTTCGGCAAAAAAATCAAGAACCGAGAGTAGCAAAAGAGGCTTGTGGGGAGCCTGTCCTTTGGTCGCATCCGTCCAGCCAGCACTACGGTCTGCCCGTAGCTTGGAGAAACTTCTAATATAGCCAGCCAGAACCTTGTTCATATCGCTTCCGAGACCTTGCCCAACAGCTTTTCTTTGATCCATCGTCTCTTCCTATCGAGCACCTAAAGCTTCCCAAGCCCCCATGAGTTCTTTTTCCGGGAAGGTATATATCTGGTTTGTTCGCCCTAAAAAGCAAAGCCTTGCATCAGGAAAAACGCCAAGAATTTCTTCGATCGCATTCACATAAATAGCGGTCTGCTGGCGATACTCAGCAACCTTTTCCATGTAGTTGTTTTCATCTACCCAATCCGTTTTCCATTCAACCAAATGCCACGCATCATCCTGTCCTTGGAATAATAAATCAATCACCCCGTGCAGTTTTCCAATTGGCGCATCAAAGACAAAAGGCAGCTCGCTAAATATTTCTTTGGCTTGCTCGATCTCTTCAAAAAGCGGAGAACGGCGCAGATTATCAATCATCCTCATGCTGTTATGCAGAGTAAAGGCAACCGCCTCAGTCTCATGGATTCCTTCTCGATGGGCGCTTTGGACGATTTTTTCTTCAAGCTCTACTTGCGGCAAGGATAACCAAGCCCAATTTGCTAGGACATAATGCACAACGCGCCCTAAAAGATATTGTGGCACCCGCGTCGTTTTTTCAATCGGGTCGGCACTACGCACAGCAGGTCGTACGATAGGTAAGGCTTCAGGGTCACGCGCCAAGCTCCTTTGCAGATGCGTGACTGCGAAATGTCTTTCCTGCTCAGGTAGTGAGAAGGGCTGGGCAAGCGTCGGGATTTCTGGCAGGACAAGGCTTTCACGGGCAACAGTCTTGCCGCCCCTTGCATCCTCCCCTTCTTGATAAGCTGGACGCTTCACTTCTATGGTGAACCCTTCCCACGCCAAGACTTCTACTTCATCCCCATGCTCAGGAATCTCCAGAGCCGATATGAATTGCGACATCCAGGAGGATGAACCGCCCTGCTGCCCGGATAAGATTAAACGGTCACCGGCGCGTGTCAGGGCAACATACATCAGGCGCTTGGTCTCGGCTTCTTCCATGCGCCCGTCTAACCATTTGCCCCACTTATAGCCAGTAGGACTTTCCAACTCAAGGTCTATGCGAGTTCTACAAACCAAACCAAATCCGGGATCATGCAGGAGCAGATTCGTGCCCACACCTCCGAACGGAGGACGACCCAAGTCTGCAACCACAACCACGGGGAACTCCAAGCCCTTGGATTGATGTATGCTCATGATCTGAACAGCCCCGCTCTCAGGAGCATTGCCCAAAGCTTCACCCTCCCGTGCTTCACGCGCACGCAAGTCCTGAATGCCTTGTAGGAATTGGGACAGGCTAATCGTATAGCGGTCACGTGCCATCTCCAGAAACTTCTGGATATTATTTCGCTGCCGCCCTTCACCGCCATCTTCCTGATCGAATAAGCCCAGTGCAACTTCGTAGCCGGTACGGTCGATGGCATATTTGAGCAGTCGCCAAACATCCGTTTGCCCCACCATATTCCATAATTCTTGCAGGATCGCGTTTGCGTTTTCAATCAGGTTATTCTGACCGGATGACGGGGGACTAAGCAGCGCCTTCTTATACGGGATTGGTTCAGCAACCAGGCTGCCATCCGGTTGATACCAGCGCAGGCGAAAAAGCGTTTCATCACTCAAGCCAAAGAGCGGGGAGCGCAGGACGGATGCCAGATTTAAATCATCTGCGGGGTTATTGAGTACAGCCAGCAGAGAAAGCAGATCGCGCACTTCCGGACGATCATAATAGCCTCGTCCGGAGATGGTTAGATAAGGCAGCCCCAATCTTTTGAAGACTTCCTCGTATAACGGCACCGCAGTGGTTGCGCGGAAAAGAATTGCGGCGTCACTGTAGCGGAAATTCCGATAGGCCCCGGAATCGCCTTGGCTCTTATCCCAAACCTGGAATTGCGATTCATGCAGTTCATGCAGGCGCAAAGCGAGCTGTTCGGCTTCAAAGAGGCGGCCTTCTTCTGCGAGAACCTTTTCTCCATCATCTTTCTCTTTAGGCACAATGATTACTTCTACCGGCTGAGTGAGCGTATTTGACGTTTCCCGAGCTGCCGTGAGGGCACCGGGTCTAGCCTCATAATCCTCATAGGCAGCAGCTTGCGGCTTCAGGATATTTTCAAAGATATGATTGATCGCTTTTACCAGCTGCTTGTGGGTGCGATAGGATATATCCAGCGCGATTGGAGCGTGACCGGTTGCTGTTTGCACATCCTGGCTGGTGCGATTAAAGACGCTGACCTGTGCCTGCCGGAAGCGGTAGATGGATTGTTTTGCATCCCCGACCACAAATAATTTCTCCCCATCGCTTGGGTGAGCTAGAGCATAGATGATCGCCTGTTGCACCTGATTGGTATCCTGAAGTTCATCCACCATGACATGCCGGATGCCGCTCAGAAATTCTTCCAGGCGATGGTCTTTTTTAGACGCACTGAGCAGCGTCATGGTCTTGATCTCAAGGTCATCAAAGTCCAGCGCATGACGTTTTTCTTTCAGACGTTCATAGGTGCTGGCAACCTTTTTCCAGATCACTTTCCACAGTTGCAGTTCGCTCGCTGCCTGCTCATCCAAGACATCAACTTCATGGAGAGCGCCGGCTTTTTTCAAGACTCGGGCTGCATCGCGAAGAACTGTTAAGTCAGCCTTTAGATCGTCAACTACTTCTTTACTGCCCCAGAAGTCTTT
>JABGQV010000189.1 GCA_018648655.1 Anaerolineae bacterium | reverse complement strand
CTAAGCTTCGCGCTTGGGCTGTCAATTGTCATTGGCACACTTTTCTCGGCAATCTCCACCTTTGTCTTGCCACGCAGTGCCGCCAGCCCACTAAACCGCTTTCTCTTCGGTATATTACGCCGTATTTTCGATAAAATAATGCGCTTTGCCAAAACCTTCGAGCAAAAGGACGCTATCTTTGCCTACTATGCGCCTATAGGATTAATGCTCTTGGTCCCCACTTGGTATGTGCTCATGATTATCGGTTACGCCGCCATATACTGGTCACTGAACGTGGGAGATATTTACACTAGTCTGGGATTAAGTGGATCGTCTCTGCTTACATTGGGATTTGCCACCTCGGATATTTTTCTGGTCAAATTACTAATATTCTCCGAAGCTACTCTTGGCCTGATCTTGGTTGCCCTCCTCATCGCCTACCTCCCGACAATGTATTCTGCCTTCTCCCGTCGAGAAGAGTTTGTAAACCTGCTAGAAGTTCGTGCTGGTAGTCCACCCTCTTCGGTTGAGATGCTTCTCCGTTTCAATCGTATCAAGGGGTTAGAAACTCTGGGTGATTATTGGCGTTCATGGGAAGTATGGTTTGCCGCCCTAGAAGAAAGCCACACTACTCTGCCCATATTAATCTTTTTTCGCTCGCCCCGCCCAAATCATTCCTGGATTACCGCTGCAGGAACCGTCTTAGATGCCGCCGCACTAACTCTCTCAGTACTAGATGCCCCCTCCAAGCCATCTGCAGCACTCTGCCTCCGTGCCGGATTTTTATCTTTAAGCAAAATCGCAGATTATTTCGAGCTTCCTTACCCACATAACCCAAGTTTTCCAGAAACACCCATCAGCATCAGACAAGATGAGTTCACAGCCGTACTAGCACAACTAGAAGAAGCAGGCATCCCTATAAAAGAAGATCGCGAACAAGCTTGGCAAGACTTTGCTGGTTGGCGTGTCAACTATGACCATACACTATTATCTTTATCCAGTCTGGTAATGGCTCCTCCAGCATTTTGGTCTAGCGACCGTGCGCCAGAGAGAAAACTCTCTCCTATATTCAAGAGAAAAAAACAAAGTGAGTAAAGGTATTGCTAATCAGATAAACCTAAAATTTTTCTTGTCTCATTAAGCTACTTCATACTTTGCTAAAATGCCCCCATCTTTTACTTTCTCTACCGAAATCAAATCTAAATTTATCCCTTCAAGAAATCCCATTCCATCAGCAAGAGTAGGTGCGGTTGCGCCGCCAAAAATCAGTGGGGCAATATAAGCTTGAATTTCATCAACCAATCCCTTGGCGAGTAACGCAGCGATAATTGCGCCGCCACCTTCGACCATCAAATTTTCTGTCCCAAACTCTTTTAAAACTTCCATTGTGGCGTGTAAATCGACGCGTTTTTTGCCCAGCACAAAGACCACTACACCCATTTCGCGCAAGAAAGCGAGTTGATTAGCAGAAGTTCGCTGAGTGGTGAAGATGATGATTTCGCCTGCACCCTCTGTTAGAAAATGACTATTATCGGACAATGTTGAGGTAGAAACGATGCCTACTTTAACGGGATCAGGCTCAAGTCCACGTGCGACTCGTTCCTCTCTTAGTTTGGCTGACTTGACATTTAAACGCGGGTCTTCATCCAATAAAGTATGCCCTCCGACCAAAATTGCATCGCTTTCAGCGCGCAATTTATCCACTCTTTCCCAATCTGAAACGGATGATATTTTTGCTCCCTGACGAGTGACAGTATCAATTTTTCCATCGAGCGTCATGGCCACGTTAACTGTAATTCTCATCGGATTTTTCCGAAAAAATCGAGCTGATGGGCGATGTAGACCAGCGCACCGCTCTTGATTTGGGCATGGCGCTCGCTCGCCCAATCGTGGATGTGCCGAGGGGCAATTACTCCGTCTCTAAGCAGCGCATCGTGAACAGTGTTGATGATGAAATGCAGGAAATAAGCTTCGTCTGCGGGATAGTTTTGAGCATGCGAAAAAACGACCCAATCGGAACTCCCCGCTGAAAGAATTTCACCGCCTGTCGCGCGAAGATGCTCAAAAAGATGCCGCCCCGCGTGGCTATCACCAGAGAGTTTTCCATCAATAATGCGTTCATCCATCGTCTGATGATAGCGGGTGATAATTTCTTCATCATACGGGATAGCTGACTCAAAAATTGTTTCGCCATCAAAATTGATGGTGAAATAAAAATGCCCACTGGAGCGCAAAATCTCGAAGAGTTTAGGAAGCGTGGCAGGGATGTCTATAAGGTCGAGAAAAGCATGTGCGATGAGTAAATCATATTTTTGGATAGTGCTTTGGCGAGCAAGAAAATCAAAAACATCCTCGGCAAGGAAAGTGATTTTGGTCACTTTGTCCATTTTCCGGAGATGCAAAATTTCATCTTCCCAACTGACAACGAAGCCTTCTTCTTCTGCCCATTTTGGCAAACGCTGACGCGCTTCGGTTATGTTTTCTGCTTGCTCATCAAGAAGGGTGTAATGGACGTGTTCCAAGGTGTCATTTTCGAGCAAGCGCTCAATCATTGTTCCAATACCGCCACCGATTTCCAGAATTTCAAGGTCGTCTTGGGTGTTGAGGACAGAGGCAAGGGCATTCCAAGATTCTTGGTTAAGGGCGCGGTCGTCTACGCTTTTTTTGGAGGCAAGGTAGCGGGGGAAATTCGTATAATTGGTCATAGATTTGTGGAAATAATTCTTTTAAAAAACACTCTAATTTCAGCCGCACTTTCTTTCCAAGTAGGATGCGACAAATAATGCTTACGCGCGGCAAGGCTCATTTGAATAAGTTTATTTCTGTTTTCAGATACATCTTGCAGACATTTGGCTAAACTATCTGCGTCTTCGGGATGTACTAAAAAGCCATTTTTTTTATGTGTAATAATTTCATGCGCTGCACCATCTGTACTGCCAATGGCAGGTAATCCGTACCCCATTCCTTCGAGATAGGCAATGCCGAAACCTTCATAAGAAGATGGTAAAGCCAAAATATGGCTTTCTCGAAGTATAGATTTCAGTTTGTCGTCATTTAATGCCCCGTAAAAAATCACGGTTTCAGACAATCCTAATTTGCTCACTTGCTGCCGAATTCTTTGCACATAGCTCGGCTCCATATCCAGCCCGCCGATGATCGAAAGCTGATAACTCTCTGGAGAAAGTTGAGAAAGTGCAGCCAATAAAGTATGCAAATTTTTGCGAGGAATAACGCTTCCTAAAAAGGCGATTTTTAGCGGTGTATCTACTTTGGCGCGAGCAATAATCTCAGCTTTATCTATTTTTGGATTCAGTCGATTCCCAGCAGGATAGGCAACTACATGCGAGCGAGATTCGCCAATCGTTTCTTCAACGACGCTACGAGTGGTTTGACTATTGAAAATGAAACCATCTACGTTTTTGAGATAGGCGCGTTCGGGGATGCGATAGAACGCATTTTTCCACGCTGCACGTTTTTCGCTGCTCCGTAGATGATGGACAATGGAGATGATCGGATAATTGACCTTGCCCCTTAAACGAAAATTAAGCCAAAAGAGCGATGGATGATTAAGTTCATCCTGAATCAACACGTCAAAACGAGAGCCAGTCAAACATCGCAGGAGCGAAGCGGAGAAATTATCCGTTAAATGTGCAACATAATTTCTCCATGGGATGGAGATGATTTCTACATCATCGCCTTGCGCATGCAAATACGCGACCATTTTTCGATCATAGAGATAGCCCCCAGAGAGCGTGTCTAAACTGCCATAAATGACCAGTCCAACGCGCATTAACACTCCAATCTATAGGCTGACCAAGCAATCTCATTTTCCCAGAGCTTGATAGTAAATAACGAGATATTTGGGGCAGAAATTCTTTCGCTTAAAGTCTCACATAAAATACGTGAAAAATGCTCAATAGAGGGATTCAGCCCGTCAAAAGCTGGTAAATCATTCAATGTTTTATCGCGATACTCTGCAATAACGGCATCTAAATTTTCTTCAATATCTACAATATCCACAAGATAACCATGCTTATCTAGCGTGGCGCCTTCAAGTTGTAATTCAACCTGATAGTGATGAGAATGAAGGAAGTTTTCTGCGCCCCAATCCCCACCGATGAGGAAGTGTTGGGCAACAAATTTACGTTTTACTGCAACTGTGTACATTTTTTCTCCTAAAAAATTATTAGTATTAGCAAAAGTGATATATCTTTCAAAAAGACCTTATATATACTCAAAAACAACTTGCAAAACATCTTGCGGATTCGTATCAAGCGTGGCAAAAACTTGCTCTGCCTCCTCAAGCGGGATGCGTGAAGAAATCCATTGGCTCGGTTTAACGGTCCCCAGCATTTTCCAAACCCAAGCAAAGCGTCGAGATTTATCCCAGCGCGCACTCAATTCTGGCGCAATAGTGCTCACTTGTGAGCTAATTATCTCAATTCTATCTCGATGAAAACGTCCGCCTAAATCGAGTGAGACGGGCTTCTGTCCATACCATGACCCAACAACAACTCTACCGCTAAAACCGACTTTTTTTATTGCCATATTTAGTGCCTCTGGCACACCAGAAAGCTCGAGGGCAAGATCAAAATTGCTGAGAGTAATTTCTTTGGGGTCAAAAGCCGCGTCCACGCCGAGGGCAAGTGCCGCTTCTCGGCGCATGAGGAGAGGGTCGACGACTACTAATTCTTCTAATGGGAATTGACGTAAAAATGCAGAAACCAACAAGCCTACAATGCCCTGCCCAAAGATGATTACACGTTCACCAAGAAGGGGTTTTGCATCCATAACCAAATTGACGGCGGTCTCCATATTAGGGAGAAAGACAGCATCTTCGTCTGCAATATTATCGGGGATGAAAATCAAATCACTTTCTTTTGCCACAAAATGACTTTGATGAGGCTGAAAAGAAAAAACGCGTTTTTCCAATAATTGCTCAGAGAGATTTTTACCAATTTCCTCAATAACCCCCACTGCCATATAACCATATTTAAGCGGATAATCTTTTTGCTCTTCGAGAGCATCAATGCTCGCATCTACTTCCATTTCAAGTGGAAATTGACCGCGATAAAAAAGCAACTCTGTCCCTGCGCTGATAGCCGAGAACGTTGTTTTTACAAGTACCTGCCCTCCTGTAGGAACAGGCATCGACTCGTTATGAATGGAGACTTGATAAGGGGCTTCAAAGAAAAGAGCTTGGCATTTTTTCATAAAAATTAGGCAGCTCCTGAGCGGAAGGTGACTGCACTTGAACCTGCCGTCTCGCACCGGCGTGCTCGTGGCACGAACGGTGTAGACGAAGGACGAGTTTGCGTGAGTCGCTCTTTGTCTGCGCTACGCTCCGCTCAGAGACTGGGTATTATATGTTTTGGAGTAAAAATTACCCTACCGAAACCGCATTCAAACTCAGCAAATGATTCATTCTCTGCACTTTTGTATGCAAATATTTTTCATTCTCTTCATTCACCGTTGGCTCAAGAGCTACTCGATTTGAAACATTAATGCCCAACTCTTTGAGCGCATT
The DNA here is from genome assembly GCA_018648655.1 of Anaerolineae bacterium. Taxonomy (GTDB): domain Bacteria; phylum Chloroflexota; class Anaerolineae; order Anaerolineales; family Villigracilaceae; genus Desulfolinea. The sequence goes on along the minus strand of JABGQV010000189.1, from coordinate 3,294 downwards.
GATTTTCGCTGGATTATTCGTAATCAAGCGAATAGATTTTACCCTTAAATTTTGCAACATTTCTGCTGCAACGGTGTAATCGCGCTCATCAGCTTGATGCCCAAGCATTAGATTTGCCTCAACTGTATCATAGCCTTCATCTTGCAAATTATATGCCTTCATTTTCTCAACAAGCCCAATGCCGCGCCCTTCTTGACGCAAATAAAGCAAAACGCCTGCACCTTTTCCAGCAATAATTTCCATTGCGGTTTGTAATTGTTCGCCACAATCACAACGCTGCGAGCCTAAAACATCGCCCGTAAAGCATTCTGAGTGGACACGTACGAAAACATCTTCTTCTCCCTTCACCTCTCCCATTGAAATGCTCAGATGCTCTTTATCATCGAAAGTTTCATAAACGCAGAGTTGAAATTCCCCTGCATTGGTTGGAATGCGCGCACAAACTGTGCGCTTGGTTTCTTTTTTATTAAACATATTTTTTCTCCGTAAAATTCTTTTTGTGTGATTTCACGCTGCCGAGCCATAAGCCAATTAGGGCAAAAAATGTATCTCTTAGACGAATAAATAAACTCATGCTTACGCCTAAAACTGGATCGAACCCTAGTGCTTGCATTGCAAAAACTTGCCCTGCTTCGAGTGCGCCTAATCCACCGGGCAGCGGGGTGAGAAATGCCAATCTTGCGAAAATGATGATAGCCAATATATTGATAAAGCTTGTTTCTAAACCTAAAAATTTTAGCGCAAGGGCGTACTCGCCGAATAAAGATGCCCAAATTATTACAGATAATAAACTGGATTGGAATAAGGCGCGCGGTTTTTGTCGGATAAATGCCCCAATCTGAGATTCTGCTCCTAGCAGGGCTTGGCGGAACAGACTTGGGGAATCGTGATCCCGCTTATTTAACGGAAGCAAGCCCCAAATCCACGTAAGAGGCGTTTTCCCCATCCATAAGAGGGTGCTATATCCCAAAATCAGGAGGAGAATCCCAACTGAAAAACTGAGGACAGTTCCCCGAATCCCGTCAAAAAAAAGACCTTGCCAGAGGATTATCATAACTCCAAAAACTAAAAAAGTGAAATTTGCTAGCATTTCGAGTAATTTATCGAGGCTGACAGATGCAAGCGCGGTCTCGGTGGGAACCTGATGATTTTTATGCAAAAAATAAACCTGTAGTGGCTCCCCGCCAAATTGTGGCCCGGGCGTAAAATAGCTCACGCCAAAGCTAGCAAGGCGATATTTTGCGAGGCTAAGATAGGGCAAATCATAACCGAGCGCACGTAAGATAAGCCACCATCGACTACCAAAAAGGAGCAAAATTGCGGCGTTGATAATGCCCAAAATGCCAAGCGAAAGTGGCGTGAAATGATGAAGACTTTCCCAGAGTTGCGGTAGGGAAATGTCGCGCCATGCCCACCAAAAGAGCAACCCAACGAATATCCAAAGGACGGGGGTGAGGAACCTTATCTTACGCATCTGCCTGCTCCCCAGCACGATTATAAATGAGCCACTCTTCGGGCGACCAGAGAGAAAACACCCCCGTGCCTGTGAAGAGCAATGCTGTGCCAGCAAATAGCAGGAAGATGTGGTTTGCTTGAGAGCTAAAGATTAGGCCTGCAACAATTAAGGCAAAAATAGCCCCAAGCCTCCCCAGAACACCAAGTAACAACATAACGATGGCAGAGAGAGAGAAAATGATCCATAAAAGAGCAAGGAAGACAGGGAGTTGCACAAAAATGCTCTGCCACATTTCTATGGTGAGCAATATCAGGGTTGCGGCTGTGATTAGGCGGATGATGAAAGGAATCCAGCGCATTGGTGCGGATATAAGGAAGTCATCAAAAAGTTTTACACCTTTTTCTGGATCAATTTTTCCTGTGATAAGAAACCAATCGTAGAGAAAGCCGACTAAAAAGGGGAGCATAAAAAGGCTTGCGGCAAGGGTTGTGGCGGGTGGTGAAAAAGGCGGTGCGAGCATAGAGACAATAAATCCCATTTGGATACCAGCAAAAATGCGTCGGCGAAAACTGGGTGGCATTTCTAGATTTTCTTTGCCCTGTTTTTCTCGCAACCATAGTCCAGCGATGAAAATATAACGCGCCAAACCAACGGGTAAATACCAGATAGGGACTTGCCCATACCAAAAGACCAATCCCGTTACGATGAGCACGCCCCATGAATCGTTATTCATATCGAGTGCTGCACCTAGTTTGGTGACGTGGTTGTTAATTCGCGCTAGATAGCCATCGAGCAAATCACTAAATGCGGCTAAAAGATAAAAAGTAAAAGGCAACCATCCCAGCCATCCTTTTGGCCAAGGGGAGAAAAGAAACCCAAGCAGGCCTGCTATAAAGATTCCACGCGCGAAGGAGACTGCGTTTCCCCACCCCAGTGTGGAGAGGAGTTCATCTTCACCTTCTCGATGATTTGAAGGCAAGGAGCGCCATAAGATCAAAAGTTGCCACATGCTAAACGCTGAGGCTAATCCCAGCCAGCGGAGGGCATAATCTGCTTCCCAGAAGTAATTGAGGAGAAGATAGATTAGGCCAGCGAAAAAAATGGCAAAAACGCTCGCGAAAAGCCATTCTTTTTTGAGATTTTTTTTGATGGGGGAATGTATAGAAGAAGAGGGCATTAAGATTTCTTTAGTGCTACTAATGTTTCAGTAACTGGATTTAATAAGTTGGTGGGCTAGGATTATTTACGAACCATGCAAAATAGACCCATACGCCTAAAAGAGTTGTGAGCATATATAAGCCATAGGCAACGCGCATGAAGCCTTTGTAATTTTTAAACTTCAAGGCTTTTGGCACAAGTCCATTGCCACGAAGAGTTACGAAAAGGCCAAAGGTGAGGGCGAAGAATCCCACAAAGGCGTGCAGGCTTGTGATGGCGTAAAAAGCTTCACCTAATTGAGCCGGCACGCCCGGTGCAACGAAATCTCTGAAGGGCAAAACCATCATCCATAAGACCATAATTGCGTTCATAATTGCGGCAGTCGTTTGCACCCAGCGATGCGTATCATATTTCTTTTTGACTGCTAAAACTACGCCTGTCGTGAATAAGGAAGCAATGAGAATCATCATCACTAAAGTAAAGTCAGCGGCAAAGTTTGCGCTGGTGCCAAAGAAGCCGGGTTGATGCAGGATTTCGTTCATGGGAGTACCTCATTTGTATAGGATAAATTAGGTCAGATTTTACCATGTTCTTGTCGGGCATCTTGAAAAGAAACATCTCTTTTACCATAATAGAGTGATACTGGAAGAGAAGTATGGATGAAAAACAGCTTAAATTCT
>JABGQV010000188.1 GCA_018648655.1 Anaerolineae bacterium | reverse complement strand
CAAGATTTATCTTGTATTACGGGGCTTTTTATTGACATCCTTAGAAAACTATAATTTATGATCAGAAAGCCACCTTTTCTGGCTCACATTCTAAAAAACCCTTTCAGGTCTATATTCACAAGAAGCCTAAAGACAAAAGAAAAACTCGGAGAAAAAAATGACAGATGCTCTCATCAAATCTCTACTTGTTCTCGCAGATGTAGTGGAAGCCCGCGACCCCTATACAGGTGGGCACGTTTGGCGGGTTTCACAATTCTCTAAATTATTGGCTATCAAAATGGGGCTTTCAGAAAAAGAAGCTATTCAAATCAGCTTGGGTGGCTACGTACACGATTTAGGAAAAATCGCTATACCAGATAATATCCTTCTAAAAGAAGGTAAATTAACAAACTCAGAATATGCGGTAATGAAAACTCACCCTTCTATAGGAAAAAAACTAATTAAAGCACACCCTCTTTCTGAAATAGTTTGCAAAGTAATCATCGAACATCATGAACGCCTAGATGGAAAAGGCTATCCTTTTGGTCTGCGCGATGAAGAAATCTCCCTCCCTGCCAAAATTGTCAGTATTGCCGATATGCTCGATGCCCTCACTAGTACAAGACCCTATAGACGAGAAATGGCCTTAGAAAAAGCATTAGAAATTATAGCAAGCAGCGCTGAAACACAATTTGATAAAGAAATGATTGAACATATTTGTGAGTTAGGGCGTGACGGCGATATCTCTCATATCGTTGGGCATAGCGCAGAAGAAATTCCACTCGTTACTTGCCCCGTTTGTGGCCCCGTCATTGCCGTTCAGCGTACCACCCTCACAGGGGAAAATGTCTTCTGTCGCGCCTGCACAGGCAAATTTATCCTCCATCAAAAAGAGAATACTTTCGAAGCAGAGATGGTCAGCAAAACAGATAATCCCATAGATTTACAATCGGATTTGAACTCCACCGCCATAGATGATTTAATGAAAGAATATGCGGGGAGATTTGATTAACCCACTTCCTTAAATATTAAAAACCCGAAAGGTTTTCTCAGAACTCAAGCCAGAAACAATAACTATACTGCCGCAAATTATAATTATCAAAGGGCTTTGATGAAAGCTTTCGGGTTTTCATTTCCATAGGAGCGGAACCAAGTTCCGCTCCTATATTTATTTTAATGCCCCAGTTTTCCCCACGTCAATCCCCCATCCTTTGAACCATATAAGCCTTCGTCACTCAATGCCCACCCTTCGGTAGCTGAGATAAAATCTATAGCCAGAAGCGTATCAGCTGGTTGCCAATCGGTTTCCCTATATCCCCATGTCTCACCGCTATCATCAGAAGAATAAATGCGAACATTCCCATCCCAGAGGATAATCTCATCTGCTGAGACAATAGCGTACTTACCACGTGCAAGAAGGGGAGAAGTTGCCGTCCACCTTTCGCCATTATCAACTGTGCGATAAAAGACTGTGGCGGATTCTTCACTATATAAATATACTGGGAGAATAGCTAATCCGTTCTCAAAAAAAACAGGAGCATAAATCGAAGTTTGCGCATTTTCATAAGAAAAGGGCAAGGCTAAATCTTGATGCGTCCAAGAAAAACCACCATCTTCAGTACGATAGAGCCAAATATACCCATCTTGGGGTTGAGAACCTACAACCCATCCATTTTGCGAATCTGTGAAGAAAATCCCGTTTTTGATACCACTTATAGGAAGGCTGGCATCATAACCAGGTTCATGTAAAAAAACGCGATTATAGTCATCGCCACCATTTTCTGTTGTCCAAATCCCTACCCCGTTAGAACCTGCGCCTGCGCCCAAATTCTCGAGAATATAGCCCTTTTCTGCGTCTAAAAAGCCAATATCTGCTCTACCAAAAGGCATATTACGCCACATCCATGTTGCGCCGCCATCAATGGTTTTATATAAAACACTCTGGCTATACTCTTCATTATTCGCGAGCAAAACCCAGCCAGTTCGCGCATCCAGAAAAAACGAAGGGGCATATGCTGGATCACTAAAAATATTCTCGGGGCTAATATTAAGCCAAGTCTCGCCTCCATCTTCTGTGCGCAAAATCATCCCTTCTGCTTGTCCCCATCCATTTTGAGAATCTAGCATCTCTATTTTTCTTAATGCTGGTGCAATGATAATCTCAAATCTTGGCTCAGCTGTAGGTGTTGCCAGCAGGGTTTCAGTAGGCGCTTCTGTAGAGGGCAAGGAAACCTCTTCAGCCACTTCTTCTGTATGGGCTGGGAGCGAGAGTTCTGGCGCATCTCCAGCTATGCTTTCTATAGTTTCAACTTGTGCTGGGGCACAAGCTGTGAGCATTAAAAGTGCAGCGATAAAAAGGAATATTTTTTTTGTATTTAATTTCATTTTCTTCACCTAGTAAAGACATTTATTCCAAAATTTCAACTTCGTCTACAAGATTTGGTACTGAGCAAAGAAAAACAAAAGGCTCATCACCAATCGTCTCATAAAAATGGGGTTGGCCAGCGGGGATAAAAAGAATATCATCTTTTGAAACTTCGTAAATCTCATCACCAAGACCAACGCGTCCGCGCCCGCCTAACACTATTTGCTCATGCTCAACAGTATTCTTATGCTTGGGCATTGAACCGCCCGGCTGTATGATAATGCGGCGCATAGCAAAATTTGGGGCTTCTTCTGATGAAATCAATACTTGAATAGTTGTCTTTTCACCAGCTTTAATCTCGGTTTCTTCTATATCTGAAATTTTTCTTACAGGCATAATATCTCCTTATAATATCTACAAAATAAAAGGTGATGATGAGATTTAGTCCTCACCTTTTACCACCTTCCCCTTTTTTATTTCCCACACAGTCGCTTGCTCAACAAATTCTTCTGTAAAAAGTTCTAAATCTGTTGTTGTAAGCAAGGTTTGTTCGCTTTTATCTAAATAAGCCAATAAATCACGTCTGCGCTGAGGGTCTAGCTCTGCCATGACTTCATCAAGCAGAATCAGCGGCCACTCGCCAGAGCGGTTTTTCATCCAGTCTACTTCGGCGAGCTTCAGCGAAAGCAAGGCAGTGCGCATTTGCCCGCGCGAGCCATAATCGCCCAAATCTATGCTATTGGCAAGAAAACGAAGTTCGTCACGGTGAGGGCCAACCGTAGTCACCCCACGTGCTATTTCTTCACTGCGCAAAGCTGTCAGACGCTCGGCAAAACCTTCTTTAATGCTATCAAATTCGAGATGGGAGCGATCCGTCTTTGTATCCATTTTTAAAGCATATTGATTTTGCGGATTCGGAAGCGGATCATAAGCTGGTTGATAGCTGAGGCGCAGGATCTCATCCCCGTGCGTCAGTTCGTGATGAACGCGAGAAGCAAGCGTTTCTAACTCGTTAATAGCTTGAATCCGCCAAAGAATCAGCTGTGCCCCCCGACTACTTACTGTTTCATCCCAAAAGGCAAGTTGATTCTGGTCTCCGCCGCGCTCACCAAGTTGTTTGAGCAGAGCATTTCGCTGTGTGATGGCTTGGGCATATTCGCTGAGTGTGCGTGCGTAAGCGGGGATAATTTGCGATAAAGTTTGGTTAAGATAGCGCCGCCGTTCACTAGGGCTACCTTCGAGAATTTGTGACATTTGAGGCACAAAAAGCACCGCATTAAGATGGCCAATTGCCTCACTTGTTTTGCGTTTGACCCCATTTAGCAAAATCTCTTTGCGCAAACGTTTTCCATTAACACCAACTGGCTCAAGAATAAGTCGCATTTCTAAACGCTGACTTCTACCCTTACTTTGAAAATCGGCCACAATGCGCCCAACAGTTAATTCTTTGCTGCGTGCGGCAATAAAATTGACCAATTGCCGATCTGTATGCGTTTGAAAAGAAGTGAAGGCAGCCATAAAATAGACGGCTTCAAGAATGCTGGTTTTTCCTTGGGCGTTATTCCCTACCAACAAAAGAGACTGCTTGGGAAGGTCTATATCCAAGCGGGAAAAATTACGGAAATTAGTGAGGGAAAGATGCGTTAGGTGCATTTTTTAGGGGAATAAGGTGAGGGTCAGAAAGCTATACGTTATCTTCGTAATCTTCTGGCGCTGGTTCCCAAATTCTCTCGGCGCGGTCAGTGAAGATGATGCCATCAAGATGATCGATTTCATGTTGAAAGATGCGCGCTACCCAACCATCGAGTTTATATTTTACTTTTTTACCATTGCGGTTTTGTCCACGCACAGCAATAGATAGTGAACGTTCTACATCGCCCATAATGCCAGGAACAGAGAGGCAACCCTCTGCACCAAAGAGCTTTTCTTCTGAAGAATAGGTGATTTCGGGGTTAACAACCGCGTAAAGTTTCGAGGGTGCTTCTGGGTCGTCTTCGTCTCCAAACTCAACAATGATAATTTGCTGAAGAATGCCTATTTGCGGTGCAGCAAGCCCAACACCGGGCGCGTCTCGCACGGTTTCAATCATATCGTCTATTATTATGCCTAATTCTTTATCAAAGTTTTTTACTTTATGTGCCTTCCGTCTCAAAACATCATTGGGCACTGTAACTATTTCTCTTAGTGTCATTTTATACCTTTAAATTTATAGCTGCCGATATTTAAAACAAATCTCTGTCTTCACAGAGATTTTACCCGATTTTATTAAAAATTCATCAAGGGATTTTGCCCATTATCTAGGCATTAAACTTCATCATACCGAAAACAACTTAGCATATGATCATTCACTATCCCGACTGCCTGCATAAAAGCATAGCAAATAGTTGGGCCTACAAAGCTAAAACCACGTTTTTTCAAATCTTTTGCCATTGCATGAGATTCGGGTGATGTTGCTAGGAAATCTGCATCTCTTTCTATAGTGTTTATAATGCGACTGCCGCCAACAAATCCCCATAAATAATCGCTGAAAGAGCCTAGATCTTCACGCAAGCACAAATAAGCTTGGGCATTTTTAATTGCAGAGTTTATTTTTTGTCTATTTCGAATAATGCCTGCATTATTCATTAATTCAGTGATTTTCTTTTCGTCATAACGCGCCATTTTTTCAGGATCAAAATTATCGAAAGCTTGCCAATAGCCTTCTCTTTTACGCAAAATAGTAATCCAACTTAATCCTGCTTGTGCGCCATCGAGAATTAGCTTCGCCAGCAAAAGTTGATCGTCATAAATAGGAACACCCCATTCTTCATCATGGTAACGAATATAGAGAGGGTCATCACCTACCCATGAACAACGATGTAGTTTTTTAATTTCCATATTTTTTTCCTTAAAGCCTTCTAAACCAAAACCACTTTTATTCCGGCTTCTTCCTTTAACGTCTTAGCAAAGTTCTCCTGCTTTTTCGCATCAAAAAAACTTTCTCCATTCCCATTTTCCGGTCTCCCTAAAATAAGTGTTTCCACGCTCATTTCTTCACACGCAATCAAAATCTGTTCAGGGATATTGCCCTGCCGCACAAAAGTATCTGCTGCAACGCCTTCAGCAGCAGCTTTTGCTTGCGCCATTAATAAAATAAACTCACCCATTCGGCTCAATTCTTTGGCAATGGTCCCTGCACGAATATCGCTGGATGAAGCAAAAAGATCAAGACTAACAACATATAAAAAGACCAAGCGAGCTCGCTCTTTTTCTGCGAAAGAAACTGCATACTCTATCGTTTTTTTACTTTCGGGACCACCACGCACAGCGCATAAAATTCTCATTTTTTCCAAACCTTTATTTCTTCAAAAAGTTTCCCAAGCGGATTCAGCTCCGCTATCGGTACCGATAAATTTTTCGTTTTCGTTTTGCTATACTGATAAACACGGCTCCCTGCTGGCAATCCACGCGCTTTTTCGCGAAACTGCGCCCTAGTGAGATAACCTGTCAAAATTACGCTCATGCCATAAAACCAAATATTACCCCATTCTTTAGATGTGATGATATGCGTCTCGTCTAAATGGGGGCTATGGATGCCAACCCGTGCCTGTGGCATTTTGTCTATATGAACGTAAGCGAGCGTGTATAAACTTGGGTGCAGTTCAATGCGTTTCTGCGGCTTTAATATAATCTGCTTCGAGACAAAATTTCTGTCTACATCTTGCCCGCCCAACTCAATAGTGAAAGGCTCATCACAATCACTTTTTAGAGCTAATTTGCCTAAAGAATGCCAGTTTTGGGGTTTTGCCCAATTCTTTGGCAGGGGATGAATTAAATGAAGGGGTTTCCCCGCTTCTATCACTTTAGCCATATCGTTTTGCGATGCAGCATTTAATCCCGTAAGAAAGGCGAAGATATAGAGGTCACTTTCTTTATGATGGCTGCCAGCAAATTGATCGGATGGAATCAGTGCTGAGGCATCGGTCAGCAAGCCCAAATCACGTGTGAGATCCTTAATCTGATTTCGGCGGGTAATGAAAAAGGATTTTATATCACATCTTCGTCCGCCCAGAGAAACATCATATTTGTCGGGGTCAGTGAAAGGGGTTGCTCCTTTTATATCGAAAGGGATTTTATGCTCATTAAGGTAACGCCGAAGGGCTAGCTCAACTGCCACACCACCCGCAATTCGGCGCATCCTTTTGGTGCTGTTGCCACCCATCCGATTATAAGTGTGCGGGAGCGAGCGACAAGCATAGGCAATGCCGCCGCTGCTGAGATCGGGGGTATAGGGGATGCGAATGAAGTCGGTTTTTCTAAGCATTTATCTGCGTAAATTAGTTAGCGCATACTCTACCAATCCCTGTGCTGAATAAAAACTATGTTTTTTTATTGACATAGCATTCTCCTTTTGCTGATTTCATTATACAGCAATCTACCTATATATTTCTTTGAATTTATATAAAAACCGTGCTAAAGTTCGGCAAAGCTATGGGATGGGAGAATGGCACGAAATTTAAAAGCATAGCCCGTTTGAGTGGGCTTTAACTTTGAGCGTGAACGTTTACGGTCATGCAAACACCGTAAATTGCGCCCACATTGGGAATTTAATCCCGTATAATATCTAAATAGTGGCAAGGAGCTAAAGATGCCTATCAGTATTCCTACAGCACTTGAGATATTCGCTTCAGCAGCAAAAACATTTACTGCATTCACAAAGTGGCGTCAAGCAACAATAAATGATGCTTGGATATTGATTGAAGAATTGGAAACGAACTCGCGCTATTTTTGGGCGGTTATTAATAAGGATGTTCCCGTTGGTGATATTGTCAGTAAACTATCTACAACAGAATATGATCGTCTGCGTAGAGAATCTTTTGACTTCAATAGTATAAAGCCAAAAAAAATACGCCGCTATCCATCTTTAGCAGGGACAGATTTAGGATTTTTAGGCGGGCAAGAAACAGAAGTTTTGATTACAAATATATACGATAGGATCAAAGATTTGAAAGACAAATTTCCCTTTTCAAATGATAGTACGAAAAGAAGATGGTATACGCGTGTCGTTAATATCCAGAAAAGAATTTTCCTGCTTCTCAGGCATGTGAAAGCGTAAAAGTGATAGACATACATTTATTCTCTGCGTCACCAATTTTTCCCCCTATCTCCCCCACACCGAAACTCGTTGAACCCAAGATTTTTCAACACGATTTACGCGAATTAAGAGAATGATACGAATTTTGAAAAGCAGAGGAGATTTTCTTGAAGACCAAAGAAGGAAGCAAATATGAATAAACACGAAAAAATAAACTACGTAGAACTACCCGCGAAGAATATCAAAGCGACCAAAGATTTTTTTAGCGCAGCATTTGGCTGGGAATTTGTGGATTATGGCGATGAATATACAGCTTTCTCTAACGAAGGCATTGATGGCGGATTCTATAAATCAGATTTATTCACATCTACAAAAAATGGCAGTGCTCTGATTATTTTCTACAGCAAAAACTTAGAAGAAAGCCAAGCAAAGATTGAAGAGGCTGGTGGGAGAATTATCCAAGCTATATTTTCTTTCCCCGGTGGACGGCGTTTTCATTTTGAAGACCCTAATGGAAATGAATATGCGGTCTGGTCAGGTTTGGGGGTGTAGTTTTTTTCAACTATAGCAGGCTTCAGTGATGAGCGTGGACGTTTACGTCCAGGCGGACAAGGTACACAAAAGCCCCTGAAATTCAGGGGCTTTTAATCAAAAAAGCACAATATACTACTTAAAATTATCGAATCTTTACTGCTTTCTTACAGGCAATTTCACCTAAATTAATTATTAGTGTGGTGTATCCCATAGAACAACTTGTCCAAAAGTCGAACTAGTAATTAGCTGTTGACTGTCACGAGTGAATTCAAATAATACGTGTTCACCAAAAGAAGCAGAACCTGCTAAGAAACTATATAAAAGCTTACCTGTTGATAAATCAACAACATCTACCACCCAATTCTCTCTACCGCGACTCGATTTTGATCCTGCAAGCAATTTTCCGTCTGGTGAAATATCAAAGATATCATAATAACCAAGCCAGTCTAAACTAGTAATTGAAGTTATTCTTTCAGCTTCTCCTATACTCCACACTTCAACAGCTTTATTACTGACTTTTATCAAAATCTTATCCGAAGAAAAAATGGGATAGTAATCTCTTTTCCAACCTGAGGCTAGGGGGCTACCATTTATACGACCAATTTCTTCTCCGATTGCCACGTCATATATTCCTGTTTGATATTCGTTAAAGATCGCAGCATATTTGCCATCTTCACTGGTTAGCATCCCCCATGGTGTAAAAGCATCTATAGTTATCCGTAATTCACCAGTTTTCATATCAACTATATCTATTTTGCCATATTCTTGTGAAATCAATACATAATCAAAATTTCTTGAGATACTAATAAGCCCTTCTCTTTCAAACGACTTTATGATTTCACAATCTGGCAAGCTGACTATGTTTAGTGTT
>JABGQV010000093.1 GCA_018648655.1 Anaerolineae bacterium | reverse complement strand
TATTTGTGGGCATTTCTAGTTGTCGTTCGTGGGTAATTCTAATTGTCGTTGAGCGGGCTCAGGTCCCTTCACGGCTACGCTGACCCTGGCTAGCCCACTGGCAGATGGAAATTATCGCCTATTCATCTGCGGTACCACATCTATTTGGAGTGCAGCCGGGCTTGAATTAAATAACGGACAGAATGACACTTTGGTCAACTTCACTGTTCAGGCTGAATCTGCGCCATCAACCTTGCCCTCAACCGGCTTCCAGCATGGACGCGTGACTGCGCTCCCCAAACAACCTGCCGCCAAAGCCTACGCCGAGACAGAGATGCTGCTCGAGATCCCCAAACTTGACGTGAGTATGCCCATAGTTGGCGTGCCCCAAAGCGACTCTGGCTGGGACGTGACCTGGCTCAACAACAGTGCAGGTTATTTAGTTGGCTCTGCCTTCCCCACCTGGGCGGGCAACACCGTCATCACCGCCCACGTTTGGGATGTGCACAACCAGCCGGGCATTTTCTCAGACCTGAAAACGCTTGGGTACGGCGACCAAGTCCAAATCCAGGCGTGGGGACAAACCTACACCTACGAAGTCCGAGAAAGCAAATTGGTCACTACCAAAAACGTGAACGCAGTCCTCCAATCCAGCGACTATGATTGGCTTACACTCGTCACTTGTGAGTTCTATAATCCATTTACGGGTGATTATCTTTTTAGGCGGGCTGTGAGAGCGGTTTTGGTGAGCGTTAAATAATTGAGAACTAAGAAGAGCCGAGCGAGCTGAAGTCGAAATATTAATTTTCTCTCATATAGTGTATAATTTCACCATCGAAATCTCAAGAAATTTATCATGGTAAATTCGCTGTGAACATAATTCATTGAAACTCACAACGCCATCCGCTACTAATTATTGCGGATGGCGTTGTGCTTAAATCATCCTCCTCGGGAGGGACTCGATGAAATCACGCCAACCATTCTACGCCAATACAATCCGCGCTACCCTGGTGCTGACGCTTCTCCTCACCTTCTTTGCCATGCCAACCCAACAGGCACGAGCAGCCGGAGTGCTATATGTAAAACCCACTGCAACCGGTATTGGTGATTGCTCATCCTGGGCAAATGCTTGTGCCCTGCAAACAGCCCTTATTAATACCTCATCTACCAAGCCTGAAGTTTGGGTCATGCAAGGGGTATATACACCAGGGACACAGCGTACCGATACCTTCACATTGAATAGCATAGAAGTCTACGGCGGCTTCGACGGAGCAGAGACAACCCGCAGCGAAAGAGACTGGGAGAATAACCTCACCACCCTCAGTGGCGATATCGGCACGCCCAACGATATCAGCGATAATAGCTATACCGTGGTCACTATGAACCAACTTAGTCACGGTCCTCTGCTGGATGGTTTCACCGTCAGCGGAGGCAATTCAAACGGGGCGGGTTGGTACCAAATACTCGGCGGCGGAATGCACAACCATTCAATGAGCTCAATCGTCAGGAACGTGATCTTCAGCAATAATAGTGCTGACAGTGGCGGCGGAATGTTTGCCAATGGAGCTTCAACTCTGATAAATGTGACCTTCAGCAATAATAGTGCTGATCGTAATGGTGGCGGGATGTTAACCACTGGCAACGGAACGACCACTCCAAGCATAACTCTTATAAATGTGACCTTCAACAATAATAATAGCACTTTGGCTGGCGGCGGAATGTTTATCCATGCCAATAGCCCAACACTAGAAAACGTGACATTCAACGGCAATACAACAACGGGTAACGGTGGTGGACTATATGCCCAACATCACACCAGCATAATCCTAAAAGATGTGACATTCAGCAATAATAGTGCTGATCGTAATGGTGGCGGGATGCTCTGCGACTCGAACAGGCATTTTCCTAGCGACCCATATGAGTGCAACCCAACCCTGACAAATGTGACTTTTGTAGGAAATGCGGCAGGTGCTGACGGTGGGGGGATGGCCAACGGGGGGCACTCCAACCCAACCATGGAGAAGGTGTCATTCATTAACAACAGCGCCACAAACGGCGGTGGGATGCTTGGCGTTTTGGGTACTTATACATTAGTAGATCTAAGCTTCAAAGATAATAGTGCTACAGGAGATGGCGGCGGGATGTGGGCTGTTGGATTTATCAACGGTATATTAACCAATCTGACCTTCAGTAACAACAGTGCTGGTGACTGGGGTGGCGGACTGTATATGGAACTGGGGAATTCAACTTTAGAAAATCTGACCTTCAGCAACAACAGTGCTTACTCTGGTGGCGGAATGATCAACTATGCCAGCAACACGATCATTAAAAACGCTACCTTTAGCGGCAATCATACCGATCACTGGGGCGGCGGGATGTACAACCATATCAGTGCCACCAGTAGGGTGGAGAATACGATTTTTTGGGGCAATACAGCCGTGGACTCTGGTGCTGAAATTCACAATCATTCTGCTACCAATCAAATCATAGACAGTGTGGTAGAAGGCATTTGCCCTACAGGCTCAACATGCACCAATACCCTTAATACCGATCCAAATCTAAGCCCTTTGGCAGATAACGGCGGCTATACCGAAACCATGGCGCTTGGCGCAGGCAGTTCAGCCATTGATACAGGCGGTGCCATCACAACTTGCACCTCTACAGACCAGCGCAGTGTAACTCGCCCGCAAGGGGTAGGCTGCGATATTGGTGCTTACGAACTGGATTCAACCATTCCAACGGTTGCTTCAAACAATCTGGTAGCATCCTATACCGCTGGTCCTGCCAGTTTCATGGTTACCTTCAGCGAAAATGTTGCTAATCCTACAGGAGATACCGATACTAACGATGTGACCAACCCAGCCAATTATCTGCTGCTTGAAGAAGGCATTACTGCGGATTTCCAAACCACAGCCTGCAACAACACAGATATGGTATACGATACCCAGATCACTGTGGACAGCGTCTCCTATAACGCTGCTACATTCACCGCCACCGTTAACTTCAATAACGGGACTCCTTTACCGGATGGTAACTATCAGCTCTTTGTTTGCGGGACAACATCCATCACAGATATTGTAGGGAATCATCTTAATAACGGAGTCGATTCATCCTACAATTTCACCGTTCAACCTGCGACCGCTACATCCCTGCCCGCAACAGGCTTCCGTCATGGACGCATCTCTGCGCTCCCCAAACAACCTACCGCCAAAGCCTACACCGAAACAGCAATGCTACTCGAAATCCCCAAACTTGGCGTGAGCATGCTCATCGTCGGCGTGCCCCAAAGCGACTCTGGCTGGGATGCCACCTGGCTCGGCAATAGCGCAGGCTATTTGGCTGGCTCTGCCTTCCCCACCTGGGCGGGGAATACCGTCATCACCGCCCACGTTTGGGATGCGTATAATAACCCGGGCATTTTCTCAGACCTAAAAACGCTTGGGTACGGCGACCAAGTTCAAATCCAGGCGTGGGGCTTAACCTACACCTACGAAGTCCGCGAGAGTAATTTGGTCACCAAGAAAAACGTGAGCACAGTCCTCCAATCTGAAGAATATGATTGGGTCACGTTAGTAACTTGCGAGTTCTACAATCCCTTTACGGGAGATTATTTATTCAGAAGAGCCGTAAGGGCAGTATTGGTGAGTGTGAAATAGAAAGACACGAAGCATTTTAAAAGTAAACTTCCGAGTTCTTGTATAGCACTTCTAGCGAAGCGCAAAAGCAAAGAACTCGGAAGTTTTTCTTTAACACATGATTTTTTAACTAGTCTTGCTTCGCATCAGTATTTTCTATAGCCATAAGTTTGGGAATTTCGCATATAACTCTTCATCTTTTACTTAGAAAGAATGGGTATAATTGCGCCACTATATTCTAATAATGAGGAAATATGGCAAAAGACCGTTTCGGAAGAAATATTCACTATCTACGTATTAGCTTAACTGATCATTGCAACCTGCGCTGTGTTTATTGTATGCCTGAAGATATTACCTTTAGACCCAATGCAGAGTTAATGCAAGATGATGAGATTCTGACTCTCACCCAACTTTTTGCAACCCTAGGATTCGATAAAATTCGTCTAACAGGAGGAGAGCCAACAATCCGAAAAAATGTGGTCGAGATTGTGCGCGGCATCTCAGAGACCGAAGGCATAAAATCTGTCTCGATGACGACCAATGGCTTGCTTCTTTCTCAATTGGCACAGCCTTTAGCAGATGCAGGGCTCGAGCGCGTTAATATTAGTATAGATACCTTAGAGCCAGAAAAATTTAAACGATTAACACGTTGGGGAAAAGTGAATGAAGTTATAGAAGGCATCGATGCCGCTGAAAAGGCAGGTTTAACACCTATAAAACTTAATGCCGTTATCATGACAGGTTATAACGAAAGCGATGTGGTGCCTCTTGCCGGGCTAACGCAAGAGAATCCGTGGCAAGTCCGATTTATAGAAATGATGCCATTTGCGGGGGTAACAGAGTTCCAACTATCTCAAATGGTCACCGCAGCTCAGATTCAAGAAAAAATTGAAAATGATTATGGCGCGCTAGAAGTTGTGAATAATGGCAAATTAGATGGGGAAGCACGCCTCTTCAAGATTAAAAATGGCACTGGCGATATAGGCTTCATCTCTTCGGTCACCTCACCTTTTTGCTCTTCTTGCACGCGTGCGCGGCTCACATCAGATGGAATTTTGCGCCTATGCTTATTGCGCGAAAAAGAAATAGATTTACTTACCCCATTGCGCGCAGGAGCAAGCCTTGAAGAGTTGCGAGGATTAATTTTAGAATCCGTTTGGGAGAAACCTTGGGGACACGGTTTAGAAAAAGGGACTATCGCGCTGAATCGTACCATGAGCGAGATTGGAGGTTAGATGTATAAAGCGATTTTTTTCGATTTAGATGGCACCTTACGTCATACTAGACCAGTTATTGGGGAAGTTTACCGAAAGAAAGTAGCAGCGTTAGGAATGTCTATTAGCGATGAAAAAGACCTAGAGGTATCAAAATGGGAGCACTACTATTGGGCAAATTCTATTAATGTACAAGAAGATAGAGAGAAATTTGAAGGAGATGACGATGCGTTTTTTGAAAATTATGCACTTTTGCGCCTTCAAAAAATGGGTGCAACCTTAGAAGAAGCAAAAAACTTTCGCGTTCATATTTATAAATATTTTAAAGAAGAGCATATTTCAAAAGATTGGGTTCCGCCAGAGCTATATGAAATTTTGCCCAAATTACGTTCTGATGGATATAAATTAGCCGTACTCTCTAATCGGCGTACGCCTTTTATAGATACGATGAAAGAGCTTGAACTATTTTCTTTTTTTGACGATATGATGGCAGCAGGAGATATTGGCTTCTGGAAGCCAGCCCCAGAAATTTTCAAACCCCTTTTAGATAAATTTGATTTTGCCCCTGAAGAAATACTTTATATTGGTGATAATTATTATGCCGATGTGGTTGGCGCACGTAATGCCGGATTAGTGCCACTTTTATATGACCCCCGAGGCATTTTTGTAGATGCAGATTCTATGAGGATGACTTCGTTCACTGAGTTAGAAAAATTCTTATAGAGCCTAGTTTTAAAAAGCCCCTGCAAAAGATTATTTTTGCAGGGGCTTTTTTTTTGTTCAAAACTTTTTATTTTTTATACAGTTCTTCTTTTAGCATTTTTCCTAAACGAGCAATTCCTTCTCTGATTGTATCTGGATTTGAGAAAGAAAAATTTAGACGCATTGTATTTCCGCCGCTGCCATCGGTGTGAAAAACTTCTCCAGGCACATAGGCTACTTTTTTCTCAACAGCTTTGTCAAATAAAGCCATTGTATCTAAATTTTCAGGTAAAGTAGCGAAGAGGAACATGCCGCCTTCGGGATGTGTCCAGCTTACTTCGGTGGGGAAAAATTCTTCCATTGCTTCGAGCATTGCATCACGCCGTTCTTTATAAGTAGCGCGAATAACCTCTACATGTTTATCTATAAAGCCATTTTTGCTAACTTCATAAACAGCCATCTGATTAAAGCTGGATGTATGTAAATCGGCACCTTGTTTTGCTTGTACTAATTTGCTAATAACTTTTTCATCTCCAATGGCCCATGCAATACGAATGCCAGGGGCAAGTAGTTTTGAAAAGGTGCTCAGGTAGATTACATTTCCGGCATATGTATTCCCGTTTTCTTCACGATATTCACTATCTACTACGGCAACGGGGGGAAGGTGTTCGCCCTCAAAGCGGATTTGACCATAAGGATCATCTTCGATAATGGGTGTTCCATAATGATCGGCTAATCTCACTAATTCTTGACGACGTTTTAAGCTCAAGGTTACGCCACTGGGGTTTTGGAAATTAGGCAAAACATAGATGAATTTTGCTCCTTTGCGGAGCGCCTTTTCTAACTCGGAGGTAATCATGCCCTCGTTGTCCATTGGCACTGGTATATAGTCTGCGCCATAGGCGTTCCATGCTTGCAGAGCGCCAAGGTAAGAGGGGGTCTCGACTATAACTCGATCTCCACGGTTGATAAAGAGACGGCCGATTAAATCTAGGGCTTGTTGTGAGCCAGATGTAATTGAAACATTTGCCGCACCAATATTTAAGCCATAGCGCGCCGAGCGTTCTGCAATCATCTCGCGTAAGGGTAAATAGCCTTCAGTTGTGCCATATTGCAATGCTTTTTCAGGGCTTTCTGCAAGAACATGGCTAGCGGCTGCTTGAAATTCTTTTACGGGAAAAACTGTAGGCGCGGGTAGGCCTCCTGCAAAAGAAATAACATCTGGCTTTTGGGTTATTTTGAGTATCTCGCGGATAAATGAACTTTTCATCGCTTTTACGCGATAAGCATAGCGATATTCCCAGGGTATTTCCATTAAATCTCCTTTTGAAGAAAAGTGAAATAAAAAGACCTGATAGGGATATAGAAACCTATCAGGTCTTTTTTTGTTTATTATTGCTTAAAGCACATAAAATAAAAGAATTTATTCATATTTTCATTATATCAGCCCCTTTATATTTTTAATCATTCTTTGGGCTGATAAAAATCAGGAAAATTACTTTATTGTTACCCACACGCCGAAGAATACCAGAAGCAAGCCCAATGCACGTGTGAAATCGAGCGGACGAAGCGCTGCACCAAATAATCCATAATGATCTAAAATCACGCTAACCAATAATTGCCCAGCTACAATCAAAACAACAGCTGGCGCAACACCTACGCGTGGCACCATATAGCTCATTGCGGCGATGACGCCTAATCCTAGCACGCCTGCAATGAGGGCGTACCAAGGTACTTCTCGCCAGCGAGGTAAATTTCTGCCACCATAAAAAAGTAGAGGAATTAATGCCGCGATAGTGCCGCCAAGATGAATATAAAAAACGCTCTCTAATATGCCTATTTTTTGGCTCATTAAGCTAGAAAGTGGGCCCTGTAAGCCAACGGCTATACCGCCGAGTAATCCAAAGAAAATAACGAAACCTATAGTGGTCATATTTATTCGTGAATGCTACCGTCTGGCATGGTTGCGCCTGTAAAAATGGCATCAAAGAGAATTGCATTGCGTAAGTCGGCGTCTTTTAAATTTGCGCCTTCTAAATTAGCATCTTTTAAAATAACACCTTGCAAGCTAGCTCCTTTTAAGTTGCAATTGCGTAAATTGGCTTCTCTTAAATCAGAGTCTTGTAAGTTGGCATTTACTAAAGAAGCTTCACTTAAATCCGCTTTTCTCAAATCAACGCCTATTAGCTTTGCTTCTGCTAAATTTGCTTTTTGCATATTTGTTTCTTTCATATTCACTTGATCAAAATCGACAGATTCTAAATTCGCACCCTCAAGATTAGCTTTTTCAAAAATTGTTTTCTTACCATAAGATTTTTGTAAATCTGCTCCTGAAAAATCTGCTTCTAAGAAAATCACATCTTTTATTCTTGCTTCTCTTAAATTACTGTTTTTAAAATTTGCTTGGTAGCAATCAGATCTGTTGAGCATTGCCCAAGATAAATTTGCATCTTCTAAATTTACCTTTTTCATTTTTGTTTCACGTAATATGGCACGTTCTAGGTTAGCCCCTTTTAAGTTAGCGTTTGAGAGATTTGAACCGTTTAATTTAGCATCAATTAGATTCGCTTTTTCAAGATTTGCGCCATCAAGATTTACACCACTTAAATTTGCTTCAACCAGCCATAAAGGGCCTGGTCTATTTAGTAGATCAAATAATTGATATATTAGAAATTGCGTCATCTATTTTGCTCCTTTTGTACGTGTTTTCATGACAAAAAAGAATTATAACCCTTAATCGGATGAAGTGCCGAGCCACACGCGTTTTTAACTTGTGTGCCGTCAAAGTATAGCTGTTACTCACTTGGCATTTGTGCATTTAAAAAGGTATTCACCTTTTCCCAAAACTCAGGGTGAAAATGACAATCGCTATGCCCTTTCTCTGGAACTACCCATAACTGCGTTTTTTCAGGATTTGCAGTGAGAAAATCTTTTGCCTGCTCAAGGGGAATTATTTCATCATTTTCACCGTGAATGAGCATAATCTCTGCTTTAGCATTAGGGATATGAGCAACAGGTGCAATTTTATTGAAATCAATCCCGTGCCGAAAACGCATATAACTAAAGAGAAATGAGCCAACAAAATTTGGGATATGTAGCGCTGTAAATTGCGCTGTCATCACCTTAACCGGATGTGAAAGTGCCCCGACCGTGATTGCTGCTTTTATCCCTGCATCGCGCCCAGCTGCGGCGATAGAGGCCCCTCCGCCAATTGATAAGCCTACTAAGCCAATTTCTGAAGAAGAATTATCGTAAGCGTTCAGGGGGGGGGAACAAAACTCTGTCATTACTCAAATGTTCT
>JABGQV010000106.1 GCA_018648655.1 Anaerolineae bacterium | reverse complement strand
AAGCCTTGCTCGAAAGTGGCGTCCACTTTGGGCATCGCACCAACCGTTGGAATCCGAAGATGAACGAGTATATCTTCACGGAACGTAATGGGATTCATATTATTGATTTGCAACAAACTGTAAGAGCAATCAAAGAAGTTTATAGCTTGGTTAGCAAGACAGTTGCAAATGGCGGAGAGATTCTCTTCGTTGGTACAAAACGACAGGCACAACAAACTGTTGCTGATGAAGCAGAACGTTGTGGTATGCCTTATGTAAATGAACGCTGGTTGGGTGGTTCTTTAACAAACTGGCCCACCATCTCTAAACGAATTGATGAATTGAAACGTCTAGAGAAATTGCAAGAAACTGGTGAAGTTGATTTGTTGAGTAAGAAAGAAGGCTTGATGATCCAACGCCAAATTGATCGTTTGCACCATCGTCTTTCTGGTTTGATTACCATGAAACGTGTTCCCCAATTGCTTTTCATTGTAGATATCGGGCGCGAAAGTGCTGCTATTCACGAAGCTAACTTGCTTAAAATCCCTGTTCTTGCAATGGCAGATACCAATTATGATCCTCGCTATATTGATCACGTAATCCCATCGAACGATGATGCTATTCGTGCAATTAAATTGATTGTTGGCGCTATGGCAAATGCTGTTCTCGAAGGTAAAGCTGCTCGCGAAGAAGATGAAGAAGAAGCACAAGCTGCTGCTGAAGCTATGCCCGCTAAGAAAACTGGGCGCAAGGCAACTAAACCAGTGAAAGATGCTTCTGATTTGAGCGACGAAGAATTGCTTGGTGCTGCAACACTTAAAAAGATGAGTGATGAGCGCGAAACTGTTGCAGTAGTAGAAGAAAAAGAAGCTACACCTGAGACTAAAGAAGAAAGCGCTGAAGAAAAAGCGAAATAGAGGCAGAATGAAGATAACAACTGAAATGATTAAAGAACTACGCGCAACAACAGGCGTAGGTATCCTAGATTGTCGAAAAGCCTTGCAAGAAGCAGAAGGTGATTACGATAAAGCAGTCGATTTTTTGCGCCAAAAAGGTATGAAAAAAGCTGCCAAACGTGCCGACCGTGATGCTGGTGATGGTGTAGTTGAGCTTTATTCACATGGTGACGGTCGAATTGGTGTCATCCTCGAACTCAACTGTGAAACAGATTTTGTTGCACGTGGAGAAACTTTCCGGGAATTGGCGCATGAGCTGGCTTTGCAAATTGCCGCAGAATCTCCTCTATTTGTAAGTGAAGAAGATGTCCCAGAAGAAGTTCTTGAACGTGAAGCTGAAATTGCACGAAAACGCTTCATCGAAGAAGGTAAACCAGAAAATATCATTGATAAAATTGTAGAAGGCAGATTGAGCAAATATAAAGAAGAAATTTGCCTCATGCAGCAGAAATATATTCGTGACGATAGCCTTACCATTAAAGATTATATTATGGGTAAAGTCGGCTCTCTCGGCGAAAATATAGTTGTCCGCCGCTTCCAACGTTGGGAGTTGGGCGAGCACATCGGTAACTAAATTTTATTTTGAAAAGGTCAACCATATGGTTGACCTTTTTTATATCTAGCAAAACACATTTCAACCTTCGCGTATAGGAGTAAATATGCCCAAATTAAAATATGACCGAATACTTCTTAAACTAAGTGGAGAAGCCCTTTCATCTCCATCGGGATTTGGCATTGATGTCTCAGAAGCTGAATCTATTGCTAGGAGAATCCAAGAGATTTATAAGCTAGGGATAGAAATTATTATTGTAATTGGCGCAGGAAATCTCTGGCGTGGAAAAAAGGGCTTAGATCGCGGCATGGATAGAGCCACAGCCGATTATATGGGCATGTTGGCAACTGTGATGAACGCTATGACCCTCATGGATGCCCTAGAAAGAGCAGGGATTGAGACGCGTGTTCAGACCGCACTTGAGATGCGTACCATAGCAGAGCCTTATATTCGTCGGCGTGCTATCCGTCATCTTGGGAAGAAACGTGTCGTCATCTTGGGTGCTGGAACCGGAAACCCCTATTTCTCAACCGACACTGCTGCTGCCCTCCGTGCCATGGAATTAAATGCAGACGTGCTCATAAAAGCCACAAAAGTAGATGGCGTTTATGATGCTGATCCAAAGCTAAATCCCGATGCCGTGAAATTTGATAAATTAAGCTATATAGAAGTACTGAATCGCCGCCTAAATGTGATGGATAGTACCGCGATCTCTCTTTGTATGGATAATGACATGCCGATTTTGGTGCTTAATCTCTGGGACGAAAAGGCGCTAAAAGCAGCCTTATATGGAGAAAAAATAGGCACCATAGTAAGTGGCTAAAAAGTATTTTAAAGAAAACTAAAAAACACGGTTAGGTATTAGCACCTAACCGTGTTTTTTTATATCTTTAAGTTTGAGCATTGGCAGAAAAGATGGAGGAATTTACGCAAAACTCTGTTTACGCCACATCGTTAGATAAATTGTCGGCAAATAAGTTGAATTCACGTTCGTTCCGCTGTTTTTTTATCCAAACTTCTTTTTATTCTTTGCATATCCAGCATATGCGCCCATCGTGCAAAAAAACGCATTTTAAGGTATCCTTATGATTGCTATATTCATAAAATAGAATGGAGGCTAAGGTGCTTAACGACATAAAAAAAGACGCTGAACAACGTATGAAAGGTGCTGTAGATGCCCTAGGCGATGACCTTTTGCGTATCCGCACAGGACGTGCAAACCCCGCGCTAGTAGAAGATGTCAAAGTAGAATATTATGGTGCTCCTACGCCGTTACAACAGTTAGCATCCATTAGTATTCCTGAACCGCGCTCTATATTAATTAGACCCTTTGACCCCTCAACGCTCAAAGAAATTGAGCGTGGTATTCTTGCATCAGATGTGGGGATGACTCCAAATAATGATGGGAAAGTTGTGCGTTTAAATCTTCCTATGTTAACAGAAGAACGTCGTAAAGAGTTGGTTAAAACAGTAAAAAGCCGCTCAGAAGATGCCCGAATTGCTGTGCGTAATGTGCGCCGTGATTTGATACGTGATTTGCGCGATTACGAAAATGAAAAGATGATTTCAGAAGATGAACAAAAACGGGGAGAAGACGAATTACAAAAAGCAACTGATCGTTTTACAGGTCTTATTGACAAAGCCTGTGAAAAGAAAGAAGCTGAAGTTCTAGAAGTCTAAGAAAAATTATGGGCAAATCGCAACAACCCCAGCCCGAAAATATTCCCCAGCACGTTGCTATTATTATGGATGGCAACGGACGCTGGGCTTTATCGCGTGGGAAACCACGTTTGGCTGGGCATCGTGCTGGCACAGAAAACTTGCGGCGCGTTATTCGGGCTAGCGTTGAGTTTGGGGTTAAATATCTCACTATTTATGCTTTCTCTACCGAAAATTGGGGGCGCCCACAAGCCGAAATAAAAGGCTTAATGCACATTTTTGAAAATGTGATAGATAAAGAACTAGACGAGCTTCATCAAGAGGGAGTTCAACTTCGCCATATAGGCAGGCTTGAGAAGCTAGCCCCTAAATTACGTAAAAAAGTATTAGATGCCATTAAGTTGACAGAAAATAATACTCGCTTAGTGCTTAATATCGCTTTTAATTATGGTGGCAGAGATGAGATTATCTACGCTATCCAGAATATGCTTAAAGAAGGGGTTGCTCCAGAAGAAGTGAATATAGAAATGGTAAATAATCATCTCTTTACTGTCGGAACTCCCGACCCCGATTTGGTCATCCGTACTTCAGGAGAATTGCGCACAAGCAATTTTTTGATTTGGCAAAGTGCTTATTCTGAGTGGTATATAACCCCTACTTATTGGCCAGATTTTGGCAAGGAAGAATACGCCAAAGCCCTAAAGACCTATACCGAACGAGACAGACGCTTCGGTGGCGTATCAGATGAACATTACGACTAAAAAATTTAATTATTTAAGACATTCAGTTTTTTCTTTTTAAAGAAGGCATTTTTCTAAAAGGGTTCACGAAAAACCTTCTAAAAACAAAATTGAATGTCTCTTATTTTAAGGAGATATTATGCTAAAACGTCTTGCAACATCTCTTGTCCTTGCCGTAGTAGGCCTCCCCGCAGTAATCTATGGGGGTGTTTTCTTTTGGTTGCTCTTCGCATTTTTCTTAGGCACTGCTGCGTGGGAATTCGTAAATCTAATGCGTGGTGCAGGCTTTAAGCCCTCAATGCCCATCGCTGTTGGGGGTGTGCTAAGTATTTTGCTGGCTCGCACAGTCTATCCCGAATACGAGAGCGCTGTTTTAGTGATATTTATTTTTCTCGCTATGGCATATCACCTAATCGCCTTTGAGCGGGGGCGCAATGAATCCGCAGGTGATTTTGCGATTACCATAACCAGCCTGGTCTATATGGGCTGGGTGGGTGCATATCTAATCAAATTACGCAATTTGCCCAATGGCGAATGGTGGTTTTTCCTTGTTTTGCCTATCGTTTGGTTTGCCGATTCAGGGGCATATTTAGTAGGAAAAGAAATTGGCAAGCATAAATTATCTCCCCGATTAAGCCCTAAAAAAACATGGGAAGGCTACTGGGGCGGCGTTTTTTTTGGCGTCTTAGGCGGCGTTCTTTTTAGTTGGCTTTGGCGAGAAAATTTGCAAATCACCCTATTAAATGGCGCAATACTTGGGCTAATTTTAGGGTTGCTCACTACTTTAGGGGATTTAGGTGAAAGCATGATTAAGCGACAATCAGGCATCAAAGATTCTGGCCACATCCTTCCTGGCCATGGGGGTATTTTTGATCGAATAGATTCCTGGATTTGGGCGGCCGCACTGGGATATTATATAATTATTTGGTTTTTTATCTAAAGAAGATAAAGTGAAGCCTACGTGATTTCGGCTTGGTTGCCCCTAATTAGCTTTTTCTTTGACGAAGCTAATTAGGGGCGAGTTTTTCTTCGTAACACCTTTTTAAACATCCATAATTTATACAAGAGTTCCACCAAACTTAATAGAGGGAAAATGCGTTTTATTAACACACTCATCCCTCTTTATTCATAATTTCAGGAAGCCCAAAAAATGACAGATAAAATTGAAAATACTTGCGCGAAAAAAACATGACCGAGCGTGAAAGAAAGCATAGAAGAGAACTTCAAGCCATTTGGGACGCAAATGGTGCAGCGGAATATGAAAAGAAGAAAGAGCGCATTATCCGCAAAGAGACTTTGAAAGAAAAAGTGTTGAATTTCAAAGAGAAATTACTCAATCCGCCTCCACCACCACCTGAACCAACCCTTGCTAAAGCACAAGAGAGAATGGCAAAGGAAAAGCAAATAGAGCAAGAACAAACTCTCGCTGATTGGAAGGAGGGGGATATGGGGGCGGCAAATAACATTACTTTCTCTGAACAAAGCATGTCTCAGTTTGATCTCGTCGCAAACTTTCAACAAAGTCAAACTGGGAATACCTGTACATCATATTCCATCGCCACAGCCTTTAATTTGCTTTACGGAACTAACATAACAGGGCAAGATGTCGTTGATACCTTTACAAATTCAGACCTTATACTTCCAAGCTTCATTAGATATTCATGGGGTTTGTTTGGCGGAGCTGTATTACCAAATCAAGGAGAAAGAGTTATTAATGATTTGTCTGAATTAATTTTAGAACAATCTGACAATCTGCCCACTGCTGAAGCTAAAAACTTAATAACACAAGAGATGATTGAAATCCTCAATGATCCTAACCAGGTGGCTACTTTTACTTTTAATACTAACAATAATGGCTGGATTGGAGCAAAATGGTTATCAGGGCATACAGTGGTTTTGGCAATGCATGACCCTCAAAAAGGTTTTGGATTCTTGAATTCCGGGTAGAAACCAGTAGGAACTAATCCGGACAGCCTGACTTGGTTTACGGAGGCTGAATTGGAGGCTTATATTGAAGATCCAATTGGACTTTGGAATCCTAACTTTTTAGTCATTTCCAGAACCCCCTAATTTAGTAAATATGAAAACAACTTGGATAATATCAAATAAAAAATATCTTTTGACAGGCTTATTTCTTTTTCTGTTGCTTTTCTTAGTTTCATGCAAAGAAAAAGAATTAGAGTATCCCTTTGAAGGCCCAATGCCTCAAAGCGATATTGTCTTCATGCCTGATATTGACCCTGTCTATTGCAAGTTCAATACAAAAACCCTTGGGTTTATCAATGCCGATGGAAGTAACCGCCAAGAATATACTTTCTCACTAATTGATGGCTCTGCCTCTATGTATGGTGTTGAGATTACTTCTCAATGTGCTTGGGCCCCTCGGTGGTCACAAGATGGGGATGAATTAGTTTTTGGTGTAGGAGGGCAGCCGCCGAAAATACGTTTAATAGATGAGAATGGAAAAATGTTCGGAAAACCCTGTGAAGATATTGGTGCTGGAGGAGTATTCGCTTTTGATTTATTTGGCAATGTATTAACCGACGTAAGAGAAGAAGATTTACTATACAAAGAGTATATGGATATAGCCAATCCAGGGTTAGTTACCAGATATGATTTGAAGAGATGCGAAGAAATTGAGGTCTTTTCTGTGCCCGTTGAGAAACTGACTGGTTTCGGAATTCAAGAAACGGAAAATAACTTATTGGTAACATCTTTTTGGGATAAAGATGAAGGTATTACCAAAATAATTATACATTTTTCTGAGAGAGAAGAGACAGAAATCCTGCTTGGCTATCATCCTTCGATAACCAAAGATGGTGCGTTGTTGGCTTATTACAATCAGGAGGGTACTCTGGTTGTCAGAGATATAGAGGCGAGAACAGAACGAGAACTTATACACCTCTTTGCAGCAAATGATGACTGGGGGCCGCGTTTCATGTCATCACCTAGTTGGTCCCCTAATTATGAATGGCTAACCTACAATACCCCAGAAGGGGAGATTTACAAGATTAATATTGAAACTACAGAGGCTATTTACTTAACATATGGCTGGACTCCAGATTGGCGGTAGTGAAAAATGATAAAACTAACTCAAAAACACACCCTCACCATCTCCATCTTGCTTTTAAATATCATAGGAAAAGACCTGACAGATTTTAAAAATCTGTCAGGTCTTTTTTCTTTCGCTTTGTTGAGCTTTTCTCTATAAAACGCCTAATTCTTTCGCTCTTAATGCCGCTTGGGTTCTATCACGTGCCCCAATTTTTTGTAAAATACTAGTGACGTAGTTCTTAACCGTCCCTTCAGCTAAGTGAAGACGTTCCCCAATTTCTTTATTGGTATGGCCTTGTGCCAAGACTTCTAAAATCTCGATTTCACGCACTGAAAGTGGGTCTGAGAGAGTATCAACTGTTTTAGCAGAAGCGGGTTTGAGCCGTGCAAATTCTGAAACAACTTTTCTCGCCACAGATGGGGCAATTAACGTTCCGCCCTCAGCAACTGTACGAATTGCTTCAGCTAATTTTTTGCCAGAGACATCCTTAAGCAAATAGCCCGATGCGCCTGCGCGCAAAGCCTCAAAGATATATTCATCATCATCAAAAGTAGTCAGGATAAGGATATTTGCCTCTTCCCAATCGGCTTTGATGCGGCGTGTGGCTTCTACCCCGTTGAGATTAGGCATACGGACATCCATTAGCACCACATCGGGTCCTGTGTTGCGATATGCGGTAACAGCTTCTAAGCCATCTCCTGCTTCTCCTGCAACAACAAGGTCAGATTCTAATTCGATGAGGGTACGTAAACCATCGCGCATTAGGCGTTGATCGTCTACGATTAGGACATGGATTGGGGAAGACATCATCATGAGAAATTCCTTTTAAGGGTTGGAGTGTGTTTTAACTTTTATTTTGGCAAAGGCAAGCACAAACAAATTTGCGCTCCACCATTGGGGTTTGCTTCTAGGCGCATTATGCCATCAAGTTGAGATGCGCGTTCTTGGATTCCGCGTAAGCCAAACCCAATTTTATTTGCTTTATCAGGGAAACCGATTCCGTTATCTTTAACCCTTAAGTCAAGGGTTTGATCTTTTTCGTTGAGCAAAAGACTAATATGAATAGTCTCTGCTTTTGCGTGGCGCTGTGCATTTGTAAGGGCTTCTTGTGCAGCACGGTAGATGGCAACTCTATATTCGTTTGGTAATTCGGGGATATTATGCGCAAAGGCCATTTTAACTTTTATATCAGTTGCTTCTTGGAAATTTTCTCCTAAAGATTTGAGTGCATTGGCAATAGGAATATCAGCGTGAAGGGGTTCACGCAGCGTGGCGAGGGCTTGGCGCAATTCGCTAAATGCTGCACGCATCTGTTCTTTAATGGTACCAAGCATAATACGCGCTCGTTCCGGTTCTTCATCTACTAAACGCTCTGCGCCTTCTAATTGAATAATGGCCACTGTGAGGCGGTGCCCGAGCGTATCGTGCATCTCACGTGCTAGGCGGTTTCGCTCCTCTGCAACGGCAAGCTCTTCGGCTTGTGCGGCGTAGGTTTGCAATTTTAGGTGCGCGGCAGTGAGGTCTTCTAAGAGGGTTTCACTTTCTCTGCGAGCTATTTCTGCTTTTGTGGCCGATGCTGAGAATGCGCCAAAAAACAGATACCCGCCTGCATAAATAGGGAGTCTGTAGAGGGCATTTTCTATTCCCACGCTGAGAAAGAAGAATATAATGGTAATAATAGTGAAGATGGCAATCCAATAATAGCCTTTTTTGCCTGGTTCTAGTCTGGTAGCAAGTGCACTAAGAATAAAAAAAAGAATAATAACAAAATCGTGGTGAGGGGGTAATGTAAGCAGGCCAATGATAAGCGCTGTTTGGATAGAAAGGTAAAAACTAACAGGCAAACGACTTTTTTGAAGAATTTCTTCACGTAGAACAAGTAAAAAAAAG
>JABGQV010000186.1 GCA_018648655.1 Anaerolineae bacterium | reverse complement strand
TTCATTGCGCTGGTGATCAAGCAGGGGTGTGCTTCAGGAACGGTTTCCCATTGATCGGAGTCAACACCGATACAGAAAACGCCTTCGTGAGAAGCAACTTCGATGAGTGCGCCGTTACCGGTTTTACCACCAGCACCGAAGACAACATCTGCGCCTTGGTCAATAGCTTGTTTGGATGTGGTTGCGCCCCATTCGGGATCAACAAATGCAACATCCATGCCACCGGGGTGATAGGTGGAAATCAAGTTGATATCAGGATTGATATAAAGTGCGCCAGCTTCGTAGCCTTCTTTGAAAGCAACAACTGGGGGAACCAAGTCGGTGCCGAGAACAGCAGCGATGGTGCCTGTTTTGCTCATTTGAGCGGCGAGTGCGCCAGCCATGAAGCCAGCTTTGTCTTCAGGGAAGAGCAAACCAACAACATTAGCCATTTCTTCAGCTTGCCATTGATCAACACCGATGAAATCGATTTCAGGGTATTTAGCAGCTTCTTCTACTGTTGCTTGTCCCATTGCGAAACCAACAGTGACGATAACATCGTAGTCTTTTTCAGCGAAAAGACCGATATTAGCGGCGTAATCTTTGGCATCTTTGGTCTCAACATATTTGGTGAATGCGCCCATTTCTTCAACAGCTTGTTGAACGCCTTCCCATGCAGATTGATTGAAAGATTTGTCATCAATTTCTCCAACGTCGGTTACGAGACCAACACAGAGAACGGCTTCGTCAGCGCAGTTATCTTCGCTAACTTCAGCAGATGCACTACCACAAGCGGAGAGTGCGAGAGCGGCGATTGCGAGTACCGCAAATACTGGGTAAAACTTTTTCATTTTCTTTCTCCTTCTAAATTGAATAAACTAGTGCAAGTCTACAAACTTGCGCCGAGCCCAAGTATACAGGTTATTGAATTATTCGGCAAGCTGACTGATGGCGTGTGTGTTATTTAGCACAAGTGTTTTTTGAAGAATAATCTTGATATTCAAACTTATTTATGCTTTTTTTTAGAAAGAAGTTTTTTGTGCTTTTAAAAAAACTTTGTCTTTTTTGCTTAAATCAATTTTAGAGAGCATTTCTGGGTTGCGCTCAAGGGTGCGAAGTAAGGCTTGTTCGCGTCGCCATTGAGCTACTTTTGCATGATCACCAGAGCGCAAGACTGCTGGCACTTCCCAGCCTCGAAACTTGGCGGGGCGTGTATAGTGCGCACCCTCTAATAGCCCTGAGGCATGGGAATCGTTTGCAGCACCTTTTTCGTCTCCTAGCACGCCGGGGATTAAGCGGGTTAGAGCATCGATTAAGATTAGGGCAGGTAGTTCACCTCCCGTTAGCACGTAATCTCCGATAGATATTTCGTCTGTGACGAGATGGGTGCGCACCCGTTCGTCCACACCCTCGTAGCGCCCACAGAGTAAAGCAAGTTTAGGTTCAAGCGCGAGGCGTTGCGCTTCATTTTGGGTAAATACGCGGCCCTGTGGGGTAAGCAAGATGATGGGGCAGTCGGGCGGTGAACCAATCACGTCTTCTACTGCTTCAAAAATGGGTTCGGGTTTCATTATCATCCCGCCTCCACCACCATAAGGGTAATCATCAGTGACGTGGTGCTTGTCGTGTGTCCAATCTCTGATATTGTGAACGCCAAAGCTGAGTAAGTTTTTTTCTTGGGCGCGTTTCATCATACTGCTGTTGAGATAGGAAGGGAAAACTTCGGGGAGGAGGGTGAAAAGGTCGAAGTGCATGGATTATTTAGCAAGTTTTTGTGCAAGGCGGATGATTTCTGCTTCATCAGCAAAGCGTTTGATACTTGCGCCTACAATTTCTTCTAGTTCGGTGGAACTGAGTGCGCCGAGTTGTGCAAAGGTAAAAATGCCTTGGTCGTTGAGTTTACTTTTAATAGCAGGCCCAATCCCCTTAATTTTTTCTAATGGGTCAGGGGAAATCTCTTCTGCTTTTTCTTCTGTGAGTAGGGGGATTGTAGGTTCGGCGATAGGTTGAGGTTCTAGATAAGCTTTAAGTGTTTCGAGCCATTTTTTCCAATTGCTATCTTTTAGAAACCAGCCTGTAACTATGCCGAGTAGAAAGACGAAAAATCTCATTTTATTCTCCTAAAAAAGGTTATTATTTTGCTTTTCTATATAGTATACAGCATATACTATTATTGAGGTTATATACCCGTTTTGTTTTTGTTTTTTTATGTATAAAAAAAGGGTTTTCAGACATTGCATCCTTTTAGCCCTAATGGTAAGATGCCAATATGTATTTGAAAAAAAATAAATGGTCTATGACACGCCGTAGAAGGCGAGTGAATTGGTTTTGGGTCACCGTTTTAGTTTTTGCGATTTTCTCTGTGAGTTATTTTAATCGCTATGTTGCCCCAGATGTTCAACGCCCCTGGATTGATACCCCAACCCCCACTCGCGCTCCTGAAACTTTTATTGCAGACGCAGAAGAGTTCTTTGAACAGGGAAAGTTGATTAAGGCTATTGATGCTTATCAAGAAGCAATTCGCTCTGCACCAGATGATGCCTCTGCTTATATTCAAATGGCACGCGCGCAGGTTTTTGTTGGGCAATATGAAGAAGCCCAAACCAGTGCAGAAAATGCCTTATTACTGAACCCTAATAATTCAATGGCTCATGCTGTGCGCGCTTGGTCACTTGATTTTCTGGGGGACTATCTCGCTGCCGAAGCTGCAATTAAGCGCGCCCTTGAGCTAGACCCAAATAATGCTTTTGCTCATGCTTATTATGCAGAAATTCTGGCAGATTCTTTTCTTGCAGGCACAGGCCCGCTCGATGCTATTGAACTTGCCGCTGAAGAATCTCGTGTAGCGCTTAGCCTTGCCCCTAATTTAATGGAATCGCATCGTGCACGAGCCTATGTCCTTGAAATTACAGGGAATTATGAAGAAGCAATTCGTGAATATGAAATAGCAATTACCATTAATGAAAATATCCCCGACCTTCACCTTTCTTTGGGACGAACCTATAGAGCTTTGCAAGTTTTTGATAAAGCTGTAGAAGAGTTCACCCGTGCTAATGCCCTTAATCCCGTTGACCCTCTTCCTGATCTTTATATCTCGCGTACCTACCACTCAATTCGTGAAGATGCAAAAGCTGTTCAATATGCCGAACAAGCTCTTAAAGATGATATAACGAGCGCAAAATTACACGGCAATTTGGGCGTGATGCTCTATTATAATTTTCAGTGGCCTGAGGCCACACAAGAATTATCTCTCGCTATTTATGGTGGGAACTTGGGAGAAGAAATTGATATTGAAGCCATCCCTATTAAGAATGATATCCAGGTAGCTGAGTATTATTATGTCTATGCTTTAGCACTTGCCCGTATAAACCGCTGTGGCGAATCCCTGCAAATTTCTCAGCAAATTATAGGCACAATTCCTAGTAATACTATAGCTGTAGATAACGCCAACGAAGCAATTTTGCTTTGCGAAGAAAATCTCAATAACCCGCCCACACCTACGGCTGAACCTGTCTCAGAAGAAGAGACACCCACCCCAGAAGCATGAAAAGGCAACCCGATATTTTTTTTCGTAAGCCTACGACCAATCCCTATCGTATTTTTATTTTGTTAATATTAATCATGGGGAGCATTTGGTTGATAAAGCAAGTAGAAGATGGCAAAATAACGCGTCCATTTACACCCACGCCCACGCCCACACGTTTTGCCCAATCCTATGCCGCTGAAGGAGATGCCCAATTTGCAGCGGGAAAGCTAGAAGCTGCCATTATCGCATATCAAGAAGCTGCTCAAGTGGACCCTAATAATGCGGAAGTTTGGGCAAAACTGGCAAGAATTCAGGTATATTCTTCTGCCCTTTTAACAACGGATGACGAACAGCGCGACAGACTCCAAGAGGGGCTTGCTTCTTCTCAAAAAGCTGTAGATTTAGCCCCAGACGATAGTATGCCCCACGCGGTTCGAGCTTTTGTATTAGACTGGAATGCAAACTCCATCCTCTTCGGGGAAGAACAAGCCGCTGACTATCTTCTCGAAGCCCAGCAAGAAGCTGTGCGCGCGATTCAACTCGATAATAAAAACGCGCTTGCACTCGCTTTTTATGCCGAAATTTTGGTAGATGAGCAAAAATGGAATCAAGCTGAACAATACGTTCTCCAAGCCCTAGAGATAGATGATGGCCTAATGGACGTGCACCGTGTTTATGCTTATGTCTTGGAAACTTTTGCACAATATAATCAAGCTATTCAAGAATACGATAAAGCGATAGAGATTTCCCCTAACCTTACATTTCTTCATCTTCGTGCAGGGGCAAATTATAGACGCCTTGCATTTGGAAGCAACAATGATGAAACACGCACCCAACTCTATGAAAAATCTTTAGAATATTTTGCCAAAGCAGCAAGGTTAAATGAACAACTCGGTATTGAAGACCCAGTGCCTTATCTCTCTATCGCTAAAACCTACTCACAAGAAGGGGAATATTTCATTGCTGCACGAAATGTGCAAAAAGCTCTCGAGATAGATCCTGCCAATGCAGATATTTATGGGCAACTAGGGATTGTTTATTTCAAATCTCGCAACTACGAGGGTTCGATTCCTGCATTCAAATGCGCCATTCGCGGCTGCACTGCCGAAGAATCCTGCGATGGTCGCGGTGGATGTGGGCCCAACGATGTCCCTGCTACTGTGATCGGGCTTGATCTCTCAGGCAGCACAGTTGTCTACTATTACACCTATGGCTCGGTGCTGGCTGCTCTCAGCCGCCCAAAAGAAAATTATTGCGAAGAAGCGATGCTGATCATGGCGGAAGTCAAAGCCGAATTTAGCGGAGATCGAGACATCATGGGCATCGTGCAGGCAGGCGAAGCGATTTGTCAGTCTTTGGAGTAAATAGCTTGAGTGATACGTGTTATGTGAATGCAGAACGCCGAAGTTTTGAAAACTTCGGCGTTTTTTGTTGGCAATCGGGTGAAATGAGCAAGATTAATATCCCCATATCCACACGGGCATGAATGCACTGCGTTATCAGCCAACCTCGACTGCCCTAAAGGGTGTTTCGCGAAAGTCGGCTACCTGTTCGGAGATGATTGGTCTGTTTGAGTGGACTTTTGCTTTGAGCGTGGACGTTTTTTATTATGCTTTTCAAGGTACGTCCGAGTTTTATATTCCTAGTCGGGCTTCTATCCCACCTGTCAGAAAGCCGGCTTGTGAAGGAGTAGTTCATCAAAGAATTTCAATAATTCCCCGATTGCCATCCACGCGCACACGCTGCCCCGTTTCCAAATTTTTTGTAGCATCACGAACCCCAACCACTGCGGGAATGCCATACTCACGAGCAACGACAGAGCCGTGAGCCAATGCACCGCCAATATCCATGACTAGCCCAGCCGCGTTGATAAAGAGTGGTGTCCAGCCTGGGTCTGTAAAAGGTGCAACCAGAATTTCGCCCGGTTGCAAGATATCAGTTGTCGGGTCGTGGATAACGCGCACCACGCCCTCGACGTTCCCTGCCGAGACAGGATTACCCAGCAAGGCACCGGGAGGTGCATCTTCCACGAGATATTGCACAATCGGCGTCTCGCCATCACTGGTAATAACCGCCGGGGGAGTTAATTTTAGGTGGTGGGTAAAATCTGCTTGCCGTTCAGCTACAATTTCATGCCAAGAAGTCTCATTGTCGTCCCAAATACTTAATAATTCATCCCATCTCAGGAACCAGAGATCATCAGGGGTGGCAAGTTTTCCCTTAGCGACCAACTCTGCCGCATTCTCTTTTAAGATGACTTTGACCACCCATAAAAGACGTACCACCATGAATTTATGATGCTCCCGCATTCCGCCGGCTTCGATCAGAACATGGTAAAGACGTTTGAAAAGGCGCAGTCGAAATCTGCCTAAAATCCTATTTCCAGCAGTCTCTAATAATTCAGCAAAAGCGGCTTCGCGCGCCTGAGCCTGCGCATTGAATAAGGCACGGCTACTGACATTCTTTTCGATATTTCCAGCAATCACTCGTAGCACAGGGAGCGGATCTTCATTCCAGCGTTTCATACTGATATCAATTTCAGATGGACCGCGTGAGCCGTATAGCGCAAGAAAATCATTCCAGCTTTCTAAAAATGGCGCACTGTCTTCGGTTTTAGCGATATTTGCCAGCCAGAGATGGGCATCATCCTCAAGGTGATTGAATTGTTCCACCAATTGCGGTGATTTGATAGCTAATTCAGCAAGATCGCTGAGCATTAGATTCATCTCATTGACCACGTTACCTGGAATGCCCAAAGTGAGCGCATCCACTTTAGATGGTGAAAGCCAGCGGCTCGCCAACTTTGGCAGTAGGCGAGTAACAGCAATCCCTGCGGCAGCTTCTGGCACCCAGTGTAGGATGAATGAGGCCATTTTCTGAAGCTCATTCAATATGGCTTGAATCTGGACTTTACCCTGCGGATATTCGTACAAACGGCGATTTGCCTCGTTAATATAGTCATCTATCAGAGCATTGGTTTCCGCGACAAAACCACTTAAATCGCGCCGCCAAAGACCATTGAAGACTTGATGAAGAATGCCCAAGATTCCTTTAAAAATTCCAGAGGGAAAATGCAAGCTATGTGGCCGCTTGAATTCAGGGCGTTGCGTAGCAAGTTGAAATAGCTGGGGAACGAGTACATCAAATTGGGAGAGTGCGCCTGAAACAATCCTTTTTAAAATAGGGTGGCGCAATGCTTGAGTTAAATCAATAAATAATCGCCCACCGCTAAAACGCAAAAAGGTAATCGTCTCATCATCTGACCTTAGCCCAAGCGGGATAAAATTTTGAAAAGTCGATAAGCTCAGGGGTGACATCGCACGCGTCATATTTTGCTGATGCCCCATGCTAAAGAAAACGTGTAAGCTATCATCGGGGGATTTCAGTCCATCAATCGGATAAAGTGATGTAATCGGGCGGGCTTGCAAGAGATAGATTTCTCCCTCCGATATTGCCCACTCGATGTCTTGGGGCGTGCCATAATGGGATTCGATTTGAGTGCCCATCTCGGCTAAAGACAGGATTTGATCGTCCGTGAGAGTGGCTTGCTTTCGCTTGTCAACATCGAGTGTCTCTTGGCGCGTTCCGCCATCTTTCTCCGGGAAAATGGCAACTTCCTTCTCCGAAATTTGACACTCAATAATGGTCATTGTACGTTTATCCACCCGATAAGCATCAGGCGAGACTAATCCGCTGACGAGGGCTTCGCCCAAGCCAAAACTTGCGTCAATCGTTAGCGTATGTCGATGCTCAGTCAGAGGATCGGCTGTAAAGAGAATCCCAGACGTGTCGGATAGGATCATTT
The DNA here is from genome assembly GCA_018648655.1 of Anaerolineae bacterium. Lineage (GTDB taxonomy): Bacteria > Chloroflexota > Anaerolineae > Anaerolineales > Villigracilaceae > Desulfolinea. The sequence goes on along the minus strand of JABGQV010000186.1, from coordinate 1,709 downwards.
TCTGCACGACCACCGAAAGTTGCACATCCCGATGAGAGAAGTTATTTTGAACGCGGTATAAAATAGCGCGATTTGTAAAAAGAGAGACCCAACAACGACGAACAGCGTCTAATAAATCTTCTTCACCTTGTATGTTCAGATAAGTATCCTGTTGTCCCGCAAAGGAGGCATCGGGCAAATCTTCTGCTGTAGCACTGGAGCGAACTGCGTAAGCATTCTCAATCCCTGCTTCTTGCCAAGATTCTTTGACGGCTGCTACTATTCGAGGAGGAAGTGGCACTTTCATCAAGCTCTGGCGAATATCCTGCCCAACGATACGGACGCTTTCCAGGTCTTGGGTGTCTAAGGTGTCTAACAAACCGTATAGATGAGCAGAATTTGGAGATGAATCCATAAATTCTTGGAAGGCAAGCGTCGTCAGGCAGAATCCTGCTGGGACGGGGAAACCGGCATGAGTCATTTCGCCGAGATTCGCTCCTTTGCCGCCGACCAAGCCTAAATCACGGGCGCGAATATCTGAAAAAGGGAGTATGAGGGATGTTGTATATGTCATAGTAATCCTGTAATTCCTTTTAGCAAGAAGATTAATCCAAAGAGCAAGGGCAGCCAAATCCCGATGGGACGACTGTTTTTTTCGAGAGTTTCTTTAATCCCATTGAGCACGTGGTTCGCTTTTTGGGGAAAGATGACAAAGATAAGCACGGGGATGATGACGGATAAACAAAAGACAAGCACGACGAGCAGCGTGATGGTGATTTTTTCGGTGATGAGTAAATCACTGAGGATAACGACCGATAAGGCGGATAAAAAGAGGGCTAAATTCTTGAAATTGATGACTGAGACCATTGCACCAAACCCAAAGGCTTTGAGCGGTGTGATTTTGTTGACAATGGAAAAGAAACGAGGCTCTTTTTTCTTTTGGGGAGCTGGTTTTCGCCAATTTTTTAGGGAAAGCCAAATGAGCAGGGAGCCTAAAACTATCATAATAATGGGCAAAACGATATTTGGTTCGTCTGTATTATTTTCGGCTGTGCGATAGCCGAGAGTGACGACTGAGACCCCAATTACGGTATATGCGCTGGTATATCCCAGCGCGTAGCCCAGCCCATTATGCCAGCCCCGATCTGAGATAAGCAGCAAAATGACGAGAGTGATCGACCCGACGGAGAGAATTCCGGCAGATGCCAAGATGAGGGATTGGAGGAGGGTAGTTGCCACAGAGCTTCCTTTTCGTTCGCCAACACGAGCTTATATTAGAATTTCCTTGTTTATTTTAGTCTATTTCGAGGAGTAGGAGAGAGCCAAATCAACTTGCACTATATCGATTGAACGGGGTTTGTCAATCGCGTAGGGAAATTGGGTAAGTGGGATTTGAGCAAAATGGGCGAGATGACGAAGCCACTTTCGCGACGCAGTCCCTCTCTTATTAAAGAGAACGGGAGATTGCTTACCCTTCGAGTATGCTAATCTCGATTAGCGATAGAGATATTTTGCAATGATGTTATCGTGATTTTAGGCACTCTCAAAAGTTGTCGGATTTGATTTTTGTCCTAATAAGATATATGATGAAAGCAAGGTTCATAATTGGAGGTGGAAAATGTTTGCTGGTTTAGCTGCTAGTGATTTTGTTATTGTTATTTTTGGCATCATTGGTATTGCAATGCTTTTTTCTTATTTTCAAAGCAAGAAAAAAGTAGAAGAGAGCCAAA
>JABGQV010000185.1 GCA_018648655.1 Anaerolineae bacterium | reverse complement strand
CCCCCCCCCTGAACGCTTACCTTTAAACTTCTTAAATTCCCCACGAAACTCGCCCCACTCAATTTTAGATTCTCTCACATTGGATACACTAGGGCCTTTTTTTACGCTTACCAAAAAATCTTCTATAGCTTCACGTCTTCCTTCTGCTCGCATTTCAACTTGGTTACGCCCAACGTTGCGCACCCACCCGCTTAAGTTAAAGAGTTTTGCTTGCTCTCTGACAAAAGCACGAAAACCAACACCTTGCACACGTCCCCAAACACGGATGTGAATACTAGCTTCCGGAAGATTTTCTTTCATCTGATAGCCTTTAGTTTTAGGTATCTTTCTTCATTGAAGAAAGGCTCGAGATAATTGGTGAGATGAGCAATAAGACAAGAATTAGCCCATAGGGTAAAAACGCACGCCAAGCAACACCTAGTATATTAGCCCCTAAAACGCTTTCTTGCCAATTTGCATCGTGGTATTCAAGAGATTTACCAAAACTGCGCATCATGCCTGCTTCGCAGGATAACCCATCAGCGTAGGCGGTAATTAAACTCTCTAATCCCGAAGTGCCGTAATTAGTATAGAGATAGCGTGTAAAAGAACTAGACTCTGCATAAGCTAAAAAAGCCGTCGAAGCATCCCGCGGGAAGGCCTGACAAAGCTCAGCAATAGAGATAATGCCATTATTCTCGGTAGCACGCTGAAGAGCAAGTTCATAATCGGGATTAGCATATAGCTCAGCCATCGAAGCGATACCTTCTAAAAGCCAAGTGGGCAAAAGATTATAATTTTCTCCAGCATAACGATAAAGCAATAGATGCCCTAATTCATGTGGGATATATTGCTGCATCAAAGTTTTTTCTTGTGCGCTAGGGGCTATACTAACAAAAATAATGCCTAAATCAGGGCTAGCATGTCCCGCGACCCAACTTTCTCCCCCCATGAAGAGTGCGTTTTGCAAATCGGTAGGAGATGCGTAAATATAAATATCAATCGGCTGGTTGCTGTCTACAGCGAAAAGCAGCTTAATACCTGCAAGGCCTACACGGGCGGTATCGAGCGCGGCAAGCCCAAAAGCCTCGTCGCCCTCGCTCCAATGAACACGAAGATTAGCTTCTTCGCGCGTCTCCCATTCAAAGCGATTATCGGAATAAGTAAAAAAGTTTTTTTTACCAGTCAAACTCTCCCCATTCTCTAGCTCTACCTGAAACCAATAGGAAATCTCAGCAAAGGGATGCAATAAATTTTCGCTGGCATCATAAATATAATCAATATGCCCCTCTTCATCTGCAATTAAAGAAAAAATACGAGAGTTTTCTTCTTTAATATCTCGAAAAATAAGTGAAACTTCTTTAATGGGGCTGGATGCTTTTATCTGTGCCGAAAAGTGGATTTCCTCCCCAAAGCGGTGGGTGGCTTTAGCATCTACTATTTCGATTCCTGCTTGGCCCAAAACTTGCTGCGCAGAACCGAAAAGCAATAGTATTGTCAAGAAAAGCAGATTTGTGAGCCTGCGAAGCGTTTTTCCCACTAGATTTTCTCCTTATTTATAAGCCTTATCAAATATTCCAGAGATTTGGCCTTAATCAAAACCCAAAAGATTTAAATTTTGTACATCCTCGGTAAAATCAAGATTAGCGAGGGCCTCTTCAATATATGCTTCTTGTTCATCTTCATCTTCGAGTTGGTCAAGGAGCATAAGCAGGTATTCACGCACATCCTCGCCGCCAATTTCAGAGAGAGACCAAATAGACGCTCTCAAGACATCTTCATCTTTTTCTTCTTTGAGATTATTAAGCAAAATCGGGCGGGCTAAGGCAAGCGCAAGATCTCCTGCCGCTTTCGTTGCCGCAAGACGGACAAGCTCATTCTCGTGGAGTAAGCCTTCTAAAATTTCTTCTTGCCAACGTTCGTCATAAGAACGCCCCATAGCGAAGACGGCACTGGCTTTCCAGAGCGCAGTTTCTTCTTGCCAAGCTTTTTCAAGCAAAGCAGGGACTTCTTTGCGAGAAGAGAAGCCCAAAGCTTCTATAGCAATTTGCCTTAATTTAGTTTTTTCTGCACTTAGGGCTATCTGAAGGATAGTTTCTTCAATTTTCTTTAGATTCTCTTCTGAGATTTCTTCTAACTCACCATAATAAATATAAATACCTAATAATGAGATTGCCTCAGAGCGTGCATCAATATGGATATCATTCATGGCCATATCAATATAAGTTGGCAATAAATCTTCACCTTCGTAATCTTTTAATAAACGAAGGGAAAAAGTGCGAATAATATCATCTTCATCATGAAGCAGTGTGCGTGCGAAAGCCTCATAGTTATAAAGTAATTCTTTATCAAGCTCGCTTTGTAGGTGCACAAGCAGAGAATACCTGCGTGGAAGTGGGATATTCTCCCAGGCTTCGAGCAAAGGTTTTAGTTGAACTGGTGCAATATCAGAAAGCGCTTCGGCAAGCTGAGAGAGAGCCTCTGGGGAAAGTTCTTCGTTTTTATCGCTAAGGCTTGCAATTAAATTGTTGAAAGTTTCTTGGAAAGTGGTCATTTTTCACTCAATTTTGCTTTTCTTTTATTTAGGCAAAATAATATCTATGGGATTTACTATATCGAGCACATTAATATAGAGCATAAAACCTAAGAGAAGCATCATCCCTATGCCATGTACAAGGTTTTCAAAATTAGCAGGAACACGTTTTCTGAAAATCAGCTCTGGGATAATGAAGAAAATTCTGCCACCATCTAAAGCGGGGAAAGGCAGCAAGTTGAAAACGCCCAGCGTAATAGTTAGGCTGGCGATTAACTCCCAAGTATAAAAAGTGGGCAAGGGCGTAGGCTCAGAAGAAGATGCAGGGAGTTGAGCAATCTCTTCTCTGCTTTCAATATCTGCTCCTAACGTTTCTCTAACAGCTCTAGCAACGCTAAACAGACCACCAAGAACACGTTCTTCTTGTGCGCCGCTAATTATTTTGACGGGCAAGAGTAAGATTTCTCTGGCGTGTAAAAAGGTGATTTGTGTTCCATAAGCGAAAGAAGATAGGATGGATGGGGATTCTACATAAGTATAGCTGGGCAAAAATCCCATTGCGCCCTCTTCTACACTTCGTGAACTCAGGGGGGTGGCAGAGGTTTCTATAATTTCTTCGCCGCGTTGAAGCGTAAAATCAATTTCTTCATCTACATTTTCTAAAATAATGGCACGGAGTTCGGCATCGCTATTAATTGCTTCGCTGTTTATTTCCAAAAAGATGTCATTTTCACGGAATCCAGCTTCTGCCGCGGGCGAATCGGGGGTTACTTCGCCAACGATGACTTTTGAGAAATCAGGGAATCCTATTTGAGAAATAATGAAGGTGTAAACTAAAATCCCCAAAATGAAGTTCATTGTTGATCCAGCGAGTAATACGGCAATGCGCACGCCCGGGCTTGCGTTGGCTAAACCACCTTTAATATCAGGATCGCCTTCGCCTGAAAAACGATTGAAACCACCTAAGGGCAGCCAATTTATGGTGAAATCGGTTTCTTTCCAGGTGAAGAGTGTGAGCATTTTTGGGGGTAAGCCTATGCCAAATTCTTCTATTTTGACCTTGAAAAATTTACCTACAGCAAAATGCCCGATTTCGTGCACCAATACAACAATGCCAAAAACGACAACAAAAATGATTCCAGTTAGTATATTTGTACTCATAATTTTCTCTTTGATTGCTCAGTTTGAGCAGATTATATCAGCCTTCTATCACGCGTGCTGCGCCGCCAACAGTGGCTGTGAGCAGATTTTGAACACCTTCAAGATGGGATAATTTCTTTTTTACTTCGGCTATATTTTCTTTTAATGTGATGACGTGGACATTCGGCCCCGCATCTATAGTGTAAAAAACGGGGAGGCCTTTTGCGCGCCAATTACGTACCGATTGCATCACGCGGAGTGTGGCTGGGTTCCAATAAAATAGCGCGGGGTTTGAAGTCATCATCACTGCGTGCATCATATCTGAATCTTTTTCTACGATAGAGGCAAGTTTCTCGAAATCTTTTTCTAAAATGGCTTCACGGCAAATACGAATACGACGGGGTGCATCTGCTATACGGGCTTTTTGTAGTGGGCTCGTTTCTGCTAGCCGATGGCCTTGGGTAGAGCCAACTTCTTTATGCCCGCTGCTTACCACGGCAATACAATCGGCTAAGTCCCAATGCTCTGGGGGCGCCAGCGTAAAAGCATAAGAATCCTCATCCTTCTCGCCATCTGTCCATTCTACAAATCCACTCGGAATCGAGCGACAAGCCGATCCCGAGCCATGCCGCGCCAAAATGGAGAGGGCGCGTTCATCCAGCTTAAGCCCAGCGGCTTTAGACGCAGCCAGTGCTAAGGCAGAAAATGCGGCCGCTGAAGAGGCGATGCCCGCCCCAGTGGGGAAGTTGTTTTCGCTGATTACTTGGGCATATAAATTGATGCCAGATTTTTGACGTACTTCATCTAAAATTTGGCTTACGCGCATCAAGCCCGCGCCACTGGCCTCATCTTCGTTCAGGATGAGTTTATCTTCGCTAAGATCTTCTCTAAAGATGACTTGCGTCTTTGTAGAAAGTCCTTTGAGATTCATCGAAAATGAGCCATTAACAGGGATGCGCAAATCGTGATTGCGGTTGCCCCAATATTTAATAAATGCGATATTTGGATGGGCGAGTGCTATAGCTTTCATGAGAAAGAGTCTACCATTAAGCAGATTACTTTATATTAATTTTCTCTATGCTTTTTGAGGGGTTTTATGCTCATATTTCAAATATTAATCGGAGTTATATGAGTGTTTTTGTGATATAATTTTTATCAAGATTTTCATAAAAATTAAAAATGACTTATAAAAGGAGAAATATAAATATGAAACGCAAAGCATCAGCCGTATGGGAAGGTGGATTAAAAGGTGGCAAGGGAGTAATGTCTAGTGATAGTGGTGTGCTCGCCGATACGCAATATTCTTTTAGCACCCGATTCGAAAACGGGATTGGCACCAACCCCGAAGAATTGATTGCTGCCGCGCACGCTGGCTGCTTCTCGATGGCACTTTCTTCCGAACTAGAAAAAGCCGAATTCACGCCTGAATCTGTGAGCACAAATGCGATCCTTAGCTTTGAAAAAACAGATGCGGGCTTTACTATTACTAGAATCCACCTTGAAGTAGTAGCGAAAGTCCCCGGCGCAGATGCAGAAACTTTCGCTAAAATCGCCGAAGGTGCAAAAGGCGGATGCCCCGTTTCACGTGTTTTGAACGCAGAAATCACAATGGACGCAAAATTAGCATAGTTCAAAAGTAAACAGAAAAAACAAAAAAACGGCATTTCTGCCGTTTTTTTATATCCAAAATTAAGTTTTTTGCTCTTTTTCAATACGATTTTTAACCACGAAGGACGCGAAGGGGCACGAAGATAAAATCAAAAAAGAAAAAGTTTTTCCAATTCTCTACTCTGACTCATAAACAAAAACCTGAATATCTAAACCATCACTATTCAGCAATTCAATTGTTGGCATCAGCGTTGCGTCTTGAATTGCGCCCATCTCCCCTGCTGGAGCATAGACACTAAGACGAGCTTCTTCTTCTGACATTTTTACAACCTTAATTTCTGCGCTTTCGCTAATTTCTTTTATCTTTCCTGAAATTTCTGCAATGCCTTCATCTAAAGTCATTATTCACTCCATTTCTTTCTCTCCCGTTTACGAGGGGAGAGCCCACTTTCTAAAACTTCACCACCGTCACACCTGCGCCACCTTCCTGCGCTTTTCCTTCTTCAAAAGATTTCACATAAGAATTTGCTCTTAACGCCTCACGCACCACCTCACGCAAACGCCCCGTTCCCTTCCCATGCACGATACGTACAAAAGGCATTTCGGCAATATAGGCTTGGTCTATATAGTGTTCGAGCTTGTCGAGCGCATCTTCGGCGCGCTCTCCGCGAATATCCAATTCCAATCTGGGGGTGTCCACATTTGGCGAAGAAATAGATTCGATAATCTTTTTCTCTGACACGGCCTTCTTCTTTAATTGCACATCTTTCAAATTTGCCCACATCCGTAGTGCGCCCACTTGCACCTCTACTTCATCATCCCCTAGCGCAGTCACTAGACCCTCTGTGCCTAATTTTTTCACAAAAACCTTATCGCCCACTTCGGGTAAGCCACTAATTGTCTGTTCTTGCTTCTTAACCACGAGTTTTTTCTTCTTGGGGATGGGCTGCGGAATATTCTCCTCTATACGCTTAATCTGCTCTTCAACTTCTTCTATTTCTTCAAGCGGTTTTTCGGCTTCTTGCAGCCTGCGTTTCATCTCCTGGATTTCAGCTTGCGCGGCTTCGACTTGGCTTTTTGCCTGATCCCGAGCTTGGTCGAGAATCTTGCGCCGCTCATCTTCAATTTTTTCTAGCTTTTCATCCAGTTGTCGTCTCAGGCGGTGGGCTTCGATGCGTGCTTTTTGGGCTTTATTTCTATCTTTGCGTGCAATTTTCTTTTGGCGATGAATATCGTCTAGCATGGAATCAACGCGCATCTCTCCGGGATCAATCTCCTGCTCGGCTGCATCGAGCACGTTGGGGTCAAGTCCGAGTCGCCGCGCAATGGCGAGGGCATTCGAACGTCCCGGCAATCCGATCGTCAATTTATAAGTCGGGCGCAGGCTATGTAAATCAAATTCCAGAGAAGCATTTACTACTTTTTCGGTCGTATGCGCGAAGGCTTTTAATTCAGGATAATGCGTAGCAACAAAAGAAAGTGAGCCACGATTGAGTAGCTCAGAAAGAATGGCGCGCGCCAGTGCTGCCCCTTCTTGAGGGTCAGTGCCTGCGCCCAGCTCATCGAAAATGACAAGGGAATTCTCATCCGCTTTTTTCAGGATTTGGCTGATATTTTTGATATGCCCCGAAAAAGTGGATAGCGATTGTTCTATAGATTGTTCATCGCCAATATCGGCGTGGACGGCCTTAAAGCAGGGCAATGCCGAGCCAGATTCAGCCGGAATATGCAAACCAGATTGCGCCATAAGTGCGAGTAAACCAACTGTTTTGAGCGTGACTGTTTTTCCGCCCGTATTGGGGCCCGTAATAACGAGCGCGCGCGTTTCGGCATCGAGAATAATATTGAGCGGCACGACAGTGGCTTGGTCAAGGAGGGGGTGGCGGGCTTCTATCAAGTTGAAGCTTTGCGGGTTTGATGTTGAAGCTTTGTCTAAATTTTTCTTTGAACTTTCAACTTTCAATCTTTGACCTAAAACAGGTTCTTTTGCTCTAATCGCATCTGCATATTTTGCTTTTGCAAAGGCTAAATCGAGTTCGGCAAGGGCTTCTACGCCTTGTGTGATTTCATCTGCGTTTTCGCCAATTTTATTGCATAGCTCAGCGAGTACGCGTCGCTCTTCATCGCGCTCGGCCAGTTGAAGTTCTCGCAATTTATTATTGCTCTCAACGGTGCTAAGTGGCTCAATAAAAATGGTTGCCCCAGAAGAAGATTGATCGTGAATAATGCCCTTAATGCGTCCTTTGAATTGAGATTGCAGGGGGATAACATAGCGCCCATCTCGTTGGGTAATAATCGCTTCTTGTAAGACTTTGAGATTATTGCTATTGCTGATGATTTTTTGCAGTTTTGTCATCAACCTATCGTGCGAAACGCGCCGTTCTCTGCGAATGGAGGCAAGTTCCGTTGAGGCAGAATCAAGAATTTCTCCTTTTTCAGAAATGGTATTCGTGATTGCGCTCACCAATCCGAGCGGAGAAGGAAGTTTGGCGATGATTTTAGCTAAATGTGGATAGAGATGAGTTTCAGTCTCACCACTACTTTTTTCGATTTCAGTATTGCTAAATGTTTTTTTTAAACGGCGCGCAGCAATAAGCGTATTTTTTATATCTAATAAATTTTGTGTTTCTAGCACCCCACCACGTGAAGCTAATTTAACGGCTTCGCGCACATCCCGTGCACCGCCCACGCTGATGGTCTCATGCGTAGAGAAAAGAAGCCGCGCTTCTGTGGTCTCTTCGAGACGGATTTTAGCTTTCTTGAAAGAGGGCGTTGGATTTAGATTCTCGGCGAGTTCGGCTGATGCACTAAAAGCACAATGCTCAGTGAGCCGCGCAAGAATTTTGTCGTATTCGAGGAGGGAGAGGGTTTTAGGGTTCATTATGGGGTGATTATAGCTGAGAAATGGAACGTGATAACGCTACACTAAAAAATGGATTGAGCAGATTCTCGCGGATAAAAGAAAAAAGACTCTGTGAAAATCTGTTGAAACCACGCTATCCGCGTTCTATCTTTTCTCGTAATTTTATTTCCATCATTCCTTTCCATACAATCATGCCGACTGAGACGACAAAGTACGTAGACATAAGCGCGGCTTGAGCTAAATATCCGAATTGGGGGACGAGGAGGAAGCTTAGGCCTATTTTGGCAATGCCTGTGAACACCATCACCTTAAGGGGATAGGTTGGCATCCCCAGTGAGAGCAAAAGGGGACGATTCCAGTAGAGAATATTGGCTGTGCCGAAGCCGAGGAGCAAAATCAATGCGGCGGGGGTGGCGGGGGCATAATCTGCGCCGTAGAAAAGGGTGATGAGCCATTCGCCTGCAAAGAGGAGAAAGATACCGACTGAAAATGTCCACGCGGCAGAGATGGTGGTAAGACGTTTGAGGAGAATTTTGAGTTTATCCCAGGCTTTTTCGCCGACTGCACGAGAAATTTCGGGGAAGGTGGTGGCGATAAAGGGGTTGATGGGCATCAAAATTAGATTGATGAGGGCGAGAGCGGTTTTATAATAACCAGCTGCAATTTTGCCCACTTCTCCGGGGAGCAGGAAGCCTAACCAGAGGACTTCGGAGTCTCGGGTGAGGAGATTCACTGTGCCGCTGAAATTGCTGGAAAATGCAAAAGACCAGAATTCGCGTTTTGGCGGTAGCAAGTTAAAAGGCGCGCGAAGCCATCCGCGTCCGAGCATTTCATTGGCACGGTGAATTCCCCAAAATCCTAGAGAAAACCCGAAGAAAACCTTTCCGACTAGATAGGCTGTCAGGACGAGCCAGATATCGCCATCTGAAAAATAGGCGTAGCTGATGATGCTAACGGTGAGGATATTTTGAGCGAGCGCGATTGCGGCTTGGGAGCGGAAGTGATCGCCGATCTGGAGAAGGGCGGCGGAGGTGCCAGTGACAAAATTGCTGAGGAGGGCGAGGGCGTAAAAGCGGATG
>JABGQV010000181.1 GCA_018648655.1 Anaerolineae bacterium | reverse complement strand
CCCTCTGTCCTCCGGACATCTCCCCCAAATTCTAAGTGCGGAATTTAGGGGAGAGAAAAACAATCGTGGTTTTCTCAGATTTTCTCTAAAAAACATACCTTTGTCCCCTTAAATGCGAAGCATTTGGGGGGAAGCTCCGAGCGAAGCAAGGAGCAGGGGGGCTCCCCGACAGTCAAAAAAACTCACGTAAGGAACACCGCGTAATACTGGTTAATAATCAGAAACACTTTTCTTAACATAGCTCTTCAAACTGATTTCTTATCAGCGTTATAATTCCGCCTTATCAAAAGGATAAAATATGACCGAATTATCGCAAAAAGCTCGCAAGATCACCTTTACCCTTTTCCTCGCGCAAAGCCTTTTCTCAGCCGGTTTTATCGCTTCTGCAACCGTAAGCTCGATTTTGGCGGCTAGTTTGGGTGGGAATCGTTGGGCCGGGTTACCGGCTGCCGTACAGCTTTTGGGCAGTGCTTTTGCAGCTTCGATCTGGGGCGTGCTGATGGATAAGATCGGTCGTCGCCACGGGATTACTTTGGGGTTGATGCTCGGTATTACAGGGTCGGCCCTGGTCGTTATCGCCGCCAATCAACGTGTTTTTTTGGCGATGCTGGGCGGGATGGCCTTAATGGGATTTGCCCAAGCGGCCATGCTTTTGGGACGTTTTGCCGCTGCAGAGGTCAACCCGCCAGAGAAGCGCGGCGCAGCGATCTCGAATGTGGTTTTGGGTGGCACCTTTGGCGCGATCTTTGGCCCATTGCTCGTGGCCCCGATGGGAAACCTGGCAAGAAGCTTAGGGATGAATGAATTGGCCGGAGGCTATTTGGCGGGTATCCTCTTTGGCGGGCTAGCAGCCGCGATCATCTTCACGGGATTGCGTCCAGACCCACTCACGTTAGGGAAAGAGGTGGCGGCTTTATATCCTGATTCTGAACCAGAAGGGGAAGCGCGACCGATTCGAGTTATTTTTCGTCAACCTGCGGCAATGACGGCTGTGACCGCGATGGTGGTGGGGCAGGTCGTGATGGTCGCGATTATGGTGATCACTTCTTTACATATGAAAAATAATGACCACAGCCTCGGCGGGATATCCACCGTCATCTCGGCGCATGTTTTGGGGATGTATGCCTTCTCTGTCGTTTCGGGTCGTCTGGCAGATAAATGGGGACGCGGACCGGTCATTTTAACGGGAGCGATCACACTTCTCATCGCGTGCGTGACGGCGCCCCTTTCTCCAAAGTTGCTGCCCTTATCCTTTTCCCTTTTCCTGCTCGGGCTGGGATGGAATTTCTGCTTCGTCGGTGGCTCCACTTTGCTGGCAGACCAACTTTCGACCGTGGAGCGCGCCCGCACGCAGGGAATCAACGATTCGATGGTCGGGTTGGCTTCTGCCGCAGGCTCTTTGGGGAGCGGATTGGTCTACGCGGCCACTAGCTATACCTTCATATCCTTGTTGGGGGGCGCTTTGGCTTTGCTGCCGATCGGGATGGTCATAGCATGGATGCGTAGCAAAAAAGCACCCATAGGAGCTTGATTTACAGTAAAAGATTTAACGCGAATAGCGCGAATTAGCGAATTACGCGAAGGTTAAAAATGAACGCCCAGCTTTTCGCTGGGCGGTTTTTTGTTTGGGTAAAAAGATATTGCTGAAAATCTCATTTCAAAACAAGAGAATTTGCTTTATAATTTTTGGATCATTCTTTCAACAAAACAAGAGGGAGCTCTTATGAAAAAAACGATCACAAATGAAATTAGCCAGCTACGTTTCGAAATACCTAAAATAAATCATTTGTCTGATGAATATTTAATCTCTTTGGTCTGCTATAAATATTTTTACAACAATGGAGAGCTAGCTTTTAAAGATTATCGTGATTGTTTTGTTGATGGAAAAAACGATGGGGGAATAGATTTGATTACGGTCGGTGAAGAAGAAAGACAAGACAGGCTAATTCTCATTCAAAGTAAGATGGTAAACGAAATTAGTAATAAACAAGATGTTATAGATATTTTCACCAAGATAGATCAGACTGTCCGAGATTTTTCAGAATATCGAACAGCAAAATATAATAAACGCTTAAAGCAAGTTTATAAAGATAAGTATGCTTTGGTCGAGGATCAAATTCCAATTATAGAGCTCGTTTTATTTACAACAGCGGTTGTAACAGACTCGCGGAAAGAAAAGATAAAAACGGAACTTGAGAAAATCGATTCTCTAAAGGATTACCAGATAACAATTGTTTATGGGGACGAGATAGAAGAGCAAATAAAGAGTTCAAAAAACGCCCTCCCATTTGTTTCTGAAGGAAAAATTCATATAGCTAAAGATGATGGTCATATTACTTTTGGAGAAAACGGTCTGCTTGTAAATATTTCTGCAAACTCCCTTAAGGACTTATATGATCGATATGCAATGTCTGGGTTATTTGAACAAAACTTCAGATATTATGTTCGATATAAAAGAATTGATGATCGTATTACAGAATCACTAAGAGTTAGAAGAGATGAATTTTGGTATTTGAATAACGGTATCATTATTGGATGTAAAGATTTCTATCTCGATGGAGATAATGTTAAGCTATATGATTTTTCAATTGTTAATGGGGCACAAACAACAACTATGATTGGTGAATATTCAGGTGCAAATGAAGATGAAGATTTCTATTTGCCTTGTAAAATAGTAAAACCGCCACACGAAGAACAGTACAATAATTTTATTGCACGTATCGCTGAAGCTTCAAACTCTCAGAAACCAATATATGAACGAGACCTAAAAGCAAATAAAGAAGAGCAACGCTCTCTTCAGAGAAGTTTACAAGAGGAAGAGCCAAAAATTTACTTGGAAATTAAACGAGGAGTGCAATTACTTACAAGGGCACAGAAAAGGCAATTACATACATGGCAATATATCAAGAATGATGAATATGGACAGTTGACACTTTCATTTTATTTACAATCGCCTGGAACAGCTCGTTCATCTAAGAGAAAATTGTTTGCTGATAATAAGGTGTATACAAACATCTTTATGCGAAAGTTTGATAAAGAAGGAATTGTCGATTTATTAAAACTTCGCAGTTATTACAATGATTTTTTGAACAAAAATGACTTATCTCACGATGTTACTCAGGAAAGTGTAGCTACAAATGGCAGTTTAATCATATTGGCTATAATCGGTTTTATGATTAGTGTTAAAAAGAAAATGACTGATATTAATAACATTGGGAACGAGGATGAATGGGAGAAAGTCTTGGGGAAAAACGGGATGTCTGGTCGTATTTTCACAAAGAAAATGCCAGATGATTTTGATACTTATCTCTTTGGGCTTTTCTCGGCGATTATCTATGAGCTTAGTAGTCTATATGAGATGAGAGAAAAAGAAGAAAAAACAGTTTCAAACTTCTTCAAGACTGACCCAAAATATCGCAATGTCATTCTCAAACACTTTATAACAAGATGGTATAAAAACCCAATGAAAGTAAAGGAAGTAGAACAATATCTGCAGATATTTAATTAGATACTAGCGTCTAACATCTACCCAACAATCATCACAGATTTCTGGTAAATCAGCAGAACCTTCTTCCCAACATACTGTTTTTTTGCAACGTTCACAAATCCAAAGCTCACCTTTGCATTGCGCATGATTTTTGCTTTGGCAACCTAAAAATCGCCCTGTTCTCTTGAAGTAGAAAATAAGAATTGGGGAAATGAAAATAGTTTTTAATGTGTAGTCTGGGTCACAAATTAAGCGTTTTATATCCATCCCTAAACAATAACAAAATGACACTCAAATCACCACCTGATTTAAGTGTCATTTACAAAAGAAAACTTGGTGCCCTTTGCGTCTTCGCGGTTCAAAAAATCAAACTCCCCCAACAAAAAAGCCGAGCATCTGAAAAGACCTCGGCTTTTTCTTTCTTCTACTTCATCATTATATCGGTTGCGCCTCCGCCAAGATCCGCTCGCCGATATTCGGTTTTAGGCTATCCTTCATGACTAAGTCCACTCTAACACCTAAAGAATCAGAAAGGTGATTTTCTAACCTTACAAAGGTGAATAATCCCGGCGTTTCAGAAAAAGTTACCAGCAGGTCAAGGTCACTTTCGGGTGTTTCTTCGCCGCGCAAAAATGACCCGAAGATTTCCAAGCTTTCTACATGGAATTTTTCTTGGATGCTTGGCAAATTTGTCTTAAGTTTGAGCAAAAGTTCATCAAGGGAAGGATATGTGTCCATAAGTAGATTATACAGTAATTTTGAGACGAAAAAGCCGAGCGTCTCAAGAATACTTGGCTTTTCACTTTCAACCTTTAACTTTTCCCCTAAAAACTATTCGCGCTAATCTTTTAGAATCCCCCCAGCATCTCCTGCCAAAACACATCCTTCTCACCAGGCACAAAAGGCGTATAAACCGTAAGCCTATCCACAAGGCCCTCGTAGCGTTTTTTCAGTGCGCTCGTGAGTCTGGCAGGCGAATCCGCGTAGGTAACGAATTCTTCGAGCATCTCGTCGGTGATCAGCATCGGCATTTCTGCCCAATCTTTTTTGGCAGCGTGAGCGGTCAATTGCTCAGCGGCTTCTTCCCAGCCATGATGCGACATCACGCGTCTATAGGATGGCGTGGAGGCATAGAAGGCAAGCTGCATCCGCGCGAAATTTGCCTCTTCGGGCGAAGTCGCCACGAAAGCACTTAAGGAGACAGAGATATCCGCGCGTTCACGTCTGCTTTTCGCAGCACCTTCTGCAATAGCCGGATTCAGCACCTCGCGCAGATAACGCGGCGAGTTAAAAGGATGCGCGTGGAAACCATCGCAAACTTCGCCAGCCAGACGGGCTAGTCCCGTGTTGACTCCGGCAATATAAATCGGGATTTCAGGATGCTCGATTTTGCCCGGATTAAAGAAAGGCAACATCAACCTTAATTTGTAATAGTCACCGTTAAAATTAAGTTTCTCGCCAGTTTGCCATGTCCGCCAAAGGGCGCGGATCGCGCCAATTTGCTCGCGCAACTTCCCCACAACGGAATCAGGCCACGGCATCCCGAAGCGTTTCGTGATATGCCCCTTCACCTGCGTCCCCAGCCCAAGGATGAATCGCCCCTCCGATTGGGCAGCCAAATCCCAGGCGGTGTAGGCAATATCCCCGGGCGAGCGCGCAAAGGAGATCGCCACAGCCGTGCCCATCTTCATCTTTTTGGTATGCTCAGCGATTAGCGCGTGCGGCAAAAAACCATCGTGCTGAGTCTCGGTCGTCCAGAGCGCGTCAAATCCCATCTCCTCGGCGGCACTCGCCACAGTGGGGACATCCTTCAAGTGCATCGGGGGCAAAACTGCGTCAAATTTCATCTTTGTCACCTTTTATCAACTAGACGTGCATCGCACCAGCTTCGACGAAAAGATGCTTGTCGATAGGATTAGTGCCCATCGAAGAAGAAGCATCTACTCATCAAGGTGCGACGCACGCCTTCCTTGTTGTCTTATTAATTGCTCAACAAATAAGCAATGATCCACTGTGTGGTGGCGAGGAGTGCATTGGTATGCGTTCTTTCATAGCTATGTGATGCATCTACACCAGGACCAATTAAAGCAACAGCCATATCGCGCCCGGCACGCATCGCTGCGCTGCCATCTGAACCATAATAAGGATAAATATCTACTTTATGGGGGATTTTGTGATCGGCTGCGAGTTTGCGCAAGTGATTGGATAACCCGTGATGATAAGGACCGCTACTATCTTTTATGCACAGGGTCGCGTGGAACTCATCCGATTCTTGCCCCTGGCCTATAGCGGCCATGTCGATAGCCACAAGCTCTGTTATCTCATCGGGTAACCCGGCTGGTGCTCCGTGTCCGACTTCTTCAAAATTACTGATCAAAAAATAAGTAGTACGTGTTGGTTTTAATTTGGCATCGATCATTATCTTGACGGTCGTGACCAAGGCTGCAACGCCAGCTTTATCATCAAGATGACGTGAGCGGATAAAGCCATTCGTTTGTTCTACGCGCGGGTCAAAAGAAATAAAATCACCAACTTGTATGCCAAGCGCACGTGTTTCCTCTGCAGATACTGTGCGGGCATCCAGACGAATTTCCATTGTGTCTGTTTTGCGCAGGGTTTCTGAAGTCGCATTCCCATGAACGTGGCTGGAGGCTTTATTGAGCAAAAACGAACCCCGAATATTTACATCGCTTTGTGTATGAACCCAGCAACCTTCAGATTCAACACCGTTTAATACTAGTCCACCGAGCCGGGAAATCTGCAAGCGCCCATTGGCTTTGATTTCTTTTACAACCGCACCGAGCGTATCGATATGTGCTGTTAACGCGCGTGGCGCTTGGTCGCTTATCCCCGCCCATTTGACAAGTAGCGCACCTTTATTTGTGCGTTTTGTGCTTATATCAGGAAAATCGGCAAAGGTCTTTTCTACAAAAGCGATAGCATCTTCTGTATATCCCGTTGGGGATGGAATATTAAGTAATTCAACAAGAAAGCTAAGTAAATATTGGGAGATTTTTGAAAAGGTCATTTTCTTCCTCGATGCTTGAAAAGAACGGAACTTCTATCCTCTAGGAGGCGACTTAATAATTATAACCTTCAAACTCGCTAATCTTCTTCCTCATCTCACCCGGGATCGGAATTGTCTTTTGCTCATGATAATCATAAGCTACAAGAATCACATAGCCCGAAGCAAAAACTTCCCCCGTTTCTGCGTGGACAATGCTCTGCTCCACCGTTATGGATTTATTTCCTAATCTACACATACAGACACCAGCTTTCACCGGCATCCCATATTCAACGGATGCGTGATAAGTCACTTTTGCCTCAGCCATGGTCACGCCAATATCCATAAAAGATTGCCCAGGTGTGAATAACCCCAGTTGCACAAAATAGCGGATACGCGCCTGCTCGAAATAAGTCAGGTATTTGGAATTATTCAGATGCCCTTGCGGGTCAAGGTCACCATAGCGAACTTCAATAGGGTGAAAGAATTTGATTTTAGGCATGCAGAGTATTATAAACCCAAAAAGATGTTAGAATAAATGTGCTATGAAAATAATTCGCTCATCCGAAATTGGTTCTTATCTCTATTGTAAACGTGCCTGGTGGTATGCTCGCAAAGGAAAAACCTCTGAAAATCAGGCTGAGATGAAAGCCGGCACAGAGATGCACGAACAACATGGACGGCAAGTCGTCACTTCTAATTTAACGCGTACTCTGGCGGTGGTCTTTTTATTGATCGCGCTGGTGATGATGGTCTCTTATTGCACCGCACAAATATTGTAGTCGCCCCTACATATCTATAAAATGTTTTATTTCTCTCTCATCCTCCTCTTTATCGCCATCTTTCTCTTTTGGCAGTCGAATCGGCAACGGAAGCAAACCGGTCTGCCAGGCGGACGTGTCATTTATACGGATACTGGTGAATGGGGGCGGGTGCAGAAGCCTCTTTACGATGCGAAGATGCGTCTTACCGGCAAGCCAGATTATCTTGTGGAGCGAAACGGAAAAATTATCCCAGTAGAGGTGAAATCGGGGAAAGCACCCGATGCACCTTATGATTCCCATATCTATCAGTTGGCATCTTATTGTTATCTCGTCCACAAAACGATGGGGAAGCGGCCGCCTTATGGCATTATCCATTATAAAAATAGAGATTTTGCCGTAGATTACACCTCTGCGCTGGAGGACAGGTTGCTGGAAACACTTGCTGAAATGCGAAAGGATGACCGGCGCAGAAATGTGCCTTGCTCGCATAGTTCGCCTGCTCGGTGTAGACGTTGCGGGTACAGAAAAATCTGCGACCAACGACTCGCATGAGTCCTGTATAATAGGGGCGTTATGTCTACTTCATTTATCCCGCAAAAAATAGCTGTTGCCGTTCATCCGCGTTTCCCTAAAGCGCTTGATGAAGCGCAGGTTATTGCTAATTACCTGAAAGAAAAAGGGATTGATGCGCCCATAGGCTCGCTTAGAGATGAAAGCTTACGCGAGCGCGTTAAAAAGGGCGAGTTTGAAATTCTGATCGCTGTTGGTGGTGACGGGACAATTCTCCGTGCTGGGCATTTGTGCGCGCCTTGCGGAGTACCGATCTTGGGCATCAATCTAGGGAAGTTGGGTTTTCTTATCCAGGTGCAGCGCGATACCTGGCAAGAAAAATTAGACCAATTATTAGCCGGTGATTTTTGGATTGAAAATCGCCTGATGATCATGGCAGAGTTATTTCGCTCAGGCGAAAAACAAGGCACCTGGCACGCACTCAACGAGGCGGTTGTGAGCCGTGGGCAGTATCTTAACCCCGTTTATATTTCTGCCAATGTGGATGGTTTAGAACTGACCACCTACGTTGCCGATGGGCTGATCGCTGCGACAGCAACCGGTTCAACGGCTTATGCCCTCGCAGCAGGCGGCCCCATTTTGCCGCCAGAATTACGGAATATTCTCATCGTGCCCATTGCGCCGCATCTTTCTATAGATAGGGCTGTTGTTCTCGCTGAAGGCTCATCGGTTAGTATTACTGTCCATAGTGAAAACGCTGTCTTTAGCGTGGATGGACAAACGCCAATTGGACTGGATGCCAGTGATCGTGTCGCTATTCGTTCGGCAGATTACTCTGCCAAATTCATTCGCTTTGGTGATCTGGGTTATTTCTACCGCAACTTAAGAGCGCATATGAACCAAAATCCTTCAACAGAGAATAATGGAGAGTAGTATTCAAAACTTTTCTCTAACCCAAAGAGCTTTGTGAATCTTCGTGGACAAAAAAATGCCAACTTACGAAACAACTTATTGTAAAAATCACCCAACAACCGAAACAAAACTTCGCTGCAACCGCTGTGAAGAATATATGTGTACCCGTTGTGCCGTGCATACCCCCACCGGTTACAGGTGCAAAGATTGTATTAACGAACACAAAAAGATATTCAATTCATCACTTTGGTATGATTACCTGAGCGGTTTTATCGTCGCTGCAATTCTTTCTAGTATTGGGTCTGCCATTGTGGGCTTGATCTCAAATTGGTTTTTCGGTTTTATGGTATTACTTTTTTCGCCCTTCGCCGCTACGCTCATCGCGAATGTCGCTCAAGCAGTAACTCGCCGCCGACGTTCCCGGAGCCTCTTTATTACGATAGCACTTGGCGTTGTTACTGGTGGACTCCCCGCTATTCTTGGCGGCATTAGCTCGCTTCTATTTATTTTCTCTAATCCGGAATATGTAGGGAATATTTCTATTTGGTGGCTGCTTCCTCTTATCTGGCAAGTTGTTTACCTTTTTATCGCCACGCCTGCTGTATATGCCAGTCTTTCAGGTTTTACCTTTAAATAATTATGCTTACAGAACTTCGTATTTATAACT
>JABGQV010000183.1 GCA_018648655.1 Anaerolineae bacterium | reverse complement strand
ATCTTAGCAATCGAATTCATGAAAAACATGCAAAAGCAACTATTAGTATTGTTGAACAAAACAATCTTTTAGGAGGATAGTAAATGAAGGTAATTTACTCCCCTAAAAAGAAAAAAAATGGGATCAAATTTGATAAAGTTTGGAAATTTGCGCTTATTTTAATTTTGACCTTTGGCGCATTTCTTGGAGGGATGTTTTTTTATCGTAGTGGATATGCCACTGAACTTTTGGAAAAAGTGCGCAGTGGGGTAGAAATCGAATCCGTTAATGAAATGACTGATGAGTTAAATGCAGAGCTTCGGCTATATGAATCTAATGGACTTCCAACTGTCTTTTTGGATATTCCCTTTGATTCGATGATGCAAATTGAAGCAAAGCGAGATGAGGCACTTAGTGTTGGCATTTTGCTTTCTTCAGATGATGATTATGTTTCTGCAAATATGCATTATAACGATGAACAAAACCTTGACATAAAAATACGTTTGAAGGGAGATTGGACGGACCATTTAAATACAGATAAATGGTCCTATCGTGTTCATATTACCGAAAATGATGGTGCAATCCTTGGGATGAGACGGTTCTCTTTACAAGCACCTGAAACAAGAAATTATACAAGTGAGTGGGGCTATCACCAAAATTTATTTCTTGAAGACATCCTTACGCCCCGCTATTATTTTGTAAATATGGTTGTTAATGGGGAGCATAAAGGTATTTATGCTGTTGAAGAGAGTTTTACTGAAGATTTGCTCGAATCGCAAGAGCGCCGTGAAGGTGTCATTATCCGAATGGATGAAGATTTAATGTGGAACGATAAGGCACGCTATATAAATGGTGGCTCTTTTATTTGGTATACCTATAAGGATGAAGGTTCTTTTTGGTTGGCAGAAGGAGCTTTGAATAATGAAATCACCCCATTTAGAGGCAACCATATTAGTGATGATAATATTTTGTCTGAAGAATTGTTTTCTGCAGCTGAGTTATTATATTCATATAATCACGGAGAGATTACAGCTGATCAAGTTCTAGACGAAGAGCTTTGGGGAAGATATTACGCAATCACTGATTTGTGGGCCGCAGGACATGGCACAGCTTGGCATAATCAACGCTTTTATTATAATCCTGTGAGCGGGCTTTTAGAGCCAATTGCATTTGATGGTCTTGCATTGCCTACTAAATATAAAAGAGATGTACTGGCTCATCTTTTTTCACTCGAACCGTTTTTTAATACGCCTGGTGTGCAAAAAGCATATATCGAAACCTTAGAGCGTATTACTACACCAGAATATATTACAATGCTCAAGAATGAATTTGGGGATGAGCTTGGAGAGTATTATTCTCTTCTTGTAGATGAGTATGAAAATAAAAAACTGCCTGATGAAGAGCGTTCCCTACTTCAGCTACCTTGGGAAAGTCTAGCAGCCCGGAGCGACTTTTTTATCAGGCATCTGAGCCCTGAACAACCTATTCGTGGTAACTATCATATTGTAAAGAAAGATGGCGAAAGCTTCATTCAATTAGATTTGGTTAATATGATGATAGTTCCAGTAGAAATTAATGATTTTCTTATTGGTGATAGCCAGCAAGTATTCAAGAAAGAATGGTGTGTTGATGAATTTTGCCAATCACAAAATGTTGATAATATAGGTGAGATGATTTTACTTCCTAGTAAGGATAATGATTTTCTCCCCGTTTCTTTCTTAATCCCGACTAAGAACTCTGAAGAAGAGTTAAGTGCTGAAAGAACTGCTTTGGTTGTTAATCTTTATGGCGGTTCTAAGAGTTTTGATATCCCGATTTATTCAAATTATGTTCCTCAAGGTGTTAATGCTGGGGTTAAGCCCTCTGTAACCTTAGAAGAAGCTTTAGCCGCTCACCCATTTTTGCTTTATCTTGGTGATAAAGATTTAGTAATTCAGCAAGGAGATTGGGACGTGACAGTCGATTTAGTGCTTCCTCTTGGGTATAACCTTCTTATTCCTGAGGGAATAACTTTACGCTTTGAAGAAGAAAGTGTCTTTTTAGCGCACGGAAGTGTAGATATTAGAGGCACTGAAGAAAAACCAGTTTTATTAACTTCTCAGGCTGAAAGTTGGGGAGGTATGTTGGTTTTAGATGCAGGTGAAACTTCTGATTGGGAGCACACGATAGTTGAAAAGATGGCCGGTATTTCGCGTGCTGGGTGGATACTCACAGGAGGGATAACTTTTTATGAAAGCCCAATAAATATATCTAATTCTGTGATAGGCAATAGCACTACAGAGGATGCTCTAAACGTCATTCTTTCTCCATTTTCTTTTGACTATGTGGAGTTTTTGAATACGCCATCAGATGCTTTTGACGGAGATTTTACAACAGGCACAGCAACTAACTGTAGTTTTCACGATATTGGTGGAGATGCATTTGATGTAAGTGGTACAGAGGCTATGATTACCGATTCTTATTTTGTAAATATCGTTGATAAAGCAATTTCAGCAGGTGAAAAAAGCGATCTTAACTTGCAAAATATAACCATCACCAATGTTGGTATTGGTATTGCTAGCAAGGACTTATCTGTCGTTCATGCAGATGCGCTGATAATTGATAATGCAAATGTGGTTGGTTTAGCCACTTATATCAAAAAGCCTCAATATGGGCCTGGCACAATTATCGCAACCAATGTTGAGTTTATAAATACAGAAAGACTTACCCTCAACCAGACGCATAATAAACTGCTTGTAAACGGAGAGAAAATCCCCCAAGAAGATATTGATGTGGATGCCTTATACAGTGCAGGAAATTAAGCTTGGGATGACGAGAACGAGACGCACATGAAGTGAACTTGAATGCCCTAAACCAACATCTTCGTGGGCGTGGACATAATCATGTCTACGTCGCGCACCAAGCTAGGATGTTAGCACTCCAGCCAAAAACGCGTTCGTTGCAGTCTCTCTTATCATTCAAATAACGAGAACAGAGAAAATTATGGAAGAAAAACTTCGCTATGAAATCAAAATGGTTTTTAATGCCCTTCGCTTAGATGAGGTGCGCAGCTGGGTATATTCGCATTCAGCTGCCTTTAGGGTTCCCTACCCGCCGCGTCAGGTAAATAATATTTATTTTGATACGCTAGAGCGAGATTTGATGATGAACCATCTTGATGGCGTAGCAGAGCGCGCTAAAGTGCGTTTTCGTTGGTATGGAGAGAATTGGGTCACAAAAGGTGGGCAGATTGAAACCAAAATAAAGAAGAGCCGACTGGGATATAAAAATACCCAAAAAGTTTCGGAGACTATAGATATATCTCAAGCCTCTTGGACAGAAATTCTTGAACTTCTTAAAAGAGACAGCTCAGAAAACTTTGTATTCTTACTAGAAAACCTGACACCGGTTCTTATCAATCAATATAAGCGAGAGTATTACGAGAGCATGGATGGCTTGATAAGAGTGACGCTAGATTATGATATGCACGCTTTTGAGCAGCCTTTTGGCTTTTCTCCAAATACGAGTTTTCAGCAAACTCAGTTGAATAATGTAATTATTGAAATGAAATCAGCAAAAAATAATCATAAAGAAATCGCTGATGCACTTGCGGAATTCCCGCTTTATTGTACGCAAAATTCAAAATATCTTAACGGAATGGAATATGCAATTTGAATGGACTAAGAAATATAAAGTTCTAGCTATTCTCCTAATAGTGGGGGGGGTATTTTTTGCAGGGCTTAGTTTAAATTATATTCAATGGCTTAAAAATGCACTAATTAGCTCTACTGAAAGTTATAAAACAGAGTTGTCTAGATTAGAAAGAGAAAATATTAAGCTTGAAGACTTAACAAAGGCACAAGAACTCGATATTATTGTGAATAGAGAATATATAACGAATGGGGTTTCTGTGGATTATATATTTCAAATTTCCCCATCTGATCTTAGCCTTAATAATTTTATAGTTGAAGAAAAAGATAATACCGAAGCCATTAGGTTGATAATAACGGGCCATCCTTATGGTAGCCCTTCTAATCAAGGAAGCATTACGCCCTCGAGCACATTAGTAGATGCCGTTGATGAAATAAATCAGAGAGAGCCAGATTTATTTTTCACCTTAGGTGATTTGGCTTATGCGCCATCAGAAGAAAGTTTTGATGAATTAGACGAGCGTTTTTTAAGCAAAGTTGACGCCCCAATTTTCAACGCTCCTGGTAATCATGATTTTTATAATGGGCGAGAATTTTACGAAGAGAAATTTGGGCAAAGTTTTTATTATTTCAAATATGGTCAAATACAAGTAATTATCCTAGATACAGAAGTTGGGCATTGTGCTATTTTGGGAAGACAAAGGGAAATGCTAGAGCAGGCAATTACTTCTGCTTTGGATGACAATAAAATCTCGAGTGTTTTTATTTTTTTTCATAAAACACTTTTTCTTGAAAAAAAACCTGAGTTGATTTCTCAAGTAAATGGCCCTTGTGAATATGGAAGAAATTATAGTGAATTAGAAAGTGATTTGTTTATTTCTGCAGCACAAGAAAAACCGCTATATTTAATTGCGGGTGATGTAGGAGCTTCTGGTGGTAATTTATCACCTTTTTATTATAAATACCCCGACATCAATTTATATACCCTCGCTGTAGGGCTTGGAGATTCGCCAAACGATGTTCTTCTTCAAGTAGATATCCTACCCTCATCCGATATCGAACTCGAATTAATCGCGATTGGTGGTAATGAGTTTTCTCGAATCGAAACATATACTCCAGCATATTGGACACCCTCGGAATAAAAAAATGACTAAAATAAATAGTTGGCTCGAAGTTTCTATAACCTCAAATGGTGAATTGGCAGAAGCCATTGCTGATGTTTTCGCACGACATGCCCCCAGTGGCGTTGTTGCAGAGCGTGGAATTAAATATCTGGATGCAGATGACCCTGGTACCCCAAAAGATGAAGTCATTATCCGCGCTTATTTGCCGATGGACGACCGTGTCGAGGAGCGTCGCCAAAGGCTGGAACAGGATCTCAGCTATTTGAGCATGATTCAGCCCCTCCCTGCCGCAATATTTACTCATATAAAAGACGAAAACTGGATGGCGGCATGGAAAGAACATTATCGTCCCATACCCGTTGGTGAAAAACTCATCATCATCCCCGCGTGGATGGATTCTCCAGATGAAACACGCATCCCTATCAAAATTGATCCCGGTATGGCATTTGGCACAGGAACGCACCCAACTACACAATTGGCTTTGGGGTTAATGGAAAATATTATTGCCAAAAACGAGCCATCTTCTATCATAGATGTTGGATGTGGTTCTGGAATTCTCTCTATTGCAGCAATAAAATTAGGCGTAGAGCGTGCGTTAGGCGTAGATATTGAAGCCCCCTCTGTAGAATCGGCACGTGAAAATGCTGAAGTAAACGGGATTGGTGAAGAGTTCAGCATTGCTCAAGGCTCAGTAGATGAAATTTTAGCGGGAAAATATGAATTCAAATCTGCTCCGCTGGTGATAGCAAATATGCTCGCACCTATCTTGATTCGTTTAACAAAAGCAGGTTTGGGCAAGCTTGTCTCGAAGGATGGGATATTAATCCTGTCTGGGATATTGGAAGAGCAAGAGATGCGTGTCCGCGAGGCAGCTGAATCCCATCATCTGAAAATTATCGAACGTCGCCAAGAAGGGGATTGGATTGTTTTTGTGGTAGTTCCTAATCCCTGATTTATTAATCACTGATTGTCGAAATATGCTATTATTGAGGCATGGATGATAAAAAGCGTTGGCTTCCCTTTATACTCTTAAATATCTTTGTTTCTGTAGCTATAACCAGTGCAATTTTGTTCTGGTATGACCGCACTTATAGGCAGGTTGCTATTCCTGTGGGACCAGTTAGTATTTCTGTGCCCACAAGTGCTGCGCTCGCTGAGAGTGTACCTGCTGCGCTTCCTGTGGCAACCCTTGACCCTGATGCCGAGATAAATGTAGAAATTGTTAGTGTTATTGGTGCGGGAACTTTTGAGGCTGAGATGGTTTTAGTTCGCTATAATGGGGCAGGGGAGTTAGATTTGGCGGGCTGGCGGCTAGCAGATGAAGATAAAAATATTTATGATTTTCCGCAGCTAATTCTTTATCCTGAAGGTGCTGTGCAAGTTCACACGATGGTGGGGCAAAATACCGTTGTGAATTTATATTGGGGTGCGGAACAGTCTGTATGGCAATCGGGTGAAGAAGTGAAGTTGATTGATTCGCAGGGGACAGAGCGAGCAACGTACCTAGTGCCTTAATTTTTTTTACCAAAAAACTGTATAAATCCATAAAACCTATCAAGTTCGCGTTCTCTTGAACTAATAAAAAAACTATGACACAAGCATTCTACAGAAAATGGCGACCCCAAAAATGGGATGAAGTTCTAGGGCAAGCGCATATTACCGATACGCTTCAAAACGCCCTCGTTGGCTCGCGTGTGGGGCATGCCTACCTCTTTGCAGGACCTCGCGGTACGGGTAAGACAACTGTAGCGAGATTGCTCGCTAAAGCCGTCAATTGCCAAGCAGAAGATGCGTCTAAACGTCCCTGCGATGAATGTGAGTATTGCAAAGCCGTCAACGAAAATCGTTTTCTCGATCTTATCGAAATTGATGCCGCATCCAATAATGGCGTAGATGATGTGCGTGACCTGCGCGATAAAATCAACTTTTCCCCTTCGCAAGGGCAGTTCAAAATCTATATCATCGACGAAGTGCATATGCTCTCCACACCCGCCTTCAACGCCCTCCTAAAAACGCTTGAAGAGCCACCTCCACATGCTATTTTTATTTTAGCGACCACAGAAATCCATAAAATCCCCACTACCGTGCTGTCTCGTTGTCAACGTCACGAATTTCGACGTGTGCCACTTGATAGTATTATTCAGCAACTTAAAATTATTGCAGATGGCGAAAAACTCAACGTGGACGGCGAAGCTACACAGCTTATTGCTCGCCAATCCAATGGCGGGATGCGAGATGCAATCTCTCTTCTTGACCAGCTTTCTTCCACAGACGAAAAAATCACCCTCGAACTTGCCCAATCTGTGCTAGGCACAGCTACCAATGAAACTATCATCGAGCTGATTGATGGCATCCGAGACGAAAATCCAGGGGTGGGATTACAGGCAATTCACCGCGCGCTCGATGCTGGCTCGGACCCTCGTCAGCTTGCCCGTCAAATTGTTGAATACCTGCGTGCCCTCATGCTTTTCCAGATGGGCAACTCGGCGCAGATTGATGCTACAGAAGATGTTAAAGCCCGCATGGATGCGCATGCTAAGAATTTTACCGCTTCTGCTGTTCTTAAAATGATGCGCGCCTTTAATTCTGCGGCAGTCGATCAGCGTGGCGGATGGCAACCCTCGCTTGGTCTTGAACTCGCCTTGGCAGATGTTTTGGAGATAAATGAGGATGTTGAACCTGCTCCCGTTAGTAAACTACCTGCTAAATCCAAACAAGATAGCGCTAAAGCGAGTGTTACCAGTGAAGGTGTCCCAGAACAGACTCCTGCCAAACCAACAGCACCCCAGCCCCAAGCGAAGAGCGAAGCGGCTTCAGGTTCTACCATCAGCACAGAAGAATTAGTTAGTGCATGGCCAGGAATCCGCGCTAGAGTTAAGCAATCTGATAGAAATTTAGAAGCCTTACTGAACTCGTGCAAAACCTTAGAAGTAAAGGGCAATGCGCTCGTAATTGGTATGGCCAGTGAAGTTTTAGCCGAAAAAATTGAAAAACCTGAGCAAATTGCGGTTGTTCAAAAAGCAATTACGAGCGCGCTCGGGATAGATTTGAAAGTGAAAACAGTAGTCACAACCGCTAAAGGTAAAATGCCAGATGATGTCGACCAAAATGGTCTAGTCGCGGCTGCGATACAGGCAGGTGGTGAGGTTGTGAAGTAGAAATATAACTACAGAATTTACTAAGCTTCGCGAAGGAAATACTTTTGACTTTGTAAACCTTAGTCTTTAGAGAAGGAGAAATAAATGGGAAAAAAACGTAGACGAAAAACCACCTTCGGTGCACCTAGCGCTGGTGCTGGCGGACAGGCTGGCATGGCGCAACAACTCCAACAGATGCAAGATCAACTTGCCATTGCCCAAGAAGAGCTGGCAGAAGAAACTGTAACGACTACGGCGGGCGGCGGTGCAATCAGCATCACTATGACTGGCGACCAAAAGTGTAAAGATGTAAAAATCGCTCCCGACTTTTTAGAAGATATGGACGCAGAAATGCTTCAGGATATGCTCCTTTCCGCAGTCAATATGGCTCTCGATAAATCTCGTGAACTGCAAGAAGAGAGAATGGGCCCATTGACAGGCGGTTTACCTTTTTAGTTTGAATGTTTTAAAATTATGATTCTTCCCCAACCCCTCCAACAACTTGTCAACGCCTTTGAACGATTGCCGGGAATCGGCCCTAAATCGGCATCACGTTTGGCATTTTATCTTTTACGCGATTCCAGCAATATTGGCCAAGAACTTTCAGACGCGTTAGATGGTTTTAGAGAAAAACTCGCTTTTTGCGAAGAGTGCTTTAATATCACCGTTGCTGAAAAGAAGCTCTGTGAAGTTTGCGATGATGAAGAGCGTGATGGCCGTATCATTTGTATTGTTGAAGACGCTCTCGATGTTCTTAGCATTGAACGCACGGCGGGATACAAGGGAAAGTATCATGTTCTTCATGGTGCGCTCTCTCCAATTGAAGGCGTAGGGCCCGATGATTTAAAAATCCGCCCACTATACGCGCGGCTGGAAGATGGGGGTGTGGAAGAAATCATCCTCGCCACTAATCCTAGCATGGAAGGGGATGCAACTGCACTTTACCTAAGTCAGCAACTGGCACAGTTTGATGTCCGTGTCACCCGTATTGCTCGTGGGCTCCCTATCGGTGGGGATTTGGAGTATGCGGATCAAAATACGCTTCTGCGTGCCTTATCTGGTCGTCAAGAAATGGATTAGGGTTGGAAGGTACGTGCGTGAAGTTTATTTGCGTGCAGCATCCAGAAGTTTGTTGGGGTAGATACTTTTCTGTTATAGTACGTATCGAGTTTGAGTGCGGTATTCCAGCCTATATTAAGAATAAAGTGTTTTTGGTTCTATTGCGTCAAATTAATAAATATTATGTAGAAGTATGTGCATGAATTCCAGACCTAAAACAAGGGGTTTATGAGTAAAAAGGGGCTTAAATAGACCAATTTTAAAACTGGTGCCAAATTGGTCTATTTTCCTCTTGACATAAAAATGAATATCCGTATAATACTGGGGCTGGAGATAACCAGCCCGACCTAGCCCCCCAAATAAGAGTGGCAGATCGTTACAAGTAAATCATCTGACGTCAACAACACAAAGCATAAAGTTTTGCAGTCTGACGAGCCGATATTTGAAAGAAAATATCGGTTTTTTTAGTCTGTAGATTGCCTCTTGACAACATCAGATAGAGCGTGTAGAATATCGCTCGCTCAACTAACTAGTACCTTAACAACTGAAGAGTGATAGGAAGCAAGCAATAAAAGTTTTCCTGTCAAT
>JABGQV010000001.1 GCA_018648655.1 Anaerolineae bacterium | reverse complement strand
AAAATTGTTACGCACTGCAAGTTGCGCTCCCGTCGGGACCGCTAAAAAGGCTCTCAATTTGAGAGCCTTTTTGCTTTAAAGCTGGTGTGTGAATATTCGTTTTTTTAGAGTAAACTTACGCTCTAAAATTAAACAAAATTACAATAAATTCTGAACAACTTCTAAACACCTTTTTCCTATACTCATAGTATAGAAAAAGAGGAGAAAGAAAATGACAAAAATAACTTACTCGATTATTGCCCCCATTTACAATGAAATCGAAATCATAGACGAATTTTGTAAGCGGATTAAAATGGTTATGGATACCACCAGTGAGGCTTGGGAGCTTATCCTCGTTAACGACGGTTCAACTGATGGATCTACCGAACGTATCCGTGAGCTTGCTTCCTCTAGTGAGCAGATTCGGGCCGTAATCTTTGCTCGCAACTTTGGGCATCAAATCGCGGTCACGGCGGGGCTTGATTATGCACGTGGTGAATCAGTCACAATCATCGATGCAGATCTTCAAGATCCACCAGAGGTCGTTCTTGATTTAATCGAAAAGTGGAAAGAAGGTTACCAAGTTGTCTATGCGGTACGTTCTGAGCGCGAAGGGGAAAGTTGGTTTAAGAAATTCACCGCTTCACTTTTTTACCGCATTATTTACAAAATTACAGATGTTGAAATCCCACTTGATACGGGCGATTTTCGTCTATTAGATCGCAAGGTCGTAGATGTGATGAATTCCATGCGAGAAAAACACCGCTTTTTGCGTGGGATGTCTTCGTGGATTGGTTATAAGCAAATCGGTGTAGAGTATAAACGCGCGGCACGTTTTGCAGGTGAGACGAAGTATCCTTTTAAGAAAATGCTCAAATTAGCTCTTAACGCCATTACAGGGTTTTCATATTTTCCTCTACAGGTTGCCAGCTATTTCGGTTTTGCTTCGGCAGGATTGGCAATTATAGCCATCCCTGTTGTGGCAATCATGCGTATGACAGGCTCACATTTTTTTGAAGGGCAAACAACTACACTTATTTCGGTACTCTTTTTAGGTGGCGTACAATTGATTTCCTTGGGGATTTTGGGTGAGTATATTGGTCGCCTATACGATGAGGCCAAAGGCCGTCCGCTTTATATTGTGAGTGAAGCGCCAGAAGATTAAAGATCTGGGCTTGTTTTTTTACGCAACTTAATACACTTTAGATTCTAAGTAGTTTTTGATATTTTCATCAAAAACTACTTTTTTTAGGTCATTATGAAACTTTCATTTTTACGAGATAAAAAATTTCTTCGTGCTTTGCTCAGTTTAGCCATTCCCGTTGCTTTTCAGCAATTTATTTCTGCTGGGGTCAATATGGTAGATGTGCTGATGGTGGGGCAATTAGGAGAAAGTGCTATCGCTGCACTTGGTTTGGCCAATCAACTTTTCTTTTTGCTAATTATCTTTCTTTTTGGGGTGACTAGCGGAATAGCCATTTTTTCTGCGCAATACTGGGGAAAAAGGGATATAGAGAATATCCATAAAGTCTTAGGAATTAGTCTCATTATTGCTTCTGCTGTAGGTGCGGCGTTCTCTTTGGCTGCGATATTTTTCCCTGAAACTATCTTGAGATTTTATACCGAAGACCAAGAAGTGATTGCTTT
>JABGQV010000126.1 GCA_018648655.1 Anaerolineae bacterium | reverse complement strand
TGCCTCTTTTTCGACACTGTGAAGTGGTGCACTTACAAGTTGAATCTAAGTTTTCAAAAAGGACTAGTTATGATGAATATAGAAAAGTTTGGAGAACATCTGAGTAAAAACCTTGGAGAAGTTATTATTGGGAAGCGTGAGGCATTAGAATTACTTGTTATTGGGCTTCTTTCGCAAGGACATATTCTGATTGAAGATGTGCCAGGTGTTGGGAAAACGGTTTTAGCACGTAGTTTAGCAAAATCATTAGAAGCAACTTTTAGTCGCATCCAATTTACACCCGATATGCTTCCCAGTGATGTGACGGGGATTTCTATATATAACCAAGAAACGCGCAAATTTGAATTTAGGTCAGGGCCACTTTTCGGGCAAATTATTCTTGCAGATGAAATTAACCGTGCTACACCAAAAACCCAAGCCGCGTTGCTCGAAGCGATGGAGGAGAGACAAGTCACTGTAGATGGCCTTACACATCAATTATCACGCCCATTCATGGTTTTGGCTACCCAAAATCCAATTGAATACGAAGGAACTTTTCCTCTTCCAGAAGCACAGCTAGATCGTTTTATGCTTCATCTAAAAATTGGTTATCCAGGGCTTTTAGATGAAATTCTTATTCTTGAAAAACAACGAGAAGAGCATCCCATAGAAAACTTAAAACCAGTTTTTAGTGGTGATGAAGTTTTGGAAGCAATCGAAAGAGTTAAGCAAATTTATGTTTCAGATGCAGTGAAACGCTATATTGTTGAACTAACGAGTCAAACCCGAAAAAGTGGAGATGTACATCTAGGTGCAAGCCCACGCGGTAGCCTTGCCCTTTTCCGTACAGGACAGGCTCGTGCGGCACTGCGTGGTCGTGATTATGTTCTGCCGGACGATATCAAAGCGCTTGCTGTGCCAGTTTTAGGGCATCGTATTATCCTAAGCCCAGCTGCACGAATGCGTGAACTAAGCGCAGACCAAATTGTGCGAGAGCTGACTTATAGCGTATCCGTTCCTGGGGGAGATTTTCAGGCAGAGTAAAGCATGAAAAAAAGCAGCATCACTATTCTCCTACTTTTCTTTATGAGTATTATTGGCTTGTTTTTAACCAATACGCCAATTTATACACGCTTGCTTTACCTTAATTCCATCTTGTTATTGGGAAGTTGGCTATGGGGAAAAATCGCGCTCTTTGGAGTTGAATTGCATCGTCACTCCCGTTCTTTGCGTGGCAATGTAGGGGATATTTTTGACGAATATTTTGAAATAAAAAATGATAGTTTTTTTGCCTCTCCGTGGCTTGAGATACATAATAATACGCCCTTGCCTGCTTCAGCAGGATCACGCCTTTTGGTAGGAATTAAGAAAAGAGAAAAGCGTTCTTATCTTGCTCGCACTTGGCTCATACAAAGGGGGGCATTTCCTTTGGGTCCTACTCTATTGAGTGCCCGAGACCCCTTAGGGCTTTTTCGGAGTGAAAAAACTTTTCCCGCTACTTCAGAACTAATCGTTTTACCTTTACTGGTTAATATAACTAACTTTCCCGCACCGCCGGGTTTATTGCCAGGCGGGAAAGTTCTTCGACAAAAAGCCTTGGGAATTACTCCTCATGCCGCTGGTGTCCGTGAGTATGCGCCCGGTGATGCGTTGCGTCGCATTCACTGGAAAACATCTGCGCGTCGGCAGAAATTAATGGTAAAAGAGTTCGACCAAGACCCACAATCTTCTGTGTGGATTTTTCTGGATGCACAGAAATTTGTGCAAGTTGAAAAAGGAGATTATGAGCCTCTGAAAAACTGGGATAACTGGATGCTCGGACGCAAACCTGACTTCAATTTGCCTCCGCTTACAATCGAATATGGGGTGACAAGCGCGGCATCGTTAAGCCACTACTTTATCCAAATGCGCCGTGCTGTGGGATTAATTGTCGCGGGACAAAAAAATATCGTCATCCCCGCTGATCGCGGTCTACGTCAAGAAGAAAAAATTTTAGAGACTCTTGCCTTTGTCCAACCCGAGGGGAAAACCCCTCTTGAAGAACTGGTTGCTGCGCAGGCAGGACAATTATCTCAAGGGAGCAGTGCTGTCTTAATCACACCTTCACTAAGCCCCAAAATCATACACGCTGTAGACCATCTTATGCGCCGAAAACAACGTGTTACAGTGGTCTTATTAGATGCAGAATCCTTCGGTGGGGCCGAAGGGAGTATGACCTTAGAAGATACTCTTAAAAAGAGTAATATCCCCCTTTGTCGTGTGCGTTGCGGTGACGATTTGGGTATTGCTCTTTCTAGTTTTTACTTCTGATAGTGCTTCTTCAGTTCCGAAGCATATTTCATCCCCACACTGTTTTTCTTTTTGTCTAACCAATCTGCTAGATGTATTTTTCCGAGTGGCTCGTCGGGAGAGACCAGTAAGCCTCGCATTAAACCATCCACTTCTTCTTGTGTGAGAATGATGTCCCCAACAAAGAGACCGATAATTTGAGACGCCCATAGTGCTAATTTCGGGGGCATTTTTAATAGACGTGCTGGCCGCCCAATTTTTTTAGCAACTAATTTCACCATCTCTTCAAAAGTGAAAATATCCGGTCCTACTGCATCTGTGATGATGTTTTCGGTGCGCCCACTCATCTCTACGGCTAAGTCGGCGTAATCTTCTACAAAGATTGGTTGCAGAGAATAGTGTCCATCGCCAAGTAAGCCAAAAACAGGGGAGTTCCGCAAAAGCCATGCGATATTATTCACCAGAACATCTTCATCCCCAAATAACACCGTAGGGCGTAGAATTGCATATCTTAAAGAAGATT
Source organism: Anaerolineae bacterium (assembly GCA_018648655.1). Taxonomy (GTDB): domain Bacteria; phylum Chloroflexota; class Anaerolineae; order Anaerolineales; family Villigracilaceae; genus Desulfolinea. Next base: position 6,807 of record JABGQV010000126.1, on the reverse strand, counting down.
GTCTAATTGCTTCCTCTAGCTTCGCTTTGCCGCTGAAATAGGGCAAATCCGAGTCTAAACTGGGGTTGCTAATGCTAGTATGCACAATCCGCTTTACGCCCGCCTCTTCAGCCGCGTGGATAAGCTTTCTGGTGTTCTGTACAGCAAGATTATGAGTATTGTCGCCATGCGAGAAGCGCACCCAATAAGTGTTGAAAAGAATATCCACACCCGTCAGCGTTTTAGCAAGTTTTTCTGGTGTATCAAAATTGAAGGGATAGGCTTTTACTTGCTCGCCAAATGGATTTGGGTTGTCGGGATGCCCGGTGAGCGTGATAACTTCATCACCGCGTACTAGCAGGCGTTGGGTGATATATTTTCCGGTATAGCTGAAAGCCCCAGTTACTGCGATTTTCATTTTAATCTCCTATTGATACCGTCATTACGAGCATTTTTTTGCGAAGCAATCTCATAAATGTGAGGAGAATATTTCGCCATAAGTGCATACTCCTCGCAGTGACTGGTTTTATTTTTTTAGCAACCTAATTACTTTTTGGACTGTATTTTGATTCATTGTCTCTAGCGCGGCGATGACGTGAACTAAATTATCGAGATTGTCAAAGAAAGATTTCATCTCTATGACGCGATTCTCAGCGAACACCCAATCTTCTGCGCCACGTTCTTGATTTGGGCTTGCTTGCAAATTCTCGAGCGTGGCACCGACCGAATCAATCGCGCGGCTAAATTCGCTATTCTCACGCCCCTTCAATATAGAGCGGATGACTTTATAAAAGTCATCTTCGGCGAAGTAATAATCTTTTCTGTCGCCTAATTTCGTTTGGCGGTGCACTAACCCCATCCGCGCCAAAGTGCGGACACTGGTGCTGATGGCGCCTTTGGTGAAGGTAGTTTCTTCAACAATTTCATCCAAAGAAAGTGCATTAGGAGAGAGGTATAGAACAGCAAATATCGCACCCATGCTTTTGGGTAAACCCCAAAATTGGCTAATTTGGCTTAGCCCTTGTATAAAGTTGGCTTTTATTTCATTGAGTTCTGTAGATGGCATATTTTTCTCTCTTGTTTGTTTTGTGTGTTTAGTTATAACTAAATATAGTATATGTTGGTGTGAAAGAAAAGTCAAGGTGCTTTTTTTAGCCCGGTTTAATTTAAACAAAAACAAGCGAAAACATGCGCGATGCGGCTTATTTCCCATCCTGAAAACAAGCTCTATGCTATACTTTACCGAAACTTAATTAGGAGGACTATATGTCTGTTGTTGTATGTAAAATTACAAAAGAAGGCTACGAAATTGCCGCAGATTCTATCTCGGTGCGTGGGTATACGCAGACCAAAAATAACACCAATCGTTCGAAATTAGTAGAAGTGAATAATATGGTTATTGGCTCGGTTGGTTCAGCCGAGGAAAGTAGTTTGCTGCAAATTTTTGCCAAAACACATCAGCCTGCTGCTGCAACTGAAGAAGGGATTTTAGAATTTTGGAGTGAATTTGCGGACTGGAAGAAAAAACGCACTGATAAAAATGGGATTGGCAATGTTTATTTTCTTGGTTTTGATGGAGTGGTTTTCTTTGTTGAACATTGGCTTATCTCTTCCGTGAAGTCGTATGAAGCGATTGGGGCAGGGATGAATTTTGCGCTTGCTGCGCTTCATCTTGGACATAGCGCAGAAGAAGCGATCGAAACAGCAATTGAGCTTTCTATTTTCTGTGAAGCGCCTATTCAGGTGATTAAGAAGAAAAAGAAATAGCATATTTATAGGGAGGAGAATTTCACGGCATCCTCTATATAAAAGTTTGACAAAACTATTTTTTAGGCTACAATACTTCTCGCTAGCCGGAGTGGCGGAATTGGCAGACGCGCTACGTTCAGGGCGTAGTGAGCTTATGCTCATGCGGGTTCGACTCCCGCCTTCGGCACAAGAGATCATTGTACTTTGGCACAAAAAAGACTTGTTTTCACGGGTCTTTTTTCGTTTTAGAGCTATATTCGGGGGTATAATATAAGCAGATTTTTACGCAGTATTTTTCTCGTCAAATTTCTATATAGATGGCGAGTTTTTCTTTTGTATATGGAAGGAATTTTTATGGAAGCAGGCGATATCAAGGAAATTGATATAAATGAAGAAATGCGCTCATCCTATCTCGATTATGCGATGAGTGTTATTGTTGCGCGCGCCCTCCCTGATGCGCGTGATGGACTAAAACCAGTACATCGGCGCATTCTATATGCCATGCACGATATGGGCATTCGAGCAACAGGTTCGCACAAAAAATCGGCGCGTATTGTAGGTGAGGTTTTAGGTAAATACCATCCACATGGTGACTCAGCAGTTTACGAATCGATGGCGCGTATGGCACAACCTTTTTCGCTCCGTTATATGCTTGTAGATGGGCAGGGTAACTTTGGTTCTATTGATGGTGACTCTCCCGCTGCTATGCGTTATACCGAAGCACGTATGGGCAAACTTGCCGAAGAAATGTTGGTTGATATCAATAAAGAAACTGTTAATTTTACCCCTAATTTCGATGATTCTCTTGAAGAGCCAGATGTTTTGCCCTCCCGCTTGCCTAATCTTTTGCTCAACGGAGCATCGGGTATCGCGGTGGGGATGGCGACCAATATCCCTCCCCATAATTTGAATGAACTCACTGATGCTCTCGTTTATATGATCGATAATTATGATAATACAGATGAAATAGGCATAGATAAATTAATGGAATTTATTCCTGGCCCTGATTTCCCCACTGGCGGGATTATTGTGGGGCAAGAGGGAATTATCCAAGCTTATAGCACTGGGCGTGGTCGCGTGATTATGCGTGGGAAAGCGCATGTAGAAGAAATGCGTGCAAATCGTTTTCGGATTGTTATAACAGAAATCCCTTATCAACTTAATAAGACGACGTTAATCGAACGTATTGCGAGTATGGCTCGGAATGGGAAAATCGACTCCATATCTGACTTGCGCGATGAATCCGATCGACGTGGCATGAGCATTGTCATCGAACTCAAACGTAGTGCCCAACCCAAGAAAGTATTAAACCAACTCTATAAACACACCTCACTTCAAGCTACTTTTGGTGTGCAGATGTTGGCCTTGGTTAATAAAGAACCAAAACTACTTTCTCTAAAACGTGCTTTATTGCATTTTGTTGAACATCGTAAAGAAGTTATTACCCGCCGAACTGAATTTGACCTGAAAAAAGCTCGTGCTCGTGCTCATATTTTAGATGGCCTTATTATTGCACTCGATAATATCGATGCAGTGATCGAAACTATCCGTGCATCAGCAGATGTGAATGTCGCTAAAGATAATTTGATGAAGCGTTTCAAGTTGAGCGAATTGCAAGCACAAGCTATTCTTGATATGCAATTACGCCGTTTAGCTGCGCTAGAGCGTTGGAAAATTGAAGAAGAACATAAAGAACTGATGGCGAAAATTGCTTATTATGAAGATTTACTCGCTCATTCAGAGAAAATTCTTGAAATCATTAAAGAAGATTTACTAGAACTTGCTGAAAAATATGGCGATAAAAGACGAACGCACATTGCCATTGGTGCTAGTGGAAGTTTGAACGAAGAAGATTTGGTGGAAGATGAAGCAGTTTTAGTCACGATTACTGAACGTGGCTATATCAAACGTGTTCTTGCTAAAACTTTCCGGACACAGGGGCGTGGTGGACGTGGCATTAAAGGGCATACGACAAAAGATAAAGATGAAGTGATAATGATGATTCCGGCACGCACGCTGGATACAATCTTGTTTTTCACGGACAAGGGAAAAGTGTATTCTGAGAAAACCTATCAAATCCCTGAAGCAAGCCGAATCGGGAAAGGCATCTCTATTGTCAATATTCTTGATCTTGAAGCCGATGAAAAAATTACCGCTGCTATCCCCGTTCCCGATTTTGATGAGGCATCTTTCTGTACTTTGGCTACGGTAAATGGTCGTATTAAGCGTGTAGAGCTCTCTGAGTTTGCTTCTGTGCGCCCATCGGGTTTGATTGCAATGGGCTTAAACGGAGACGACAAACTAGGTTGGGCACGTCTCACCAGTGGTGATGATGATATTATTATTGTTACTGAATTAGGTAAAGCCTTGCGCTATAAAGAAGATAAAGTGCGCGCAATGGGGCGACCTGCTGCGGGCGTAATTGCCATCAATTTACTAAATGGGGATAAAGTAACTACAATGGATGTTGTTGAACCCAATGGCACCTTGCTGACGGTAACAGAGACAGGTATTGGTAAACAAACCCCACTTGAAGAATATTCACCAAAGGGCCGTGCTACACAGGGTGTTTTAACTATGGATAAAAATGCCATAGCAGAAATTGGCAAAATTGTTGCTGCACGCGTTGTTCAGCAGGAAGATCACCTAACACTTATATCCACTGAAGGTGTGATTATTCGTTTGAAAGTTGAAGAAGTAAAAACAGCTGGGCGTGCTACACGTGGTGTTCACCTAATGCGCACAAAAGATGGAGATACGGTTGCTGCTGTTGCCAGAATTGCTGCAAAAGATTTGAAACAGGTGGGTGCAAAATTAGAAGAAGAAAAAGAAGACGAGCAAAAAGAGCTACTATAAATTCAATTAAATCTCTTAAACAAAAAAAGCCGTGCTATAAAAACACGGCTTTTTTTATTTAAAATTATTAGCCTAAAAGACTGAAAACTTTCCTGTAACAAGCAAGACCATTGAGCCAATTAAGCAGACGAGCATAAAGAACATTGCCGAAATCACAAAGCGTTGCACAGAACTCATCTTTTTAATAGCAATAAAAAATGCAGGAGATTCGGCTTTCGTTTTTCCATCTTCATTTTCTTCTAAATCATCAAGAAAATCTGGAATTTCATCATCAAAAAAAGAATCTGAATTGGCTTCTTCACGTAAATTGTCTAACATTATTCACCTCTCATTGCTCATTTTTTTCCTGTATATCATACCTGTATTGGGCGCAAATGAACATCCCCAAAATGGATTGATGGATGGGTATCAAGGCGCAAAGAACCATCTTGATTTATGCCTAAAATTTTTCCTTCTTGGATGATTTGTCCATCGCGGGCGTGGATTTGAACTTGCTGCCCCCGAAATGCTAGATTTTTTTCCCAAGCTTTGTGCAGCTCTTCTTTTCTTAAGCTTGAGCGCCATTTGAGAAAGCTTTCTAAAATCTGATGTAATAGCAGAACTCTATCAGCTTTATTATTTATATTCTCTTCTAAGCTTGTTGCGGGGAAAAGCAAATCTTCAGGCACTGAGTTTTTGTAAATATTTACGCCCATTCCTACAATAATATTTTTAATTTTATCGCCGTGCCAATTAGTTTCAACAAGAATACCAGCAAGTTTTTTGCCGTTGATGAGGACATCATTGGGCCATTTGATTTTGGCATCTAGGGCATAATATTTACGCAATGTCTCCACAAGGGCTAATGCGCCTAGTCCCGTAAATAAGGAGATGTTTTTCTCCTCGTGGCTGTTGGGGAGCAGGAGCAAGCTAAATGCAAGCGCGGAATCGGGTGGGGTTTGCCAAATGCGTCCGTTTCTCCCACGACCAGCAAGCTGCTCATTGGCGATGACGATGGAAAAATCCTGCCCACCTTCATTTCCCCAAGAAAGCGCAATATCATTTGTTGAGCCAATCTGCTCATAAAAACGTAAACCGCCCAATGGAATATCTTGCAGGGCGGTTTGGAGTCTATCTTTATTCATAATTAATTAGGGTAAAACACCCCAAGGATTTATATGTGCGCCACCATAAAGGATTTCAAAATGAAGATGCGCGCCAAAGGAATTGCCTGTATTCCCCGAGTAACCAACCACAGTACCTACAAAAACGCTTTGACAAGGGACAACATTAATTTGGCTAAGATGGGCGTAAAGTGTTGAGTAACCATTACCGTGGTCAATGGTCACTACATTGCCATAGCCATAATTATAGCCACCTTGTGCCATTGTAACTACACCACTATCTGCTGCGTAAATTGATGCACCTGTATCTGCCGCAAGGTCAATAGCGAGATGCCCAGACCAATAATCGTTACCAGAGAGATAGTGATTGAATGTAGGCCATACAAAAAACCCGGAACCAACTGCGCCTGGTGCACAAGCCCCACTAGAGCCTGAGCCACTGGTTGATGGGGCAACGATAACCCATTGCTCAAATTCGCGTTCACCGCCAGGGACCATGATGTATTCACCCGCCTCAAAAGTAGGATTGGTTAGATCAACATCATTACCTGAGAAGCTGATGATATCTTCAATTTCGGCATCAAATTCGTAGGCGATATTTTCGATGGTATCGTCTTCTTCCCATTTATAATAAATGCCATTTACAGGGGGGATATTAAGCTCTTGTCCTACGCGAAGGTTATGAGGATTATCTTCAAGAGTGTCATAATTTGCCCAAAGGATTGTTTCTGGTTCTATATTAAACTCTTCAGAAATACTAAATGTAGAGTCGCCACGTGATACCGTATATTGTAAAATACCATAATTTGGTCTGTCGGTGGGGATAAGTGTTTTTAGCGTAATTTTTCGGCGTATTGCGTTATTTGTGCTTGTTTCAGGCGCAAATTCTTGTGTTTCAGTTGAGTTATTGCTTCCGGGCGGTGTTGCCGTAATTTCGATAATTTGAGGTGGTGCTTCTCCTGCAAAGGCATCTTTATTTTTATAGGCAAGAAAAAGAATGCCAGAGACGATGATAAAGGTGAAAAACCAACTCAAGAATGTAAATGTGTGTTTTTTTAGAAGAGACATGATAAAAAAATACCACAAAGGTATTGAGTTTGCAAACTCAATACCTTTGTGG
>JABGQV010000182.1 GCA_018648655.1 Anaerolineae bacterium | reverse complement strand
TTACACAATCCGACCCAGATTCGGGATGTAGTTTTTAGATGATTACTAAGTATTGTACTTTTTATTCTCTGGTGGTATTTACCTACCATTCAGCCTGAAAAAACGCAAAGCAACTGGCAAGACACTTTATTTCTTGTATCTGCTAGCGTTGCTTTATTGCTAACTATATTCTTTTTTGTAGCACGAAAATTTGCTTATGTCCGCCCTTTCCCAAAGTATTTACGACTCGTAACCCCATTTTTAAGATTAAATATCTCCTATAAACGCATTCTCCAAACAAGAACCACAGAAATGTCTATACTTTTTCCGCCCTCCAAGCTCTCTAGCTGGCAACGGGAATCTATGGCACCATTGTTGGGAAAAACTGCCATAGTGGTAGATTTAAAAGCATACCCAATACCTTTGGCTTTTTTGCGATTTTTTCTTTCTCCCTTCTTTTTTAAAAACAAAACGCCTCATTTTGTTTTTTTAGTAGAAGACTGGATGCGCTTTAGCATAGAATTAGAAAGCCTTCGTACGGGAGGAGATATTATTAGGAAGGAAGAAAAAGACAGTATCAGTTCATTGCTTTCGTCTATCTCTAGCGACAAATGAAAATATATTTTGCCTGTTCTATCACGGGGGGGCGTGAATACGAAAAGAATTATCAAGCAATTACCAAATTCTTATTGGATGAAGGACATGATGTCCCGACCGCGCATTTGGCAAAGTCGAATATCCTTGACCTTGAGCGTGTTGTTATCCCCAGCGAAATTTACGCACGCGATATAAACTGGATCCTGTCCAGCGACATCTTGCTGGCTGAAGTTAGCGTCCCATCGCATGGAGTTGGATATGAAATTGGTTATGCGTTGAACGCGGGTAAGCACGTTCTTTGCCTGCATCATCAGAGTAGGGCACTTTCAAAAATGATTAGTGGAAACCCACACCCGTTATTAACAATCAATGCCTACGAAGAGATTTCGCAGGCATTATCGTATAGCAGAGAGTTTGTGAATAAAGTCACCAGTTGGTAGTGATTTTTGACTTTGTACTTTCTCGCACAATAAGTTAATATTCTTTTGGAGACAGAAAGACTCCTCCAGTCTCCTCCTTTGGCGAAAGCCTCCGCTACTGATAATCATCATGGCGGAGGCGTTGCATTTAAGGGGGCTGAATTCCTTAGACTAAAAAGAGCAAAGCAACGCCGCCCATCGCAAGTAAAGTCCCTGCTATGCTCCCCCAGCCAAACTTTTCCTTAAAAACAAAATAGCTAATGGGCAGTAAAAAGACTGGTGGCAGAGATGTAAGTGTACTGGCGACCCCTACTTCTACACGTTGAATGGCAAAGAGAGAAAGGGTAACGCCCATAAAAGGGCCGAAGAATGCACCAGCAAAAGCAAATAAAGTGCCTTTTTTATTCGTTCTTAGAGTCTTTAGGGTACTTTTAATATGACCTTGAAAAAAAGTAATAACCCATAAAATGACCATTGCGCTGAGCATTCGAATCAGGTTGGCAGAGATGGGGGAGAATTCACCTCCGAAGCCTTTTTTGGCGATCACAAGCCCAGAAGCCTGCCCAATTGCCGCACTCAAGCCAAAGATAATGCCACGTTTATAGTCACGTGTGTTCCGGTTTTTCCCTTTTCCGTCCATCACGACCCATAAAATCCCCGCTACTGTTAGAAAAATTCCTAAAATTTGTCCGCTTTCTAATGCTTCTCCAAGAAATGCCCATGCTTGTAATGCGGCGAAGATAGGGGCGAGGCTCATCATTAGCATTGCGATACGCGGTCCGACAAGGACAAAAGATTGAAAGAGAAAAATATCACCGAGAACTAAACCTACAAAACCTGAGAGACTAAACCAAAACCAACGTTCAGGAGAAGCGTCGAAGGGGGCAAGTGTGCCGAGGATAGCCCAATGCGTAAGGCTAAGAAAAATTGCCGCGAAGATAAGACGGATGCGATTAACAACGAGCGAGCCGAGGCGCCTTCCTGCGGCGGTAAATACGCTTGATCCAAAAGAAAAACTAAGTGATGTTGCGAGTGCGGCGAGTTCGCCTAGATATGCTTCCAAAGTGGTGCTCCAGAGTAATAGAGTAATGTTCTTTTATTTTTTTTGAAAAGCTTAGAAGTATTGCAAGAAACGTTCAGAAAAGAGGAAATTCGTCTATAATGAGATTTATGGAGAGAGAAAAACATTTTAGCATTTGGCGTAAAGCTTTGCAAGAAACTTTTGCTCTTAATTCAATTCTTGCTGCTGCGGGGACAGCCTATTTTGCATTCTTTTCTTTTTTTCCACTTACCTTGCTCATTGTTGCGGTGGCAAGCCGATGGTTTGACCCGCTTTGGGTAGAAAATGAGATTATTACGCAACTTGAGTTTGTTATTCCTGGTATTACCCGCTTGCTAGGGGAGAATCTTATAAAAGTTGTACAATCTCGTGGTTCTATCACTACAACAGCTTTGCTTATTTTAGTTTGGTCTGGTTCAACGCTTTTTAGTATTGTTGCGCGTGTAATGGATAGTATTTGGGAGGGAAGGGATACGCGCTCAACCCTTCGCTATAGAGGTATAGCATTACTTTTTGTAATTGCTTTGAGTATTATTATTTTGCCATTGCTTGTTATTAGTACTTGGGTTACCCCTCTTATAGAGAGTTTTCTGCCCAATATTCCTTATTTTTTGCTTTCAGGTTCAACATTTTTAGTTTCTGCCCTTATTAGCATTATGCTTTTTGGCTTGTTATATCGCTTTTTGCCGCATAATAGCCCCGCATGGCGTGATATTTGGATTGCTGCAATTTCGGCGGGTTTTTTGTGGGAACTGGCCAAGCGTTTTTTTATAAATTATATTACTAGTTTCTTGACAAGTTCAAATCTTGTTTATGGCTCGGTTTCAACTATTATCGCTTTTCTAACGTGGGTACATTTGAGTGGATTGATATTTTTCTTTGGTGCATATTTAGGGAAAGGCTATAGAAGGAATGATGCAGGCGAAAGAAGAAAAGTGAATAGGAGAAAAGGGGGTTAACTTAGAAATAGCCAAGAAAACGATCCAGATAATCCCAGAAAGCTAATCCTACTCAATCGCTTCTTTCAGCCTCTTTGCCATTTTACCAAATTTAGGTGTATAGAGCATTTCTTCTGTGCGGGGGCGGGGGAGGTCTACATCCATATCTAGCTTGATGCTGCCTGGGCGCTGAGTGAGTACAAGCACACGATCGGCGAGGAAGAGAGCTTCACTGATAGAGTGCGTGACCATAATTACGGTTTTTTGACGTGCTTGCCAAATGCGGAGTAATTCTGTACCCATCCGTTCACGGGTGAGGGCATCGAGGGAGGCAAAAGGCTCATCCAGCAGAAGAATATCGGGGTCGTGTACCAAGCTTCGGGCAAGGGCGACGCGGTGTGCCATCCCGCCAGAAAGGTCACGGGGGAGATTGTCTTCAAATCCAGTTAAGCCAACAAGTTCAATCAAATCTTGTGCTTTATCTTGCGATTTTTTTTCGTCAATACCTTCTAGTTCAAGAGGCAGAATGATATTTTCTAGCACGCTGCGCCAGGGCATGAGATTGGAATCTTGAAAAACCATGCCTATACGTGGCGCTCCGCCCATAAACTCGACTTTTCCACGAGTGGGGTTGAGTAAGTTTGCCAAGACTCGCAAAAGGGTGCTTTTTCCGCAGCCAGAGGGCCCGACCACGCACAAAAATTCTTGGGGACAGACTTCAAAAGAGATATTTTCTACCGCGTGAAGCCCGCCGTTGTCATCGGGGAAAATCATGTCCATTTTTTGGACGGTGAGAATGGGAGAAGGTTTCATTGGGTTATTTGAGTAGGGGTGCAGCATGCTGCACCCCTATTACTATCAGGAAGTTAGGGTAAAAATTCGTTCGTATATGCGGCATCAATATCAATCTTTTCAGGGATCAATCCCATCTCGAAGAGAATCTCATTCATATTCTCCCATGCCTGTGGATCGGAGTAACCAAGGTTATCGGTCTGCCAAAATTCGATGGAGATGGCCAAGACCTGCTTCTGAACAGCTTCATCTGCTTCAGCCAAATTCTCGACATAATTTTTGCTAATCTCGTAGGCTTCGTCGGGGTGAGCGGCTGCATATTCTAGACCATGCAAGAAAGCCGCAGCCATCGCACGCACCATTTCTGGGTTTTCTGCAATTGTTTTTTCATTAGTCAATAAACCGTTCGATGCCAGATGCACATAGTCAGCTACGCGAATTTCGTTAATCTCGTAGCCCTGTGCTACTAATTGGATTGGTTCATTTGCTGCGTAGACAACGATTGCCTGCTCTTGGTCAGTCGCCAATGCCTCAACTTGATTATATCCAATCGCGTCCAGCGTTAGGTCGCTTTCGGCTAAATCATTGGCGTGTAAGAGGGCAACGAAGCCGATGTAATTTGCACCAAAGAGACCTGGCAACCCGATCTTTTTCCCGGCTAAATCAGCGGGAGAAATAATACCTTGCTCCGTTTTGGAGACGATAGAAACAGGATAATCTTTATACCATGCTGTGACATAGACGACGGGCAAACCCTGAGCACGTGCCATCGGGACTTGTTCCCCAGATACAATTGAGAAGGGAAGTTTTCCCGCACCAACAAGCGCAACGCCATCAGTTTCGAAGCTATAGTCGAATTCGATTTCTATGCCAGCTTCAGCGAAATATCCTTTTTCGACGGCAACATAATAGGGTGCATATTGAATATTTGGGATATATCCCATTGGTAAGCGAATATGCTCTAGCTCAGTAGTTTCTGCGGGGGCAGGTGCTCCGCAAGCGGAGATGAGCAAGCTTAAAAAGATGAGGGTAAAAAGTATACGTGCTGGTTTAAACATTATTTCTCCTAATTTTTCTCAGAAACTATCCTAAAAGGCATCTCGTTTTAAGAAAAAACGCCCCGCAGGATTTCCTTGCAGGGCGTGAGAATAGACATCAACGTGTAAATATGATGACTGTGCTTTAACAGAAAATCCCGAAAACGACATGTTTTCGGGGCAAATACACAGCCAGCACTGGCGCACCAGAACTGTCTAAAACCTTCTTCTATCCGGACTATAACCGTCGGCTTCGGCATTTAACCGAATCATGTGCAAAGCACTCGTGGGCTGTATACCGCAAGGGCATAATACCACCGATCGGGACTTTCACCCTGCCCCGAAGGTAAATTAATTTATGCCCAGATTATAGCAGTCTCGGCGAGGGCGTCAATATAAGTTTTGTTAGAACTACGAGCCTATCCTAAAACCTCATTATCAATCAGGCGTGTTTTGCCTATATAAACTGCCATTGAGAGTAAGGTTTTTTTTTCAATTTTCTCGATTTCATTTAGCTGATCATAATCAGCGCAAGAAATATATTCCAAGCGTGCCAAAGGCTCAGCATTGATAACTTCTTCCATCTTTACGCGTAAAATCTGGGCATTTCTTTCACCATTTTGATAGGCAGATTTGGCTGCCTCGAGGGATTTGGAGAGGACGAGTGCGGCCTGACGCTCTGCGGGATTAAGATAAGTATTGCGGCTCGACATCGCCAGTCCGTCACGCTCGCGGATAATTGGGCTTGCGATGATTTCTATGGGCATATTTAGGTCCCTAACCATTTGCTTAATTACTGCCACTTGTTGGGCATCTTTCTGCCCGAAATACGCAACTTGTGGTTGGATAGCGTTGAAGAGTTTGGCAACTATCGTAGTTACGCCACGAAAATGACCAGGGCGTTTTTTACCCTCAAGGGGTTTTGTAATTTTATCTACATTTACCCAGGTCTGATAATCAGGCGGATACATGATCTCAGGGGTGGGCATCCAGAGCAGGTTGGCACCCGCTTTTTCTAGGAGTGCTATATCACGTTCGAGATCACGGGGGTATGCATTTAGGTCGTCGGTGGGGGCAAATTGGGTGGGATTCACGAAAATGCTGACCACAACTGAAGCAAGCTCACTACGCGCGCGTTTCACTAGAGAAAGATGTCCTTCGTGTAAAAATCCCATGGTTGGCACCAATCCAATTGGGGTGGGTAAGGTGGCGCGTGCATCCCACAAATCCTTTAAGGTTATAACCTTTTTGAGTTCATTCATGCTAAAGTCCTTATTGACAGTTTCCTCCCCTATGTTACACTATAAACATCAAACTCACACAAAATAAGGAGAAAAAAATGGCTTTTTCAAAAGTTAATTCTAAAGGTACAACTTATTATTTGCACGCCAACGAACGTGTTACAAAAGCAGGAAAAAAATACAATATGTATTTCTTCGCTCGTGATGTTCGCCCCGACAAAGAAGTTGGTGAATTGCCCGCTGGCTACGAAATCATCGAGATGAAAACAGGCTTGCCCGCATTAAAAAAACTCAAATAGTTCAATAAAAAATGCTCATGTTGAAAAACACGAGCATTTTTCTTTTAAGGGCGGATTTTATTTATGTTGTTATAGAAAATTAGACTAAAGGAAAGGAGAAAATTATGCCTGGCTTGAATCGTGTCCAATTAATTGGTAATTTAGGAAAAGACCCCGATGCTCGTTTTACCCCTACAGGAAAACAAGTGGTGAAGTTCAGCTTGGCTATTTCTAACCGTTGGAAAAAAGATGGCGACCTTCAGGAGCATACCGAGTGGGTTAATATTGAAGCTTGGGGAAGGTTGGCTGAGATTTGCAATGAGTATTTGCGCAAAGGGAGTTTAGTTTTTCTAGAAGGGCGCATTAAGACTGATAAGTATCAGGATGATAGCGATATAACCCGCTATTTTACAAAAGTTGTTATCAATCAGATGCAAATGCTTGATAAAAAAACTACTGATGAGACGACGATTGGTGAAATGCCTGCGGAGTATGAGGCGTAATCTTCAAAAGTTTTGAACCAATATTTTAAGGCCAGAGGTTAGTAGAGTTAAGTACATACTGCGTCTTTGCTTATATATAAAACTCATATTGACGCTTTCCCTTACCCTGCTATAATCTAGTCACAATTTAGTTTTACCTTCGGGGCAGGGTGAAAGTCCCGATCGGTGGTAGAGCCCACGAGTACAGAACGGCGCGCTGAATTTAGCGAAGCGCAAAGCTAAAGTACATGATTCGGTTAAATTCCGAAGCCGACGGTTATAGTCCGGATAGAAGAAGGTTTTTAGGCAGCTACTAGAGCGTATTAGAGCTGGTTGCGTATTCCCCCGAAAAGATATTTTTTTCGGGATTTTTTTTCTTTAGCATGCAATCATTGTGTCTGTGCCTTGATGCCTTTATTTGCGCCCCGTAAGTTTTTTAACGGTGCGTTTTTTCTTTAATCAGAAAATATTGAGGCTACTAATGTACACTGTTCGACCCATTTTAAAAGATTTTATTCTTTGGACACTTTTAATGCCCTTATTTCTGCTTGAAGGAAAGGCTTTATCTGGTTTCCTTGATGAATTTGCCCTGAATAACCCAGAAAACAGAAACCAAATAATCGCAGAGATATATGATTATAGAGAAGGAAATGACAATAATATAGATATACAATATCGCTTTAAACTTGAAGGAAATCCACAGCAATATTCTGCTTTTGATGACTTCTTAGGGAAAAGATATAACCTCTGGAGACCTATTAGCCTTGAGACATGGGAAGCTATCAAAGAAAGCAGAGTAATCGAAGTTTATTATCTGAAGGAAAATCCTTGGATAAATGAACCTGTAGATGTTGCAGGGGTTCCTCTTTTAGATAGTTTTGCAGGCTGGGCTGTAATATTAATATATGACCTTTATTGGGTATATGAGACCTATCATATATTCAAAAATTATCGCCGTTCTCAGCGAGATTCAGAAGAAGGCCGAGAAAAAAAATATCGTTATTGGAAATCACAAGAACTTTATAAAATTTAAGACTTATGAAAACGAATATCACTCACGAACTCAAAAAAATATCTCAATTAGGCTCTTTCTGGATAGCGATATTCTCATTCTTTATCGCTCTAGTGGCTTGGCAACTTGCGGTATATTTTACCGATTTGCCTGCCTTTATTCTTCCCACTCCAGCAGATGTGTGGGCACGTTTTCTACGCACTCTCTCAGATGGAAGTCTGCTGCGCCATGCGAGCGTGACTTTGCTGGAAGTTCTACTGGGATTATTGATGGGAACAGCCGCAGCGACCGCGTTGGGATACTTGCTTGCTAAATCCCGACTTTTTGAGCGTCTTTTGGCACCTTATTTAGTCGCTAGCCAAGCAGTGCCAATCGTAGCTATCGCGCCCTTGCTCATCATCTGGTTTGGACCGGGTATCTTCTCAAAAGTGCTCATTTGTGCGCTAATTGTCTTTTTCCCTGTTTTGGTTAATACGGTTGTCGGTGTACGCGCAGTGCCATCTGCTTTACGTGATTTAATGCGTTCTTTACGGGCAACACGCTGGCAAACTTTACGCTATCTTGAAATCCCCGCTGCGCTCCCTGTTTTTCTGGGTGGATTAAGGATTGGGGCGGCACTCTCGGTAATAGGTGCGGTAGTTGGTGAATTTGTGGGGGCGGATCGTGGGCTTGGCTTCCTAATTAATGTTGGGCGCGGGCAATATGATACGGCCTTGGTCTTTGTCGCGATTTTTGCCTTAATTGCGTTGGCCTTGGTTTTATATGGCCTTGTAGCATGGCTAGAGAGTTATTTTCTCAAATGGCAGGCATGGCGAAGTCTTTAATTATTTGAATAGTGTTATCCACAAAAGATAATGCCTCAGCAATTACTGAGGCATTATATAAAGCGGGGGCTAAAAACGTGATTGAAATAGAACTCAGATAAGTTTCACTTGGTCTTTGCCAGCGCGTTTGGCTTCATATAAAGCCTGATCTGCCTGATGGAGTAAATCTTCTAGTGTTTCTTTTCTCGTAAGTTCGGCAACACCTACACTTATACTTAGTGCATAATTTTCTCCGACTTTAGCAGAAAACTTCATTTTGGCAACGTTGTTACAAATGCGTTCGGCTAGTAAAAGGGCATTTTTAGCGCTTGTTTCTGGTAAAAGAATAGCAAATTCATCACCACCATAGCGGGCAATTCCATCAGTGGAGCGCATTTGGGCACGGCATAATTGAGCAATAGTATATAAAGCATTATCACCAATTTTATGCCCATAGGTATCATTAATAGTTTTGAAATTATCAACATCTATCATAATAACGGATAAGGGGCGGCCATGCCTTAAAGTGCGGATTATCTCCTTTTTCCCTCTTTCGATAAATGCTCTGCGATTAGAAACGCCCGTTAATGAATCCGTTAGTGAGGCTTCTTTTACCTGCCGATACAGATTTACAAGTTCTGAAACATTATTTAGGGTAATAACACGCCCTAGAATATGCTTACGCCTACTAAAAACTGGAGAAATCTTGGCGTGGTAGTGATGTTCTTCTCCATCTTGGTCAAGAGTAATCTCAACCTCTTCCTCTGAAATCGAGTCTAAAGATATGGCATAGTCAGGAAAAAATTGGACAAAAGAAATGCCAGTACTTTGTGCCATAGAAATTCCGGTTATTTTTTCGGCGACAGGGTTTATATTTGTGATTTGCCCCTCTTTGTCTAAGACAATCACGCCAACTTGCATTGTCTGTATAACAGTATCATTTGCCAGTTGGGAAATATCTAAGAAATGAAAAGAGAATATATTCCAGCTAATCAATAATCCTGAAATACTAAAAGCAATTGGTGTAAAGTT
>JABGQV010000002.1 GCA_018648655.1 Anaerolineae bacterium | reverse complement strand
CTTCACTTTGGGCATTTGCAGGGAATTCAATTGTAGGCAAAGTTGGTGTTTCTGTTTCAAGGGACATCGGTTGGCAAGCGGACAACAAAAAGAAAAACAAAAGAGTGATATTTTTTCGCATAATTACCTCATACAATTTGATGGCTCATTATACTGTGTGGGGTATAATTCCGCCCGCTTAAAACTCACCTAAAAACGTAACTACTCAGGTATGTTTTGCGAGGAGTGCTTTTCCCGACGAAGCAATCTCCCGAACAGTCTTGGAGACTGCCATGTCGCAAAAACATGCTCCTCGCAGAGACATCTCTTGGAAAAGCTGGGTAGCCATCCTAAAACTTAGAAATGGAATTTTCATGGCACTTGCAGAATTTATTTACACAGAAGTACTCAAACCCCGCCCCCTTCGCAAATTGACCAATGCGATCTTATTAAAAATCATCCCAGGAAAAGTAAAGGTAGAGCCTGCTACACTTTATCTGAACCCAAATGATCCTGTCCTTTCCGGGGCCTTGACTTTGCGCGTTTATGAAAAGAGTGAAATTGCTTTCTTCAAAGAATATTGCCGAGACGACATGGTTTTTGCAGATATTGGCGGCAACATTGGTCTCTATAGCGCACTCGCCTTGCATACGCTTAGTAGCGAAGGCAGAATCATTACGCTTGAGCCGCACCCAGAATCCTTTGCTTTGCTTTCTAAAAACACAGAAGTCAATCAGCAAGAGCGCGGCATTGAAGATGCCCCCAAGATCGAGCTTTTTCAGATGGCAGCTTCTTCCCAAAGCGGCACGCGCAGCCTTGCCCTAAACCCCGAAAATAAAGCAGATAATCGTCTCTCTGATGCACCTGAAGAATGGGAGAGTATCCCTATTGAAGCCAAATCTATGGATGCCTTGCTCATTGAGCAAGATATTGAAGAAGTCAATTTCGTAAAAATGGATGTCCAAGGCTACGAGCATCGCATTATTTCCGGCTTCATGGATACCTTGCGCCACTCGAAAAAGACCATCATTATGACTGAATTTTGGCCTGAAGGCATCGAAAGCACAGGCGGCAATGCACGCAATTATTTACAAGATTTGCATGAACTCGGTTTTACACTCTATGAACTAAAAGAAAAACCCCTTGGCCATATTGAGCCTCTCGAAGATTGGGATACCCTCATCGCGCGTTTGCATGGGCGCAAATATACAAACTTGATCGCGGTAAAGGGATACAAGATCTCAGCCTAGTTAATATTTCGCTTTTGAATGGGAAGGAAGCGTGCGTCGCACCAAAACGATAAGGTTCTTCTCTTCGACAGGAAAAATGCTTGTCGACTAGCATCTGCTTGTCGAAGTTGGTGCGACACACGCCTACCCGAAAGTCCTAAGGAAGAAAATGAGCAACAAATCTAACGCCAATCGCCAGATCGCTCGCGCTGCGGGCACGGTTATGCTCGCATTTTCCTTTGGGCAGATCGTCGGGCTTTTGCGCCGCATACTTGTCGCGCAGGCTTTTGGCGCGGGTGCAGAGCTAGACGCTTTTATTGCTGCCAATCGGGTTTCAGAAACGCTATTCAATCTTGTTGCAGGTGGTGCTTTAGGCTCGGCATTTATCCCGACTTTTGCTGGATTATTGGCGAAGGATGAGAAAAAATCTGCGTGGA
>JABGQV010000003.1 GCA_018648655.1 Anaerolineae bacterium | reverse complement strand
GCCGAAGGCTTCGCATTTGGGGCATTTGCCCATATATTTGGGCGATGTGCCGCCGCATTCTTCGCATACAAAACGGGTGAGTGTTTTTGCCATAATTTATTTCTCGTTTTTAGGGGATAAGTTATTCCCAAAGTATAACAGAATTTATGTTCTCTTTAAGATGCTAAGAAAAAATTTATAGAGAGCTGATAAAATATTTTTACTGATTTTAAAAATGATTAGGAGAAAAAAATGAAAACAGAAAGCGGATTAGAATATACCGAGAAAAAAGCTGGCACAGGCAAGCAAGCTGAAGCTGGAAAAACAGTGAGTGTGCATTACGAAGGTAAACTTCCTGATGGAAAAGTCTTTGATAGCTCTTTTCAGCGCGGCACACCAATTGAATTTCAGTTGGGTGTTGGCCAAGTTATTCAAGGCTGGGATGAAGGTATCGCGTTGATGAAAGTTGGCGGCGAAGCCACGCTCACGATCCCTCCAGAGTTGGGATACGGGGAACGCGGCGCAGGTGGCGTAATCCCGCCAAATGCGACCTTGATTTTTAAAGTTGAATTAGTTGATGTGAAATAAAGAAAAAGTCCTCCGCAAGGAGGACTTTTTGATAATTAGGAGATTTTATTTAGAATTATTGTGAAGCTAAATAATCATAACGTGCTTTTAGCGTATTATATATATAATTTTCCCACATTCGGATGACGCGATCTTCACCGTAGCTGTGGGTACTATAAGTCTGAATAATTAAGCGACCCTCTATACATGAAACAGCCGTTAGGGCTTTATTTTTTGTATTTGGGTATAAACCCCAAAGGGGTTCAGCTTCGCTACCTGGGCTTAGCTTCATCTGGTCGCCGAGATCGCCAAAAATCCAATAGCCTGTTGGGTTTGTTAAGGAGATTCCGCTATTGGGCGTATGATGAACAGGATGTGTGCCATCGATGGGGAAAATAACATGTGCTTCGGTATTAATTTCGTTCCAATCTTTATAAAGCGATACACCACAACGTCCCGTAATTCTACTTAATTTTCCGAGACCAATATCGTCCATATCCCATTCTTCGATGATGACTGCGCTACCCTGATTTAGGGCATCGCTCAGATAAACATAAAATTCACCTTGTACACCCTCACGAAATTCTTTGGCTGAGATGATTAAATCCCAACCTCTGCCACCAGGGCCACCAGAAAGAATTTGGTTTTTATAATCTCCGAGAGCATCTGCTACATCAACATAGTTTAAACCCATCCCGTTTAGGGCTTGGTTTACGTAACGCCGCCTATCCATAGCGCCAGCCATATCTTCAAAAAGCAAAATGCTGGCCGAGTTTTTCCAAGTCTCGAAATCTTCACTCATGGCAGGCGCTTCGGTGGGTACTGTCGCTACTGTTGGTGCCACTGCGGCTGTAGCTTGTGCTTGTGGTATAGCGGTAGCCACAGCAGGCGGTGCAGATTGATTATTTATTGCAGCCTGTGTTAGTTGCAAGGCCAGAGATGTCGCTTCTAATTCAAGTATGGCTTTAGTTGCATCAAAGGCGGGTGCCTCAGATGTCGTTGGCGTGCCGATATTACAAGCCAAAATGAAAAAAAGCCCAATGAATAATAAAAAGAATTTTTTATTGATTTTGCCAGACATAGAAATCTCCCTGAAAAAACAGCAATACTTTATCTTAGAATGTCCCTTATATTGTACAATAAAAAGAGCTCCTATATA
>JABGQV010000091.1 GCA_018648655.1 Anaerolineae bacterium | reverse complement strand
TTATCCACCTTAACTTTGTCATTTTGTGGTCTTGACATTGGGGTTCACTATATGGGATTACTGCCCCTGTTGGCATTTATGATGTAATTATCTATGCAGAAAATGAAGCGGGGAATAGAAGCCAGAAAAGCGCGCAAATTATTATTCCCCAACCAAATGCAACTGCATTACCCACTTTTACCCCTACGCCAACGGCAACGAATACACCTCTCACAACGCCTACAGCCACAGTATATAATGCGCCGCTCATAGTGCCTACCGCTACGCAAACACCTTTTGTTTTTCTACCACCAGAACCAAGAGAGACAGAAGAAAATAACGGCTTTTTCTCCTTCTTTAACCTACCCCCTTCGACAAGCTCAGGGACCGGACAAGACACAAACCCCAATATATTATGGGGTGTAGCCGCCGCGGCGGCATTGGGTGCTTTTAACGCTGTGATTGCAGAGAAGAAGAGAAAAGAAGCAGAAGCGCGTGAAAAACGTGCACAAAATAATAATAGCAACCATACCAAAAGACGCGCTGCTGAAAAAGCGGGGACTTTAGGCGCATATATACGCGAGATACGCAAAGAAAGAGCCGCACAAGTAAAAGCCAAAGTAGCGAGCATTCTTCATAAAGAAGAAAAGAAAAAAGATGAGAAGCTACGTGAGAAAAGCGGGTTGAGTGAAAAAGAATGGAAGAAAAAACAAGCAAGACAAGCCAGATGGGATGCAAATGGTGCGATAGAATATGAAGTGAAGAAAGAGCGTATTATCCGCAAAGAGACTTGGAAAGAAAAGGCACTGAATTTCAAAGAGCAACTTCTTAATCCGCCTCCATCACCACCTGAACCAAGTCTTGCTGAGGTGCAAGCGAGAATGGCAAAGGAAAAGCAATTAGAGCAAGAACAAACCCTCGCCGATTGGAAGGAAGCGGATATGGTAGCAGCTAGTAGGGCGGTCATAGCGCAGGAAGAAGACGAGACGTTATCACAGGCTGAAAATAACCAAGAGGAGGAAACCCTTTTAGATAAAATTTTTGGTTGGTTAGATACTTGGAAGAGTGTTTTACAACAAGGACAAGAGGACACTGGTATTTCAGTAGAGCCAGTTGATACTGGAGGATTATCCGAATGTTTAATCCCTATCGGCTTTCAAGATGCTCCTCCTGATGATATACATTACGCCTTTCAAGAGATCGGGTCACAAGAACTTGAAAGCCCAGCTCAAGAATATGTTGCGAATGCCTGGGTAGGGAATTATCTGGAGCAGCCTGTATATGGTATGGAAAATCAACCTCCAGTAGAAGCACACGGTGATCCACCAATTGAAGTAGAGGAAGGTGTCTTTGTTTCAGTTCATGAAGTAAACGTCAATGATGAGTTGGTACATACCATGTACATTGAAAATGGAGGTACGCTCACTCTGCATATTGCTGAACAATTGCCTTCAGGAGATTGGGTATCGGTAGAGCAGGTTGGTGAAATCACGGAAAGGCATGTTGATTGCGAGTAAACTAATTCAAGGAGAAAAAATGGGTATCAACACAATCTTCAGAAAAAAATGCATTGTCTTTGTTTCTTTCGTTATGGTATTGACTGGATGCATAAGCGGTGAGAGCCTATTCCCACAAAAAAACAGGAAAGATGCGTACGGTGTGGAAATGGTTCTAGTACCCGAAGGGGAGTTCACTATGGGAGTAAATCCTGATGAATTGGAATATACACACGAAGGTGAAGCTGAAGATGAAACCCCTGCCCATATTGTCTACCTCAGTGCCTATTACATCGACAAGTATGAAATAACCAACGCCGAATATCAAGCTTGTGTGAATGATAGTATCTGTGCATCTTTGGAACGTGAAGAAAGAAGAATGCGTTTATACCCCGATAAAGAGAATATCGCGAAATCGCCAGTCATGTATCTGAGTTGGCAGGATGCCCAGAATTACTGTGAATGGCGTGGGACGCGATTGCCAACCGAAGCCGAATGGGAAAAAGCTGCGCGGGGAACAGACGAACGCATATACCCTTGGGGGAATGAAATTGATTGTTCTTATGCAAATTATGGCCTCGTTAATATTGGACCGAGATGTGGCAACGGATATATTTTCCCCGTTGGAAGTTACGCGAAAGGTATCAGCCCCTATGGTGCTTATGACATGGCTGGCAATGTAAGTGAATGGGTACAGGATTGCTACATTGAAGACTTCTATTCGCAAGTTGGCGACGAGAGTGTCAACCCATTAGCAACAGGTGATGCTGATTGTGGGCGTATCCTCCGTGGGGATAGTGCCTTTTCCAATCCATACAATGTACGCACCTTTGCAAGAAACCTCGTACATTTCGAATATCGAGACTATTATTCTGGCGTAAGGTGCGCTTGGTCTCCATAAAAAGGTAGTATCAAGAAAATAAGAAGGCCTGAAAATGCTAAAACCCCTCCAAAACCACGCCCCCACCATCTCCACCCTGCTCCTCATTGCCCTACTAATCGCGCTATTCTTTTACCCACCTTCTGCGCGCACGCTTTCGAGCATAATTATCGTTTTCAGTGTTGGGACTGCCATTATTCTTACTGTACATGGCAATTGGCAAAGCTATAAAAGAGAAGAAATAACCCGCACTGAGTTTCTTCGCAACACATTTATTGATTTACTCGGTGTGGCTTTGGTAATGGGCTTTGCCATTTTCTTCGGCAGGCTTGTAGGCGCTTACGTGGGGGCAATTTGGGGTATTTTAGCAGGCATTATTGCGGGTATGGCAATAGCTTTTGGGGTTAGTTTTGGCTTTAGTAAAATATGGGGGAAAGCTACAGAGCCACTAAGGGCATAAAAACTTACTGTGCGCATACTTGCAGAATGCAAGGATATATTTTTAATGCTATTTTGTGTTACTTTACGGGTTAAATTCCACCATCACTTATATCCCAATCTAAGGTCGTTATAACACGAAGGGAAAAGCTCTTAAACTTTGTGTACTTGCGTGACCTTGGTGTTTAAAACAACTTGCCCATCACTGAATCCAACTCTCTTACCAACCTCGCCGCATCTCCCTCATTAAACACAATCGGCGGCTTGATCTTGATGACATTATACAAGGGACCATCTATGCTGAGCAAGATTTGCCGGTTTCGCATTTCCTCGACAATCCGATGCGTTTCAGCGGAAGCAGGTTCGAGCGTAGAACGATCCCGCACAAGTTCGATGCCGAGAAAAAGCCCCTCGCCGCGCACATCGCCGATTAAGGGGTAGCGAGCTTTGAGTTCCAATAATCCCGCCTTAAGTTTTGCGCCTACGTGGAGCGCATTTTCCTGCAAGTTTTCATCTTCGATCACATCCAGCACAGCAAGACCTACAGCACAAGAAACGGGATTGCCACCAAAGGTGTTGAAATATTCCATCCCGTTATTGAATGCGGCCGCAATTTCTGGGCGCGTGACCACCGCCGCCAGCGGATGTCCATTGCCCATTGGCTTGCCCATCGTGACGATATCTGGCACAACGCCGTGACTCTGAAAACCCCAGAAATGTGTGCCAAAACGCCCAAACCCGTTTTGAACTTCATCGGCGATGCAAATGCCGCCCACCGCGCGCGTCCGCTCATAAATTTGCGCCAAATAGCCTTCAGGAAAAACGATTTGCCCGCCCGTGCCAATTATCGCCTCGCTAATAAAGGCCGCAATACCTCTCGCCGCATCAATTTTCTCTTGCGCCTGCTCTATATAACGCGCCACAGGCTTTTCAGCATCCCGAAACTCGCCACGATAATTACAGGGCACGCTCAATTTATGCACCCAAGATGGCGCGCCTGTACCGCCCTTGCCATCAAATTTATAAGGCGAAATCTCCACCAAACTCGACAAATTCCCGTGATACGCCCCATCCAAAACGAGCATATCCCGCTCGCTGGTATAGGCCCGCGCCAGTCGCAGCGCAAGGTCGTTCGCCTCGCTGCCCGAATTGACGAAAAAACACACGGATAAGGGCTCAGGCATGGTCGTCGTGACCCGCTCCGCCAGCCGCACGATATTCTCGTGCAAATAGCGCGTATTCGTATTCAATGCCGCCGCCTGCCCTGCCAACACCGCTACAACACGCGGGTGCGAATGCCCAACGTGGCAAACATTATTCACACAATCCAGATAACTTTCCCCCTCTGTATCGTATAAAAATTGCCCCTGCCCACGCACAATATAGAGCGGATTTTCATAAGATAAACTCAAGGCAAGACTGAGATTCTTTTCTCTTTTTTGGATGATCGCCTGCGGCGTGAGCCGCACCCGTTTTGGGCTTGCTTCCATTAAACTAACATTTCTTGGCGGACACATCGACCCGATAATCGACGTCGCATCTTCGGCATTTACCGATAATAACTTCACTAACGCCTCCCAAGCGGGTTTTGCATGAGTCTGGTGATAAGCATCATAACGGTCATCCCCTTCCCGTTCAGATGAGATGGATGCACTAACCGCCAGCCGCGCGCAGATCAAATCGTATAGCAAAGAAATCTCCGTCACCGTCAGCGGGATTAAGCTGTGGTATCCCGCCACAAGATGTGCCACAGCCTCAAGCGGATTCTCTTCGCCGAGCAGCGCATAAGCCGCACAAATTGCTACTTCAAAGATGCGTGGGGCATATCTCATATCACCAAAATCAAAGATAGCGCTAATCATGCCATCTTCCACAAGGAGATTTTGCGTATTAGCGTCGCAATGAATGACTTGCTGATATAAATCGGGCAGAACAGGCAAGACACGTCTTTTAAAGCGTTCCACAACTTGAGATGCTAAATCTTGCCTTTCGGAGGTAGCGATGATACCCAAGCGTGGCTCAATAACGAGATGAGCCAGCGATAAATCCCAAAGTGGCTCTTCTCGCTGCATAGCAGAGTGCGTGAAATCAACGAGAGCAAGATCAAGCTGTGCAATGAACGAGCCAAGCCCATGCAAAAGATTCGAAGGTTTGGGAATAATATTTTCTAAGAGATTTCCCTCTAAATAGCTAACCATCCGTACAAGGTAATTATCTCCATCGTGGGAGATTCTAAAAATCATCTCCCCATCTTTGTTTGGGATAATATGTGGCACACCACCAAATCCGCTCAGGTGCTGGAGGGCAGCGTGCTGAAATTCAATTTCTTCGCGCTGCGTTTCTAGCTCGTGGATTTTCAGGGTTAATTTGTCGCTTTGTGTAGAAAGCAGAAAATTGCGGTCAATATCGCCGGGGAGGGGTTTCGCTTCGGCGATTAAGCCATAATATTCGGAGGCAAGTTCGATAGCATGTTTTGCGTTGAGGGGAGGGAGGGGCATGGGGAGCTCCATAGAAAGATGTGCGTTGCATCTGAAAGATGCGTTGCACATCAAGTTTACATTTTCCAAATCGAATTGCAACGTACCAAAAGCAGGTGCAATGCAGTTCTTGATTCTATTTCTTCACCAACTCTTGCCCATTGGAAGTGTCTTGCACCTCCCAGCCGAGGGCGGCGATTTGGTCACGCAGACGGTCAGATTCTGCAAATTCTTTGATGGCGCGGGCTTTTTGGCGGTATTCGACTAGGGTGAGGACTTCTGCTGGAATAACGGTATCAGGTTCCAGGTCAGGGGTGTTACGGAGGAAATCTAGAGCGGTTGCAGAGATGCCTTCATCCAAATTAGGGATATTTAGTGTGCCAAGTTTATCTATTCCAAATTCTGCCCCTGCGGGGTAAATCTCGGTCTCTTTACCATCGCAGATTGTTATAGAGCTGACACCGCTAATTCGGCATTTTTGCGTTTCAAAATCAAGGATAATGCCCGTATGCTCGTCTAAGCCAAGAATTATTTGGTTGAGCGGAAGTTGCTTACGCCAACGGTCGAAACGCTGACGCCCGACAAAGCAACGGCTGGTATCGAGATCTGCGCCGCCTTCGGCGTTATTCCAATGTGGGATGAAGGAAAGGGGTAGGTGAAAATCGGCAAAAAGATTGAGTGCGGGCTTGCTATGAATATCTTCGCCAACTTTGAAAATTTCGTAAACGGGGAGAGCCTGTGCGCCAATCGCGATGGTAGCCGCGCTAGAGAAAATAAGCGCGGCACCGCGTCGATGACGCGCACGGATTAGATCCCAGGCAAGGCTATTTTCGAGTTGACGCACGGCGTAAGTGGGGCTACCGGGGCCCATGAAGATCAGATCGGTGGTGAGGAGCGGAGAGAGAATTTCAGCGTTATCAGGACTAAATTTTGTGCCGCGTTTGCGGGCGGGGATGATATGAATTTCGGGTTTATAGTTTTGTAGGCGGGTTTGGAGATAGTCCCCCACTTTTTGAGCAACCTGCGCGGAGTTGAGTTCAAATCCCGCTGCGGTTTCCATAATGGCAATTTGGGGAGGGTGGTCTATTTCTTTGATAATACTCTCAAAGATTCGTCCACCCGCGAGGGAGGTTTCGCCAGAACCGAGAAAGGCTATTTTTCCGAGCATAGGGTTTTACCTTTTGAATTTGTAAAGAAGAAGGGAAAGAGGAAATTAGGATTAGAGTAACTCGTGCGTTTTTTGCCATATAGAGTCAAACATTTCAGCAGTGAGTCTTCCTGTCTGCGTGTTTTGACGGCTGGGGTGATAGGAGACGAGCAACCATTCTCCACTGGGAAGTTTGTGGAGTGCCCCATGTGAGAAAGCATAATTCTTTTTGCGCAGATTATAGACTTTTAGCAATCTATCAAAAGCAATACGCCCGAAGGCAACCAAGACCTTTGGTTGAAGAATCTCAATCTCACGTTCCAAAAAGGGCTGGCAGATATTTAGCTCGACAGCAGTGGGTTTATTTTTGGGTGGGGCACAGCGTCCAACGGAGGTGATCCACATATTGGTCAGGAGCAAGCCATCGTCACAGGCGGTGGCGTCGGGCTGATTGGCAAATCCCGCTCGATGGAGGGCTGGGAAAAGAAAATCGCCAGAGCCATCACCTGTAAATCCGCGTCCTGTGCGGTTGGAGCCATGTGCGCCGGGGGCTAAGCCCACGACCATAATCTCTGCATGCGGGTCACCAAATCCGGGCACTGGTTTTCCCCAATATTCATGATTAAGATAGGCTTTACGTTTAACGAGAGCAACTTCTTCACGCCATTCCACAAGACGTGGGCATTGACGGCAGGCGATGATTTCTTTGGTAAGTTCTTTTAGGTTATCCATATTGCTCTCGAATTAAACACAAAGGTCACAAGTTTTCTTTGTGCTTCTTTGTGGCCTTCGTCTTAAGAAAAATTATGAGTTTTGCACTATCTCAACTGTACTCTTAAAAATCTCATCCACACCATCTGCAACACCCCCACCCTGAGCAATAGATTTATCCCCGCCACCACGCAGATTAAAAGGGGCAAGATGTTTTTGGAGCAAATCATTTGCGCTAACTGAAATCCCCTCTGCACAGCTTGTCACCAACGAGAGTTTTTCACCGTCAAAGGATGCTAAAAGAGCCACGATATTAGGGTAATTTCGTGATTTCATTGCTAAGGCGCGCAATTCTGCGGGATTACGGTTTTCAAAAAGTTTTGTAACTATCCAAATCTCTCCCACTTTTTCAGCATGTTGTACCATGTTTTCAACTTCAACATCTAAAGAAAACTCACGCAGGGTTTTCAATTCTTTTTGTGCATCTTTGAGTTGCATCTGTAAATTTTCTACATAGACAGAAATCTCATCTACACCAACTTTGAGCAAATTAGCTGTATTTTGGGCAGCATATTGGAATTGCTCAAAAGAAGCTAGGGCTTGTCTTCCCGTTACAAAATGGATACGTATTTTTTTATTCACACGCTCCGTGCGCACGATTTTCAAACTGCCAATCATGCCCGTTTGTAGAACATGTGTCCCGCCACAAGCTGAGAAATCATAGTCTTCAATTTCAATGACACGAATTTCACCATCTACTTTTGGCAATCTGCGAAAAGGAACGCTCTCTTTATTCTCTACAAAATACGCTCTCATTATGCGATTTTCAAAGATAAGCTGGTTTGCTTTTTGCTCTACGTGCAGAATTTCTTTGTCTGAAAGTGAATTCACTTCAAAATCAATGGTCGAAGGAGAATCCCCGCTAATATGAGACGAAATTGTCTCTAAATTCAAAGTTTTCCAAAAAACTGCCGAAAGAATATGCTGCCCAGAGTGGTGTTGCATATTTGCCAAACGTCTATCCCAATCAATTTTTGCGGGATATTTGCCCAATTCAATTTCACGGTCTAGGAGATGCACAATATCGTCTCGATCGTAGAAAACGTCCACCACGCGCGCCACACCAATTGTGCCAGTGTCGTTAGACTGGCCTCCGCCAGTTGGGTAGAAAAAGGTAAAGGGCAGAATCACGCCAAAACCACGTTCGTCCCGCCGCGTTCCCACAATCTCGGCAGTAAATTCAGTCGTCATCGGGTCGTCAAAATATCGTTTTTCAGTCATAAAATTATCATCGCATCGCCAAAGGAATAAAATCTATAGCCTTCTCTAATCGCGGTCTCGTAGGCGTTCAAAATCATTTCTCGCTCGGCAAAAGCACTCACCAACATCACGAGTGTAGATTTAGGAAGATGGAAATTTGTAATCATTATATCAACTGCCTGAAATTCATAGCCGGGCAGAATGAAGAGGGATGTCGCGCCGCTCGTGGGGAGCGTTACGCCCGTTTGGGATGCGGATTCGAGCGTGCGAACGGATGTGGTGCCGACCGCGACGACCCTGCCCCCAGCTTGTTTTGTGTTGGTGATTTTCTGTGCAGTCTCGGGCGTAAGCTGGCACCACTCGGTGTGGATATGATGCTCTTCGACATCATCTTCGGTGACTGGCGCAAAAGTATCCAACCCAACGTGGAGCGTGACTTCGGCGCAATTGATACCTTTTTCGTTGAGTTCGGCGAGCAGACGCGGCGTGAAATGAAGTCCCGCAGTTGGCGCAGCAGCCGACCCCGGCTCTTGCGCGTAGACCGTTTGATAGCGTTCCGGGTCTTCGAGTTTCGCGTGGATATAAGGCGGGAGCGGCACATTTCCGATGTGCGGAAAGAATGGCTCAATCGGCTCATCAAAACGGATGAGACGTTGTGCGCCTTCGAGCACTTCGATGATTTCGGCGTGGCAAGCATTTTCTATAATCACTTTTTTGCCAACTTTTAGCCCTTTTCCACCAACGAGGGCGCGCCATGTTAATTCATCTTCTTGACGGAGAAGAAGCAATTCTACTTTGCCGCCAGTTTCTTTCTTAGCATAAATGCGTGCCGGGATAACGCGCGTTTGGTTAACAACGAGAATATCGTTTGGACTGAGATAATCGCCAATATCGCTAAAATGACGATGCTCAATTTTGCCGCTTTCACGGTGCAAAACAAGCAAGCGCGATGAATCGCGTGGCTCTACGGGTGTCTGCGCGATAGATTCTTGAGGGAGGTGATAGTTGAAGGAGGATGTTTTCATGGTTAAATAAAATAAAGGTAAGGCATAAAAGCCCCTTCCCTGTTTATTATAAAAGTTTTCCCTGTTGCTCTTCTACTTGATATTCAAAACCCAAATGTTCATACGCCAAGCGTGTGGCAATGCGACCTTGCGGGGTACGATCTAAGAATCCGAGTTGGAGCAAATAGGGTTCAACCACATCCATAATAGTATCGGGTTCTTCGCTGATGGATGCGCCGATGGTGTTTAAGCCAACGGGACCACCGCGATATTTTTCGATGATGGCTTTTAGGACGCGGCGATCCATATCATCTAAGCCGAGGGAATCAATGGAGAGCAAACCTAAAGCATCGGATGCGACTGACGCGGTGATTTTTCCATCCGCGCGGACTTGGGCGTAATCACGGACGCGGCGCAATAAACGCAGTGCCACACGTGGTGTTCCACGTGCGCGACGTGAGATTTCTTTGATCCCATCTTCATCGTAGGGGACTTTTAGCATCTTGGCGGCACGAGTGACGATAGCTTGTATCGCTTCGTTATCGTAGTATTCTAATCTGTAGACTGCGCCAAATCTAGCACGCAAAGGCGCAGTTACTAAAGCCAAACGAGTAGTTGCACCAACCACTGTGAAGCGGGGTAATTTCAGCCGAATGGAACGGGCTGAGGGTCCCTTCCCAACAATAATATCTAAAGAAAAGTCTTCCATCGCGGGATAGAGCACTTCTTCGACCACGCGACCAAGACGATGGATTTCATCAATAAAAAGAATATCGCCCGCCCGCAGATTAGTGAGGATTGCGGCTAAATCGCCCGCACGCTCAATGGCAGGCCCCGATGTTACACGAATATTAACTTGCATCTCATTCGCCAAAATATGAGCGAGGGTCGTTTTGCCTAACCCGGGAGGTCCGTAGAAAAGAACATGGTCGAGAGCTTCTTCACGTTGGCGTGCAGCTTCGATGAGAATCTCAAGATTTTCTTTAACTTTATGCTGACCAATAAGATCACCAAGCATCTTTGGACGCAAGGCGTGGTCTATACTATCGTCTGCTTTCTTTTCGGGGTCGAGCGGGCGGTTTTCGGTAGATGTCATAAGTTGAATTATAAGGTAAGTTTCTAAGTTCTAAGGGGTAAATTTATAATAGCGACAACCACAACTATTATAGAGTCGAATCTTTTTCTATGAGTGCTAAAACTTCTTCTGCAATTTTCTCAGATAAGCCAAAATATTTTAGCGGAGAAAGCTGATGCAATTTCTTTTTAACTGTCGTCTCTACATCTAGGCTTTCAATCCAATTTGTATAGATTTCTTGATTAAGTTTCTTCCCACGCGTTAGTGCTTTTAGCTTTTCATAACTTTCTGAGATTTCCGCTGCACGGAGTATGCTTTGAGCGCCCTCTGCGACAACCTCCCAGCGATTTTCTAAATCCGATTGCATTAAGTCTTTATTTGCGGCAATACGTCCTAGTCCACGTGAGAGACTTGAATAGGCAATAAGGCTATAGCCCAATGCAGCGCCAAAATTACGTCGTACCGTTGAATCGGAGAGATCGCGCTGAAGGCGAGAAATAGGAAGTTTACGGATAAAATATTCGAGCAGGGCATTTGCAAGGCCGAGATTACCTTCTGCGTTTTCAAAATCTATGGGGTTAACTTTTTGTGGCATCGTGGATGAACCCACCTCGCCTTCAACTACACGCAATTTTAGATAGCCATCGCTAATATAGCGCCAAATATCTTGGGAGAAGTCTATGAGAATGGCATTGAATAAATATAATTTTTGAAAATAAGAAAGCCAATTATCATAAGGCAAGATTTGAGTGGTGATTATATTAGATTCTAAACCCAGTTCTTCAAAAAATTCTTGGTTGAATTTAATCCAATCTACTTCAGGGAAAGCTGCTATTTGGGCATTATAGTTGCCAACTGCGCCGCTAAATTTGGCTTCAAATTTATGTGCGTTAAGCATTTCCCGTTCTTTTAATAAACGTGCCAAAAAGACAGCCATTTCTTTACCAAAAGTGGTCGGGACAGCTGGCTGCCCGTGCGTGCGTGCTAGCATCTGAATGGTTTTGGTATCTCTGACCAGATTTGTGATTTGAGATAAGAGGCTGTTGATGGAGGGCATCAAGCTCAGGTCACGTGCGTTTCGTAGTTCAAGGGCAAGAGATGTGAAATTCACATCTGCGCTGGTTAGTCCAAAATGAATCCACTCTAAGATATCCAAAAGAGAAGTTTTTTGCAGTTTTTCACGGAGGAAATATTCAATTGCTTTAACATCGTGGCGTGTTTCTAATTCAATTTCTTTGACACGCTCGGCATCTTCAAGAGAAAAATTATTTTCTAGCGTATGGAGAATCTCAAGCTCGTCTTCTGTGAAAGGACGGATAATTTCTAGGCTCTGCGAGAGGGAAATAATATAATTAATTTCGACCGCCATACGCGTGCGAATATAGGCAAATTCAGAAAAATGAGCACGCAAAGGAGCTGTAATTTTGGCATAACGCCCATCAAGGGGGGATAGATAGCTAAGTTTGTGATTTTCCATAGAGCAATTATAAACGATGGCGGGAAGGCGTGTATAATGGGGAGCGGTAAAAAAACCATTATTGAGGAAGGAATAAATGAAAATACTACCCAATACCGCACTCACTTACGATGATATTTTACTCGTACCCCAATATTCTGATATTGCTTCACGCAAAACACTTTCCACCCAAACCCAATTAACCGAAAATTTACCTTTGCAAATTCCCATTATCTCTGCAAATATGGATACAGTCACAGAAGCAGAAATGGCAATTCTAATGGCACGCGCCGGTGGGATTGGTATTATTCATCGCTTTATGTCTATAGAAGAACAAGTAGACCAAGTACGCCAAGTAAAAAAATCGGAGTCTTTTGTAGTCGAAAATCCGATTACGCTCACTACAGAGCATAAAGTTGGTGATGTTCGGCGTATAGTAGAAGAGACTTATACGGGTGGAATTATTATCTTAGATGCAAATGAGCGTGTTGTTGGAATCATTACTACGCGCGATTTGCTCTTTGAAAAAGACGATAATAGATCCGTTAGCGAAGTAATGAGCAAAAAAGTTTTCACTGCACCCACAAATACGAATCTTAAAGAAGCAGAGAAACTTTTGCATAAATATCGCGTTGAAAAACTTCCCCTCGTGGATAAGAATAATCATTTGACAGGATTAATTACCGTAAAAGATATTCTCAAATTAGAAAAATATCCTCTTGCAAGCAAAGATGAATTAGGACGTTTATCAGTAGGTGCGGCTATAGGTGTAAAGGCAAATGATTTAGAACGTGTAGAAAAATTGCTCGAAGCAAATGTAGATGCCTTAGTCGTTGATATTGCACATGGGGACTCAGAATTAGAAATAAATATCGTCAAAAATATCCGTAAAAACTTTCCATTTGCACAAATTGTGGGCGGAAACGTAGCTACTGCTGAAGGCACTCAACGCCTCATAGACGCAGGTGTAGACGCAGTCAAAGTTGGGGTTGGACCTGGCTCCATTTGCATCACACGGCTCGTTGCAGGCGCGGGCGTGCCGCAATTTACCGCTGTTAACGAATGTGCCAAGGTTGCTCGGCCTCAAGGCATTCCCGTCATCGCAGACGGAGGCATTCGCACCTCAGGCGATATCGTTAAAGCCCTTGGCGCGGGCGCATCCACGGTTATGCTCGGCTCTATGCTAGCAGGCACCGAAGAAAGCCCGGGCATCTTTGTCACACGTGGTGGGCATCGCTATAAATCTTCGCGCGGCATGGCATCTTTGCAGGCAAACCTTGCCCGAAAAACCCGTGAAAATGGCAAAGCTGATCTTAGAAAAGAAGAAGTTGAAGAATATGTTGCCGAAGGCGTCGATGCGCTCGTTCCTTATCGTGGCTCCACCCGTGAGGTACTCGCTCAGCTTATTGGCGGGCTAAAATCGGGGATGAGCTATACAAATGCTCACAGTATTGCAGAGCTCCATGAAAAAGCAATCTTTGTGCGGATGACGCCAGTTGGATTAAAAGAATCACACCCCCACGATGTAAGTTTAAAATAAATTTTAGAGAGATAACGGATTCACTCCGCGACACACGTGATTTCAACTTGAGTGCCGCTGGTGATTATCTCTTTGTGATAAATCCTGATACGCGGTCAAATATACACTTTTAAGGAAAATAATATGAAACTCAAAGGTACAAATATCGTTATAGACACCGCATGGGGCGATAGCGGTAAAGGAAAATTTGTAGACGTTTTCTCTCACTCAGCAGATTTAGTCGTCCGCTTCAATGGTGGTGCAAATGCGGGACATACCGTTGTGAATGATTATGGAGAATTCAAATTCCATCTTATTCCTACTGGTATCTTTAACCCCAATGCTCTCTCTATCTTAGCAGGATCAGTTGCACTTTCTCCTCTAACCTTAGTTTCAGAAATTGAAGAATTACGCAAAAAAAGCGTAAAAATTTCAGAGAAAAATTTGCTCATTTCAGAATATGCCCATATCATTATGCCTTGGCATATTGCACGTGATACGCTTCGTGAAACTGCTCGCGGTGCTTCAAAAGTCGGCACAACAGGGCGTGGAATTGGCCCTCTCTATGCTGATAGAACAGAACGTATTGGCGTACGTATGGGCGATATGCTTCGAGAAAATTTTGAAGAAATCATTTTACGTGAATTAGCGTGGCAAAAGCAATTGATTAGTATAATGAATGTAAATAATGATGATATCTATGGGGAAATGCTAGATAAAGATAAAATTCTAGCAGATTTTCGTGCTGCAAAAGAAGTTTTAGCACCCATGATCGGCAATCCACTTCCAATCATTTGGAAAGCACAAAAAGAAGGTGCAAATATCCTTGGCGAAGGCGCGCAAGGGATGCTACTGGATATTGATTTAGGCACCTATCCCTATGTTACATCTAGTCATCCAGGCATTACAGGCTTTTCAATTGCTACTGGTTTACAACAAAATGATATTCAGCGTGTTATCGGCGTCACAAAAGCCTACCAAACACGCGTTGGCTCTGGCCCAATGCCCACAGAATTAACAGGTAAAGTTGGTGATAAATTAAGAGAGCTCGGCAACGAATACGGCGCCACAACAGGGCGCCCACGTCGCTGTGGTTGGTTAGATTTGCCCGCTTTGCGCTATAGCCTTCAAATTGGTGGCATAAACTCTATTGCTCTCACTAAAATAGATATCTTAGACGGTATGGATGAAATCAAAATATGCACGCATTATGAGCATAATAGCAGAAGATACGATACCCTTCCCACTGCCGATGCAGAATTTATGGCAGAAGCAAAGCCAATCTACAAAACCATGCCAAGATGGCAATCTCCTACAGAAGGCATCAAAAACTTTATAGATTTCCCTAAAGAAGCTCAAAAATATGTAAAGTTTATTGAAGATAGTGTTGGCGTGAAGGTCGAGATTATCTCCAATGGCCCTGCACGTAATGAAGTTTTTTATCGGATAGAGTAGACGCTGCAAGTTAAAATATCGCTAATAGCAGTACGCAAGTACAACATGCGTACGCGGCAAATCTTCACTATAATTACCGTACTTTTATTTAGGAGAAAATTATGTCCAATATATATCCATCGCGACATCCCCTTGTTGCTCATAAATTAACTCGTTTACGCGATAAAAACACACAACCAAAAAAGTTTCGCGAACTAACACGTGAAATCGGTGCTTTACTTACTTATGAGGCCACCGCCGATTTACTCACATCTCCGCGTAAAGTTGAAACCCCACTCACAGAAACCGATGGCTTTGAACTCAAAGAAAAAATTGGCCTTGTGCCCATCTTGCGAGCAGGATTAGGGATGGTCGAAGGCGTTTGGGGACTAATGCCCTCAGCAGAAGTTTGGCATATTGGTTTATATAGGGATGAGGAAACTTTGCAACCAGTTGAATACTATAATAAATTGCCCATTGCCCCCACAGTTTCCGTTTGTCTCGTTCTTGACCCAATGCTTGCTACTGGCGGTTCAGCAGTTGCGACAGTGGACATCGTGAAGCGATGGGGTGTGAACAGAATCAAGTTTATTGCCATGATTGCCTCCCCTGAAGGCATCGCTGTGATGCAAGAAGCACACCCCGATGTGCCCATTCACCTTGCCGCAATTGATGAGAAATTAAACGAGATTGGCTATATTCTCCCTGGCTTGGGCGATGCAGGTGATAGACAGTTTGGGACGGCGTAACGGTGTATAGTATTCAGAAATCCGTATTCTGTAATCAGATATGAGGAAAATAAAATGACCACATTAAAAGAAATTATGCCCCTTTTAGAATCGTTTCCTAAAGAAGATGCAGAGACAATTCTCTCACAAGCAGAGCAATATGATGAGCTGCTTGCAAAACTCCCAAAAGCAATAGATGGTGCTGGCTCAAAAAAGAAAATCAATGCGGGCATCTTGGCTCTTAATGGTGCATCTGGTGCTGGGCAAAGCTATGTGATGAAACGCGTTGAGAGTTTACTAAAAGAACAATCTCTGATATTGCCTCGCATCTATTTATTAGCAACTAGGTCGCCTCGCCCTGATGAAGGACATAAAAATCCTTATATATTTGTAGAGGAGACTCCTAAAGGCTTTCAGGATATTCATAACCCCGATCTTTTTTACCCACATGCTGATATTTATTACCGCTATCAATCTCGCCCCGGCGCGGATAACGCAATTCTATTGTCTGATATGCAAGCAGCCAGAGAAAAGATCATGTATCTGGAGACCGTTATTCCCACTTTATTATATCTGAAAGAAAATAGAGTTTCTGGAATCCCAGCTTGGGGAGATAATCTGAAAATTATTTATCTTGCTGCTCCCAGTGGACATGAATGGATTTTCAGATTGCTCAATCGTGAGCCTAGCCGACTTGTTGAAGAAAAATTTAGAGCAACACTTTTAGGTAGATTTTCTTCATCTCTTTCTGATATGGAGATTGCTGCTGATAAAAAAATCACCTGCGTACTTAATCATTATGGTCTCGCAGAGCAAGCGGCGCAAGAGATTTTGAATTATTGGGGTGTGTAGGAAAAACTTCACCCCTCCAACCAGCCTACTCCAAATTCTAAGTACTCGATTTCGAGGAGAGCAAGACAATGTTGGATTTCCCTACCCCTCTCCCATCTCCGGGAGAGGGGTAGGGAAATCTTTTATCCTATATCCAAGCCCGTAACGCGTGTAAGCAATTTATGTATTAGCAAAAAGGGTAAAATAAAAACGAAATGCACCATCGCACTCAAACCAAAGATAGTAGCTACTGACCGAAAAAAAATATTTAGAGGGGGAGCAATATTTTCTAACATCCACACACCTGCACCAGCAAATATAACAAATCCAATAAGCAAAATAATCGCACCGCCCAAAGGAAGCCAAGCATTTCGATCAGATTCTGAGGGGAGCATAGTGCTACTTACGGCAAAGGTGAGATAAAACCAAAGTGTAAAATCAGGTTGAGATGGTAAAGAAGCAAATGCAGACCAAAAAAGTGAGAACTCGGCTTGACGAAACGCATCCCAAAGAGGGAGTAAGTTAAGTTTATAAATTGCCGCATAAGATACGAATAATCCGCCTACAATAAGTGGCGCCATACCCACAAGAGAATCACGAAGAATATCCGATTTAGTAACTTCTACATAGCCGAGTCTTAAGCGTCCATCAGGCATACTCTCGGGGATTAAAGATACTTTTCCTGTTTTTATCATGAGTAATTTTGCCATCAGAAAATGGCTAAGTTCATGTAAGAAAACACCCGGGAAAAAAATCACCGAAAAAATTATCATCGCAATATCAGCGCGGCGCGTTAGAATCAAAAAAACAACTTGTATCTCACGATGCAAGGCTCGTTCTAAAAATATGAAAGGCACCAACATTAGCAGGAGCCATAAAAGTCCGTTAAGGGAGGAAATATTCAAGAGAAAAGATAATAAAAAACCCTGATAGGTTTTAGAAATCCATCAGGGTTTTTTTATAAAAGAAAATTTATTTTACTGCTTCATTTTGCGCTGCAACAACAATCTCTGCAAAAGCATCTGCTTTGAGGGATGCGCCGCCAACCAGTGCCCCATCAATATCAGATTGAGAGAAGTATTCAGCAGCGTTACTCCCCTTCACAGAGCCACCATATAAAATACGGATTTTTTCGGCATCTTCTTGTCCGAAAAGTTCTTTCAAGTTTGAACGAATTATCTTAATGGTATCGTTTGCCATCTCACTCGTTGCGGCAAGTCCAGTGCCGATTGCCCAAATTGGTTCATAGGCAATAACCAAGTTTGCGCCTACGTCCTTTAACCCGGCCTTAATTTGACCAGATACAATATCTTCTGTTTTTCCAGCTTGGTTTTCTTCAAGGCTTTCACCTACACAAATAATGGGCATTAAGCCTTCATTTTGGGCGGCTTTAACTTTTTTATTTACAGTCTCATCAGTCTCTCCGAAATAGGCTCGGCGTTCGGAATGACCAAGAATGACGAAGTTCGCAAATTCCTTCACCATAACGGGAGCAAGTTCACCCGTGTATGCGCCGCCAGATTCCCAGTGCATATTTTGAGCACCAAGTTCAATATCCGTTCCTTCTAATAAAGCGGCTACAGGGAGCAACGCAGGCGAGGGCGGGCAAAGAACAATTTCAACAGCGTTCATATCTTTTACGAGTGGTACAAATTCAGAAACTAATTCACGAGCTTCTGAGATTGTTTTATTCATTTTCCAATTTCCAGCAACAATGGGGGTTCGCATATTTTTCTCCTAGGGTAATTCACTGAGTGCTTTATCAACTTCTACGGCTATCCAATCTGGAACTTCAGGGAAATCCCAAATGGCTTCAAGTATTCCACGGGCTTCGTCAAAATGACCTTGCTGTAATAATATTTCTGCTCTTAGCAAAGGAATTTCAGGATATTTAGCATTTTGTCTTTTGGCTTCTTCCAAGATTTCTTGTGCTGCTTTCCTATCACCATAATAAAACTCATGACGAGCTTGAGCAATAAGTGTAAGTGTAGGGTCTATTATAGTTATTCTATCAAGTAGACCACTCTCATTTCTCGAGAGGGGTGAACCAGCAAATTTATATGCACTTTCACGAAGATTATCGAGCATATATATATCTTCCTGTCCACTGATTTCTACTGCACGTAAAAACATTAGGGTAGCGCCACGCCAATATCCTCGCGATGCAAACTCATAACCTGCGACTTCATAAATTTCTATATTATCTCCAGCAGTTCTTTCTATTTCTCTTACTTCGTTCTGAATTCCTTCTCTGTTTTCTGGTTGCTCTTCAAGAAGCATAAGCGCTAATTCTATATGAGCATAAGGATCATCAGGAGAATCATTTACCCACTGTCTTGCTTCTTCTACGCGTTCAGGAGCTTCTTGGCCTATAGGCACTGGGATGGGGGCATTTTCTTCTAATTGGCCTGCGCCTTCTTCTCCAGCTTCCGATAAGTTCTCAAAAACTCTATCTTGTCCTGCAGCATTAATGATAAAGAAAATAGCCAATAATACTAAAAGCCCAGCAGCGGCAAAAGGCCAAATTTTACGTTTTTTCTTTGTTTTCTCAGAAATTTTTGTCTTTTTAGCAATATCTGCTTCCTCTTTTTGTTCAGGAATAATAGTTGAAGCACTCACCCTTTCTAAAATATCTGGCGATGGGGGCATGGGGATATTTTGAATAGGCGAGGTCATAGTCGCATCTGCCATATCTATATCAGAATCATCCCAAGCTTTTTTGAAAGCAGCGTTTAATGCTTCTACACTTTCATACCGATCTTCACGCTCTTTGGAGAGTGCTTTAAGCAAAACGCGTTCCACTTCATCTGGCACTTTAGGATTAACCAAATGTGGCAAAGGCAGTGGCGAATAAATATGATCATGAATAATGGAAAAAGGCGTGTCAGAGCTAAATGGCACTTGACCGACCACCATTTCATATAGCATCACCGCAAAAGAATAAATATCGGTGCCATTATCAAGATTTTTCTCGCCTTTCGCTTGTTCTGGTGAAATATATTGGGGTGTGCCCATAATCATGTCAGAAGACAGTGTAGATTCTCCCGATTGGGCAATCCGCGCTAAACCGAAATCCGCGAGATAGGCTTTACCATCTTTTGCCATAATTACATTAGATGGCTTAATATCGCGATGTAAAATACCTTGCTGATGCGCATACCCTAAGCCTGCACCAACCGCTTCAACAACTTTCCAGATTTCATCTGTCTCTAAGCGGCCTTTATTTAAATGCGCCTTGAGTGTGTCCCCCTCTATATATTTCATCACCAAATAAGGTTGTTCATCGTGTTCAGCAAAATCATAAACTGGCACAATATTGGTATGCTCCAACTTAGCAACCAAACGTGCCTCACGCTGAAAACGTGCCAAAAAATTAGGATCTTCTAAAAAGGCAGGGTGCAAAACCTTAAGCGCAACATAACGATCTAAATTAGCATGATAGGCTTTATATACCGTTGCCATACCACCGCGCCCCAGTTTTTCCATAACTCTATAAGAGCCTACATTTTCACCAGTATCAAAGGCCATGATGTTTTCCTTTTTAGTTAAATTGGTCGATTGATCAGTTGAGCTGATAGGCAATTTATTCTCTACAATTATCAAACTATAAGCCCTTCAGACCACCCGCCTAAATTATAGCCCACTTCAAAAGTTTTGTGTTTCAAAAATGTTATGGTTTTGTAAAAAATAGGGGTAGGCTTGAACCCCACCTCTACAAATTATTTGTCTTCTAGCGCGTCTACGCCAGGTAAAATCTTGCCTTCTAACATCTCTAACGATGCCCCACCACCTGTAGAAATATGGCTTACTTTTTCATCTAAATTGGCTTCTTTGATAGCAGCAACTGAATCTCCACCACCAATCACACTAACCACATCTGCCTCTGCAACGGCTTCGGCAACGCCAAAAGTACCTTTAGCAAAATTCGGGAATTCAAATACGCCCATAGGTCCATTCCAAACCACTGTTTTAGATTTTTTAATAATGGAAGCATAGGCGACAACTGTGGCAGGACCAATATCCAAAATGCGCCAACCAGCGGGGACATCACCAACCGGAACGACCTTGCTTTGCGCTTGGTCTGCGAAGTCATCAGCGATGACGACATCGACGGGTAGCACTAAGGCATCCCTAGCTTTTTCAATGAGCTGACGTGCTGTTTCTATGGCATCCGCTTCTACAAGAGAATCAGCCATGTCATAACCTTGCGCTTTAAAGAAAGTATTCGCCATACCACCGCCAATGAGGATTTTATCGGTTTTTTCTAATAAGTTGGTAATAACACCAATTTTATCGCTCACCTTTGCCCCGCCCAAAATAGCAATGAAGGGCTTTTCGGCATTTGCGATGGTATCACCGAGATATTTCAACTCTTTCTCTAGTAAAAATCCTGCTGCAGAGGGGAGTTCCTTCGATACACCTGCATTAGATGCGTGCGCACGGTGGGCTGTGCCAAAAGCGTCATTAACAAATAAATCTGCTAAAGAAGCCAGTTCTTTTGCCATTGCAGGGTCATTTTTCTTTTCACCTGCATGAAAACGGGTATTTTCAAGCAAGAGAATTTCACCTACTTTCAAAGATGATGTAGCTGCTTGGGCTGGCTCACCAAGACAATCTGTAGCGAATTTGACGGGCATCCCGATTACCGATGCTAGATGCACGGCAACGGGAGCAAGTGAAAACTCACTTTGAGCTTCGCCTTTTGGTCGTCCCAGATGAGAACAGAGAATGACTTTTGCATCCTGTTTCAGTAAATACATAATAGTCGGCAACGCGGCTTGGATGCGGGTATCATCCCCGACTTCCCCATCATTAATCGGAACATTGAAATCCACACGCACAAGAACACGCTTATTTTTGACATCAAGGTCTTTAAGTGTTTTTTTGTTGAGCATAAATAGCTCCTATATATAAAAAATGTCATTGCGAGGCAGTTTTACCGCCGAAGCAATCTCCCTGATTGTGAGGGAGATTGCCACGCCGACAAGCATCGGCTCGCAATGACATTGGTTTAGGGTTTTAGATTAAAGAGATTTTGCAATCTTTGCTGCAAAATCGGTCAACCGAGTGGCGTAGCCCCATTCATTATCGTACCAAGAAACAACTTTAACCATATTACCATCCATGACGGCGGTAAGGTCTGCATCTACGATGGAGGAGCGTTCGTCGCCTTTGAAATCCATAGAAACAAGGGGTTCTTCGCTGAAGCCAAGAATGCCTTTCATGGCGCCTTCAGAGGCAGCTTTGAGAGCGGCATTGACTTCTTCTGCTGTGGTGTCTTTTTCAACTTCAAAAACTGCGTCCACGATAGAAACTGTGGGGGTAGGAACGCGCAGGGAATAGCCATCGAGTTTGCCCTTGAGTTCAGGGATGACGAGAGCAATTGCTTTTGCTGCACCTGTAGAAGTAGGGATGATGTTGATAGCGGCAGCACGAGCGCGACGGGGATCACTATCAGCAAGGTCAAGCACGTTTTGACTGGTGGTATAAGAATGGATAGTAGTCATCAAGCCTTTTTTTATTTTGAAGGTGTCATTGATGACTTTGCTAAAGGGAGCCAAGCAGTTGGTTGTGCAAGATGCGTTAGAAACGATGTGGTGATTTGCGGGATCATAATCTTGATCATTTACGCCCATAACAGCAGTGAAAACATCGCCGCCTTTGGCTGGGGCTGTGAGGATGACTTTCTTTGCGCCAGCTTCAATATGAGATTGAGGTCCAGGGGTTGTGGTGGGGTCACGGAAAACACCAGTGCCTTCAAAAACAATCTCTACGCCAAGCTCGCCCCAGGGAATACCTGCGGGGTTGCGTTCAGCGAAAACTTTGATGGTTTTGCCGTCAAGAACGAGATCACCATCTACTACTTCTACTTCACCGTTAAATTTTCCATAGCTGGAGTCATATTTAAAGAGTTGTGCATTTGTCTCTGTATCCCAAAGATCGTTGATGCCGACTACTTCTAATTCTTCTGGGTAGCGTTCTAAACAAATTTTAAGCAATTGGCGGCCAATGCGCCCAAATCCGTTAATACCTACTTTTGTTGTCATATCTATCTCCTATTAAGTTATAAAGCTTATTAGCTTTGTGAATTTTTTCTCAACTTCTAATTATATCGTACTTTATCAGTTATACAATAAATCCTAAGATATTGCAAAGAAAATTTATCTTACGCCCTCTTTGCGTTCATAAAATAATTTCATAATTATTTGTGCCAGCCCTTCAGAATCGTGTCGCCACGGGTGCTCTCTATCGAGTAAATCAGCTGTATAAAGACGGGTATCACCTGAAAGCTCATCTCCAATTTTTGTCCAATCGGTATCTGCGGGCAGAGTTGCTTCTTGGCAATCATTTGCAATGACTAGGTCTATCATTTTTCCCCCAACATGGGATTCTAAAGCTGTGAGATGATCATAGCAAGAATAGGAATCCGTTTCCCCTTTTTGGGAGGCGATATTGCAGACGAATAATTTTAATGCTCTACTTGCTTCTATTGCAGATTTCAAGTCTGATACCAATAGATTAGGCAGAATGCTCGTATATAAACTACCGGGCCCTATCACTATCATATCTGCGGCTAAAATAGCACGAATAACAGGCGGAAAGGCTGGCGCATTATCTGGCTCTAACCAAACGCGACGCACTTTCCCTGCAAACTCAGGGATTTTGCTCTCTCCCTCCACGCGAACTTCATAGGCTGAGTTCGGGAGGGTCATATCTGCCACTAATTTGACATTATGCAATGTTGAGGGGAGAACACGCCCATGTACAGAAAGGACTCTGCCCGATTCTGCAACAGCCTCTTCAAAAGACCCCGTGATATTGCTGAGTGCACTAATAAATAAATTACCAAAAGAATGGCCATCTAAACCCTCTGAACCACTAAAACGATATTGAAAAAGTTGTGTCATCATTGTCTCATCATTCGACAATGCAGCAAGGCAGTTACGAATATCTCCAGGTGGGAGAATGCCCATTGATTCGCGTAATTTGCCTGATGAACCACCATCATCGGCAACGGTGACAACTGCGGTGAGATTATGTGTGTAGGCTTTCAGGCCACGTAATAAAGTGGAGAGGCCATGCCCACCCCCAATAACAACAATCCGTGCGCCACGTCCACGACGACGATAATTTGTTAGCTCGTCAACAATCCCTTTGCCGGGGCGTAAAAAAGGGCGCAACAGCGTGCGGTTTAATCCCCAAATTCCGTATAAAACGAGGCCAAAGCCGATGCTAGCAAAAATGAAAATACGTATCGGGCGGGGCAAAAAACGTAGGGCGAGATAAGAGAGGCTAGGTAACCACCAAGTTTCAGGCGCTGTGCGGTATACATCTAATAAAAGATAGGCTAAGCCAACTGCGAAGAGGGTAATCCCTCCTAAAACAAAAGCAAGCCAGCGCTTAACGCCTAGCCCAGGAGCGAGCCAACGCAAAAACTGACGAAGATTTTCTTTGATGGTCATAAAGTGATGATAGCAAGAATTTGATAATGGGTCAAACTTAGATTTAAACGCGCAAAAGCGGGAGTATCTTAGAGATACTCCCGCTTATTTAAGCTGAATGTTTTATGAACTACGCTGCGTTTTCGAGAGCAGCAAGTTGTTTCATTAAGCGACCCTTACGACGTGAAGCGTTCTTCTTATGAAGTACACTCTTTTGGGCAGCTTTATCGAGACGGCTAACAGCTAACATAGTTGCTTCGCGTGCTTCTTCTACATTTCCAGATTCTAATGCTTTACGAGCATTTTTAATGGCTACATTTGTAGAGCCACGATAAACACGATTGCGCAATCGGCGTTTTTCATTTTGTCTATTGCGTTTGATTTGAGATTTAAGATTTGCCACAGGTCTTCCTCCGAGATATTTGCTTTCTATTTGCAAGGCGCAATTCTACTTGATAGCTTGAATTTTGTCTAGTGATTTTTTAGGGTGCGGGAGCAGCAAGAATAAGGGTAAAGTAACCGCCAAAAGCGCTTTCTGATGAGTAGGCATAGGCAATACCAATTTCGGTGACAATGGGGTTGAGTAATGTTATCCCACCCATCCACTCATCGAAGGCTGCTTGCCCATCACCACCATACTCTGGAGGCAAAGCGAGGATTTCTTGAAGTACCGCTGAGGCTGTATATCCTTGTGCTTGAACGCGCTCTTCGGCAGTTGAACCATCGGAGCCAGTTTCTTTGACGAAAGAGTTACAAGCCATATCGGAAGCGTGAACAAGGGCAGCGGCACTCAGTTTTTCATTTTCTGTCACTGGAGATAAACCCTGTGTTATACGCTCAGTATTAACTAGCTCAAAAATTTGAGCTATAAAGTCCTCATTTAGTTCATAATTACACGCTCTACCAACAGGCGTTCCTCCAGTTACAGGAGCAGTAGGCGTTGATGTCAGATTTGCTGGGGCTGTGGGCGGAAGGCGAGTAGG
Source organism: Anaerolineae bacterium (assembly GCA_018648655.1). Lineage (GTDB taxonomy): Bacteria > Chloroflexota > Anaerolineae > Anaerolineales > Villigracilaceae > Desulfolinea. The sequence goes on along the minus strand of JABGQV010000091.1, from coordinate 34,293 downwards.
TTCTGCGGTGACAAGATTTATAGGGATAATAAGGATTTGCCCTACCTGGATATTATTTGCATTTTCTATACCATTTAGCTCTAAAATTTCTTCAAGGGTGCTACGGAATTTCACTGCAATCGAGGCAATAGAATCACCAAGTTCAACAGCGTAGTTCAGTTCTGTTCCTCTCGGTAAATCTAGGGGAATAGCAGTAGCCGTAGGGAGTGGCATATCGGGGTTTGGAATTTGTATGCTTTGCCCTGGATAAACATTCCCGCCAGTCGCTGCTACATCTGGATTCAGATAATATATTAAGGCAATACCATCCTCCCCTAAGTTAAATTTCTCAACAATAGAATAAAGATATTCAGCCTCTTGTACTTCATAGAGAAATGGCGCAGAGGGAGTTGGTGGAACGGGTGTTAATGTTTGAGTTGGCGTAGATGTTGCTGTTGGTATTAGTGTTGGCGTTGAAGTAAGCGTGGCTGTTGAGGTGATTGTTGGGGTTGGCGTTTTTGTAGCAAAAAGTGCTATTTGCGGTTTATTATCACCTGTGAACCAAATAATGAGAATAATAATGCCAACTAGAACAAGCAATGCCGCAATAGCCCAGACAACAACGGGGCCGCGTTGCTGTTTTTTACGATAGGCATCTATGGTGTCGCTTGCTGAGGTATCTGAATTTAATGTCATGATCTTTTCCTTTTTTGCATAAATATAAGACGAGAAAGACTTTTTTTATTCCCATCCAATGCTATTATATTTGCATTTTACCTGAACTTATGGCTTTAAGCGAGTTACTTTTTAACCATTTAACGGGAGGTACTAACTGACGCACAAATGCTGTTTTGATGCCACTCAAGTTGACTTCACGTACGGGCCGCTTGATATCTCCAAACAAAAATACTCCTTGACGAATCATCCTAGAGCATGATATAAACGCGCCTAATCACATAAACTAAAAATTGTGAAGAGAAGGAGTAAGCATCAGAATGGTGTTTTAGAGAGCGAGTGACGGTGGAAATCTCGCACACAGACTGATGCTGAATGGGTCTCGGAATTGCAATGTGAACGCTCGTTGAGCAAGTAGTTGCGCCGGAGTAGCCACCGTTATCAGGGCATAGTAGTTGACGCAGTGAGAACCTGCAAGACTACGAAAAGTGAAGCTGGCTTTAGGGCTTAAGATATTTTCCCGTTGCATCACAACGGGATTTTTCTTTTAAGCAATGCTTATCTCTATAGAGATAAGCACGGGCGCATTATTTATGAAAGTTAGCTTAAGCAGGGTGGCACCGCGGAAGCCTTCTCTCGTCCCTGAGACCTGAGAGAGGGCTTTTTAATTTCCAAATATAGGAGACGCGGTGTATGAAAAAAAAACAGTGAATTAGTAAACCAGTAAATAGTAAAACTATTAGAAAATTACAACATCAAACTAAATTAGATAAATAAAAAGGAAAAAATATCATGAGTAACAAAGCAAATGGAAACTTTGGCGATTTTGGCGGCACTTTCTTACCTGAATTTTTAGCAGAAATTTTAGGTACACTTGCCGAAAAATATGATGAATTAAAAGTAACCCCCGAATTTCAAAATGACTTAAAAGCGCTCTATAAAAACTATGCCGGCCGCCCCAGTATGCTTTATTATGCCGAGCGGCTAACTAAAAAACTCGGTGGGGCAAAGATTTATTTAAAACGCGAAGATCTAAACCATACTGGCGCACATAAAATTAATAACGTCGTCGGGCAGGGATTGGTCGCCAAAGCACTTGGTAAAAAGAAGCTCATTGCCGAAACAGGCGCAGGGCAACACGGTGTTGCTACAGCTACTATTGCCGCCTATCTCAATCTTGATTGCGATATTTATATGGGCGCACGCGATATGGATGCACAAAAGCCAAATGTTTATCGCATGAAGGCGCTAGGCGCAAAGGTAATCCCCGTCACGGCTGGTCAAGGAACGCTCAAAGACGCGGTAGATGTTGCACTCGGTGCTTATGCTCAAGACCATGCCGATACTTATTATCTACTCGGCTCTGCTGTTGGGCCACACCCTTACCCTACAATGGTGCGTGATTTTCAGCAAGTAATTGGCGAAGAAATCAAAGAGCAAATGCTCGCAGAAGTTGGCAAACTCCCCACCGCTATTATTGCTTGTGCTGGTGGCGGAAGCAACGCACTCGGCGCATTCACTGCTTTTATAGCCAATGAAGATGTAGAGCTTGTGGCAGTTGAGCCAGCTGGTTTGGGTGCAGAAACAGAAAAACATGGCCTTTCTCTTGGCAAAGGCTCCCCCGATGTAATTCACGGTTTCAAAACCCTTGTTATGCACGATGATGAAGGCGAAATCGCAGAATCATATAGCGCGGCATCTGGTTTAGATTACCCTGGCATTAGCCCTATCTTGAGTATGCTCAAAGAAAATGGTCGCCTTGCATTAGGCGGCGTCACTGATAAAGAAGCTGTAGATGCCTTTATCGCTCTCTCTCATCTTGAAGGCATTATCCCCGCCTTAGAATCTTCACATGCAATTGCCTATCTTTTCCAAGATCATGGCAAATATAGCAACCCCGATGATATTGTGGTTGTCAATCTTTCTGGTCGTGGTGATAAAGATGTGGAAAACGTTTTTGAAAATCTGATCTAGGGGTGAAGAACCGCGCCGTGCGTGTTTTGAGCTTGCCCTCGTTAAAACAACATCGCTGTTACGTGAAAAGGCCTCTAGCTAAACTCGAAAGGTTTCATTAAAGCCTTTTCGAGCCTCCAAAGTTTCCCCCGAGAAGTTTTTAAACTTCTCGGGGGAAACTCTTCGTCATTTAGCATTTTGAAAAGGGGGCGTTGCCCAGATTCCGGCGATTGATAAAGCAAAGAGAATAATTGCAAACCAAGCTAATGAGATAAAAAAATCCCCGCTCATATCATAGGATATGCCCATCAAAAAAGGCCCAACACTACTTCCTGCGACACTAGCAGTCAAGACACTACCGCGAATTTTGCCAAGATGTTTGCGCCCAAAATAACGCACCCAAACTGTATTCTCTAGTCCGCCAAATAACCCCTGTGAAAGTCCTAATATCAGTGTATAAACCAAAAGAACTAAATTATTAGGCATATAAATCAATGCACCAATAGCAAGTCCATATAGACCCATCGAGCCGAAAGACATCCACCGAAGTTCTATTCGGTCTGCAATCACCCCACCAAAAATCTGAAAAAATGCTGAAAGAACCATCAAAATCAGAAAACTGGCCGCTGCTTCTTCATTGCTCAATCCTTTGGCGTTGAAAATCGGGAGCAAGTTGAAAGCAATCGCTGTTGCAATAGCAGCCCAAACAGCTCTGGATAAAGACAATATCCAGTAGGCTCGCGTTCGCATTGCTTCTTTGAGGGTTAATTCATTCTCAGCGTCAGAAGTATCTGATTTTTGAGAATCTAATAATTTATTTCCGTCAATGACTTCACCAATCTCTTCAGGTTTATTGATATATAAAAAGTAGATAAGCGGTAGCAAGATAAGAAATACGCTCGCGCCTGAGAAAATATAAGTTTGCCGCCAGCCGACAATCCCAATCAGAGCAAGAACCCCTATGGGGACAACGCCGATCATCAGGCTGACAATTACATTTTTAATTCCTGAAACTGTGCCTAGAGACTTGCGAAACCACATTGGGAGCATATTGGCAGAGAGAAGTTCTAGCGCACCTTGTCCTAACATTCTTAAAAAGAAAAAGGCAAAAAAAAGCATACCCAAGCTACTAACTTGTGAAATAAAAATGCAGGCCAAACTAAATAAACTGACAATCATAAAAAGTGTTTTACGAATGCCAATTCGATCAGCCAACTGCCCTATATAAGTTTGGGGCAAAGAGGCAAGGATAGTGCCAAACATATAGGCTCCGGTAAGCTGAGTTAGGCTAAGATTAAGTGTATCTCGCAGAGATGGATTAAAAATTGAGACCATATAAGTTTGCCCTGGGCTGGTAAAAAAAGACGCTAAAATGGAGATGGGCAAAATAATCCAGCCATAAAAAAACTTTGTACGTTTTGCAAGTCGTAAATTAATTTTTGAGTACATCTTGAGGTAATTTTCCCTTTCTTCGTAGATAATATAATTATTTCGGTATCTCTATTAAAATTTTACCCCCCAATTCTAAAAGATAGAACTGGGGGGTAAGCTACTCAGCTAAAATTATGGTCTTCGTTTGCTACGCCGTCAACTCTTCTAACTTATCAATATATTCACTCATCACGGCAAAGGTCGCTTCAACAGCATCAGGTGTAGTCAAATCAACGCCCGCCATCTTGAGTGCATCTAGCGGGTACATGGAAGAGCCAGCCTTTAGGAATTTGGTGTAATCTTCGACTGCATTTGGCACATCATCCAATACTCGTTGAGAGAGCGCGTGTGCGCCCGAAATGCCCGTTGCATATTGATAGACATAATAATCGGAGAAGAGATGCCCAAAAGTTGACCAAATCATGCCCACGCGTTCACGGTCTATAGTCACGCTTTCGCCATACCCCTCGGCGAAAAGGTCTGCCATTAAGGCCATCATCGTGTCAGCCGTCAGGGGCTGCCCATTTTCGGCACGCAAGTGGACTTCAAGTTCGAAGCGGGCTAAGGTCGGCATGATGAAGAAATAGCGCAAGAAATTCATCATCGCTTCTTCAATAATCGCAATCTGAAAATCCTTCTCTGGATTGCTTTTTAACAGATGATCGCGCACCATTGCCTGCTGGAAGTTTGATGCGACTTCTGCTACAAAGAGCGAATAATCTGAATAAGCCAAAGGCTGATTTTGCCAAGTGAGATAAGAGTGCATCGAATGCCCTAACTCATGCGCAAGGGTGCTCAGTCCAATCATATTATTTCCGAAACTCATCATAATAAAGGGATATGTGCCCGGCGCACCCCAAGAAAATGCGCCGTTGCGCTTACCCTGATTAGGGAAAACATCCACCCAACGCTCTTCGAGTGCACCTTTACGGAGCGTGGCCACATATTCTGCGCCCATCGGTTTAAGCCCTTCACAAATCCAATCGACAGCTTGTTCATAGCTCACGGGCGGGCTATTTTTGGTGAGCGGTGCCCACAAATCGTAGGGGTGCAGGGTCTCTACGCCCAAGACCTTGCGGCGAATCTCGAAATAGCGTTGCCAAACGGGTAAATTCTTTTTGAAAACATCAATCAGGTTATGAAAAACCGCTGTATCAATATCGTTTTCAAAAAGCGACATGCCCAGCGTGCTTTCATGTTTTCGCGCTCGCATTTGAAAAACATTTTGCTTAATAGATGTGCCCAAGCTGGTAGCAAGGGTATTTTTATGCCTCAGATATTTATCGAGATAATTATTCCACGCATTTTTACGTGCTTTGTGGTCTGTGCTATTTAGTATTTTTCCCAATGTGCCTTGTGTGAGGTCAAGTTCATTGCCATTATCATCTACTGCTGGCGCAAATTTAAAATCGGCGTTGGTGAGCATACTGGTGGTGGCAGACGCGCCACTAAAGGGGTTGGCTAACATGCCCAAAATCTCTTCTACTTCGGATGATCGAAGGTGGGCCTGTTTTCTGAAGAGATTGCTGACGAAATGCTTATATCCCGCTAAACGAGCATCTTCAGACAACCACTGACCCAGAACTTGCTCACCGATTGTCAACATCTCTGGCTGGACAAAAGATATAGCCGCGACAACCTGACCGTGAACACCGCTAGCTTTATCTGCCATTGCGGCGGCATCTTGATTGGTGGTATCAACGCTATAAGAGAAGCCGGCATACATATAGAGCCTTTCTGCGCGCACAAGCAGACTTTCAACTACTTCCAACCCATTGGCTAGAGAGGCGGCATTTTCGCCCAATTTTCCTTGAAAAATCTTCACGGTAGGAATATCGGCAATGATTTGCTCAGCTTCTGCGTTCCACACTTCAGCGGAGGCGTAAACGCTTTTGGCGTTCCAGGTATATTTTGGGTCTACTTCGTTTCGTGCAGGGGTTTTTGACATGAGGGTTTCCTTTCTTTTATTGGATGGCAAATGCTTTAGTTATTATACAGATAGTAACAGAAAGTATTTATTCTTTTGGTATGGAAACATTTATCAGAGGTAGCCTTTTCAATCATCTATTTCTGTCACTTTACCACTTTCAGGGTCAATATAGATATAAATTGTGCCATTTTCTCCACTGAAATATCCAACCCAATGCAAAGTACCTTCTTTGTTACGCCCTAAAGTCACATCCCCGTGACGACTACTGTTTTTTATATGGTTGTCTCCCCCATTGCGTAGTGCAATTTTGACGGCCTCAATACTGTCAACTCGGACATCGTCCAAGTTAATAGCCTCAACGCCATAGTCCATAAATAGTGCATTGGGTTCATAAATTTTACTATTGCATTTGGTGGACTCACAAAACACAACAAATTGTTCACCTAGATTTGTAGGTGATTCAAAAACATATTCAGAATTTACTCTAATACTAAGAGCGTTTGGATTAATTACCGGTACACTTACGCGAAAGAGCAAAGCATCTTCGCTCCAACTCTGAGCCAGCATTAGAACTTCCGGAAATTCTTGTTTTATGGATACTGTTTGGTAGATATTTACTTCTTCTGAAACAGGAACGTCTGCCTGGCAACTGACTAAGAGAAGAAGTAGAAGTGTAGTAGCAATATGTTTCATCATTATTCCTTATTACTTAGTAACTCACGTTCTAAGTGCCAAGCGTCAACACTCGCGGGTTTTCCTTACCATAAATATATTGTGTGTCACCTTGCGCTTATTCTAAAGCTCTTGAGTTATTCCCTACACGTTGTTCTTAAAGCTTTACCTCGGCAACGAGAAGCAAATCCGTGCACCTTCTGTGGATTTAGAATCTATCCACATCCGTCCACTGTGGGCTTCGATAATGGCGCGGGCGAGATATAAGCCTAATCCCGCTCCTTTGGTTTTATTGACAGATTCGTTGGCTCTGTAGAATCTGTCGAAGATATGGGGCATATCTTTAGGGTCTATGCCAGGACCTTCATCGCTGACGCAGAGGATAATTTGCTCAGGGCGACCTTCTCCGCTAATGGTGATATCGCCTTTGGGCGCGTATTTGATGGCATTGGAGATGAGGTTGGTGAGCACTTGGCGAATCCGTGTTTCGTCTGCGGAGATTAACGGGAAATGCTCGGGAAAGGCAGTATTAATTGAACGTGAGCCAGCCTGAGACGCGAAGCGATCCGCGAGTTGGGTGGCAAGATTCTGTATATTAATATCGGTGATATTGAGGCTTAATCCGCCTGCCTGAAGTCGCGAAGCATCCAATAAATCGTCTATCATTTTCGCCAAGCGGTCGGATTCTTCTTCGATAACCATCAAACTATCTTCAATGATTTCTCTATCCCAGCGAGCATCGTCTCGCCGAAGGGTGCTGGCATAGCCTTTAATGAGGGCAACCGGTGTGCGAAGCTCATGGCTGACGACCGAAATAAAAGTGCTCTTAACCTGCTCTGCGGTGCGGAAATGGGTAATATCGCGCACGGTGATAAAGATATTCCGAAGGCTATTATCAGCGGCAAAAAGGGGGGCATAAGTGACACCAACAGGAAGATTGGGCGGATCGGGGCGATGTAAATCACCTTCGACATAGAGGGAGGCATTGGGGGTCAGGGGCCAACCCTCAGCTTCAGATTCTTCGAGGGTTGCGCCGTGCGGGTCACTTGCCCAGCGGATAATTTCAGCATGTGCTTTGCCCGTAATGTCTTCGCGCGGTTGTCCGTAGAGTTTCTGAAACGCGCTATTTACGCGCTCAATGGTATGGTCGGCGTTTAGGATTAGAATGCCATCGGCCGCGGATTCGAGAAGGGCGTCAAGGCGTTGTTTTTCGTAAGTAACTTGCCCATAAAGTTGGGCATTATAGACCGCGCTTGCAGCTTGGTCGGCGAAGGCACGGAGCAGTCTTTTGTCGTTAAGAGAGAAAAGGTCAGCATAATTACGAAAGATGAAAATTACACCAATCACTTTTTCATGAGCAACAAGTGGAAGCCCAACACCATTTAAGAGCCCACGACTAGCGGTATAAGCAAGGCTTTTGAGCATCCTATTTAATTCATTGATATTAAACTCAGAAACAGTTTCTTCGGCAAGAAGCGGTTTGAGATAATCAAGCAGCGCAGGGGGGATTTTTTGTGCCGAGCCAACGCGCCAGCCATCATCTTTTTTAAGGGCTATTAGACCCGCTTGCCCAGCCAGCATTTCTATAGAGATTTTTAAAATACGCGCGAGGAGTTTCTCAAGATCAAGCTCTTGGGTGATGGCGCGGGTTATTTCGAGAAGATAATCTCGTTGACGAACACGAAAGTCGGGGAGGGTAGGGAGCATAGGAGATACCAAAGGTGATAGAGGGTATAAATATTGCAAGGGTATTTTATCATCTTGAAGAAAATAGAACACTGATTTTAAAAACAAAAATGGTTTAGTTTTGGCACTTTGCGCCAAAACTAAACCAAAAGTTTTAAAAAATTTGCGAGAATCCGCTTTTAGCGTAGCAGAATCCGCGTTCTATATTTTTTACTCTTTCTCAGCAATTCCAATAGCTTCATCGAAGGCTCTTAAGCCCTCATCAATTTCGGCTTTGGTAATATTTAAAGGCGGGGAAACACGAATTGTGCTTTCTCCACATCCGAGAGTGATTGTGCCACGCTCAAAGGCAAGATCAGAGACACGATCGCGGAAAGCACCGGCAGGTTCACGGGTTTCTTGGTCTTTAACAAAATCAACGCCAATCATCAAACCCATACCACGTACTTCACCAATGCTAGGGTGATGTGCCGCAATTTCGTCGAGAGCATCTAGCGCATATTGTCCAACTTCTACTGCGTTTTGCATGAACGATTCGCCAATCAGATCAATCGTTTCACAAGCAGCGGCGCAAGCCAATGGATTTCCACCGTAAGTATTGCCGTGTGTGCCAACTGTCCAGTTCATCACCGATTTACGAGCAATCATCGCACCAAGCGGAACACCAGAGGCTATTCCCTTCGCAGAAGTAATAATATCTGGCTCTACACCAAAATTTTCAATAGACCACCATTTACCCGTACGCCCCATCCCGGCTTGCACTTCGTCTGCAATCAATAAAATGCCATGTTTGTCGCAAAGCTCACGTAAGGCAGGGAAAAACTCAGGCGGCGGGATAATATATCCACCCTCACCCTGAATAGGTTCAATCACAATGCCTGCAATATCATCGGCGGGCATAATGCGCCCCATAATTTCTTCTTCTATATAACGTACAACGGTTTCGCCATAGCCTTCACCCTTGCGGCTCGCCAAAAGAGGACGATAAGTATCTGGGAAAGGTGCATGCACTACGCCATCCATTACGGGACCAAATCCACGCTTATATTTTGCTTTACTGGCGGTAAAAGCTAAAGAGCCCATTGTGCGCCCATGAAAGCCACCTAAGAAACCGATGAATCCAGAGCGACCAGTTTTGTAGCGAGCAAGTTTAATTGCCGCTTCCACTGCTTCAGTTCCTGAGTTGGTCAAAAAGACGCGCGCGTCTTCTTCGAAGGGCGCAATCGCGGCTAATTTTTCGCTTAACTCAATCCACTTTTCGTGATAAAAATCTGAAGAAATATGCAAGAACTTTTCAGCTTGCTCCTGAATGGCTTTAACTACTTTGGGATGGCTATGCCCCGTTGAAGCTACAGCAATTCCCGCTGCAAAATCAAGAAAACGATTGCCGTCCACATCCCAAACTTCGGTACCTTTTCCGCGTTCCATTGCAAAAGGAAATGCACGGGGGTAAGAAGGTGAAACAACAGATAAATCACGCTCAATTAGTGCGTTGGCTTTTTTACCAGGGTAGTTTTTCATTATATAGAACTCCTTTAAAATAGATAATCTAAGCAATAAGAACCCGTTCTTTCAAAAGGAACGGGGGCTTATTGCCATTGTTTAGGAAATTTTACTTTTCATTTCTACCAATGCCAAAGCACCGAGCAAACCTGCATCATCGCCCAACGCAGCAGTGGTTATTTTAAGATTTTCTAAATAAGTAGGGCCAAAAATTTCTTCTTTCAAACTAGCATAAAAAGGATCAAAGAGTAAATCACCACTCATCGAGACCCCGCCGCCAAAAATTAAAATAGAAGGATTAAATATATGGAGAAAACTAGCAACACCAATGCCCAAATATTTTCCTGCTCGGTCAAAAGCAGATATTGCCAACTCATCGCCACTTTTTGCGGCTGCAGCTATCGTTTTAGCCGTTCGCTTCGAACTTAATCTAAGGCTTGATACCCTTAATTTATCTTTAAGCTCTTCTTCAACGTATTTTGCGATCGCGGTTCCTGAAGAGAAAGCTTCTAAATGTCCTCGATGCCCACATCCACATTCTGGCCCATCGGCAAGCACAGTCACATGCCCTAATTCTGCCCCTAAGCCGTTCACGCCCTCTAGCAAGCGTCCATCAGAGATAACACCGCCCCCAACACCAGTGCTAATGGTCAGATATACCAGATGATCATGCCCACGCCCCGCGCCATATTTCCATTCCCCTAATGCAGCAAGATTGGCATCATTGCCTAAATAAACAGGAACGTTAAAGTGCGCATTAAGCTTTTCAACAATAGGGAAATTATCCCAAGCTTCGATATTGGGCGTATTCAAGATAATCCCCGTACGCGGATTTAAAGGCCCCGGTGCGGCAATGCCAATAGCACTAAGAGTCTCATTTTCGGGGATAGTATCTTCAATTAAACCAAGAATCCGCTCAAAGATAGTTTCATCTTTTGAGCGGGTCTTAATTTTCTGGTGACTAAGTGCTTCTGTTTCTTTCGGTCGAAATGACGCGGCACGGATATGCGTTCCGCCTAAATCTACGGCGATATAAATGCTCATGCAAGTATTATACTCGCTTGGTGTAAAAAGTCATGAGGCAAGTGTCATATTTTTTGTGGACAAAGTGAAATTTGAAAGATTAGGGAGTCTAAAAGTTTGAAATTCTTTAAAGCTAGGAAAAAATCAAGCTTAAAATTCTTTTCGTATTTCTGGTGTTTTATTGCAATCGATTTCAAACTTTTCATATAACCCATCAATAATTGTTTTTAATGCAACCATGATGGTGTATATGAGCTTATAGTTATCTTCAAAAGAAAATTTAACCAATTCACCTTCTCTGAATTCAAAAATCCCGCTCTCAAAGATTACCTCTGTATTAAGCCCCCCTTTAATATCTATAGTAACAGATACTTTCCCTTTTGAAGAGTGTATTATTGGAGATTTCCAATGTACTGACAGTTTAGTTTTACCTTTCAAATCCTTATTCTTATCTACAATTCCCCCTCTATGCTCAATACAGTTTCGAGCAGCATTCATTTCTTCTACAAACTGAATCAGTTCTTCAGACTTACCAAACTTTTTGATGATATTAGCTTTCTTTGGGAAATTCCCTTTTTCAAACTTTGCTACCTTTCTTTGAATATCATCCTTTAAATCTATAACTGACAAACCTATTTTGGGTGTGCGAAACAACTCATAACATTCATAAATCATTTCAAAACACTGGTGTATCAAATTGATTAGCAATTGATATTGTTTTGCATTTGTTTGGTTCAAAACATCTTGTTTTATTTTTGCCAATTCTCGTTTTGGCTCAACTCTTCGAGAATATAGAAATTCTACTTGCAAGTTTTGAGAAACATAATTACTTGTATTATATTCTCGAAAAGCTTGGTAAATAAATTTGTTATCTTGAAACCACTGTTCCAGTTTTGTGCCCATTATGTTCGCAATAAATAAAGGGCAGAATCGTACGACGCCATATCCATCTGGCTGAATAATGTATTCACGATAATTATCCAATTTACACCTTTTTCATTTATGTTTGAAACGCACAAAAATTCGCCCAAAATTCTTGCTATCTTTGTCTATGCGGTGATAAAGAGGGCGAATATGTTTTTGATTTAAAAAACGGAGCACCTTTTTCTTAAGTTGGCCACTCCCCTTGCCGGGGATAATTTCTACAAGTGTAATTTTCTTGTCAATCGCTTCTTGAATAATGCGATTGAGTTCCGAATCAATCTTATAGCCTTTATTATAAATATCGTGAAGGTCTAATTTTAATTTTGCCATAATTGATTCTACTATGAAAAATACGCTACACTACCTCAGTTAATAATCCTTCAACTTCTTTTGCCAAATTTTCGCCTATTTCTGGTATTTTTTCTAAACCTTTTTGACCCATCATGCGATAAAAAAGTGAAATATCCTGTTCCATATCTTCAATTGCCCAAGCCGCTTTTCTATACACCCAAATCTTATTTTTTGGGGCACGCTCAAGTTCCATTCTATAGACTTTATTCGCAAAAATTTCAACGATACCTTTGTTTTTAGCCCGTTTATCGCCCGGAATAATCGGGCGTGGCATTCTATCTTTGATACCGTGCTTCTCGCAGAGCTCGCGAATTTTAAGTGCTGTCCTACGCCAGCTCCCATCGGCTGCGCCATAACTTTTCCCAGCGGGATAATATTTTTCATAGGCAGGCAAGATATCGGGAAAACGTTCGGCAAGGACATTGAAGAAGTAGGCTCGCTGTTGATCGGAGAGGGTCAAGCCTGATGCAAGGACGAAGCTCCCTCCGTGGTCGGCTGTCCATTTAATGATAGATTCGAGATTTTCATCCGTGTCGCAAAGTTCCGGCAAGAGGGGCATCATACACGCTCCGGTCTGGATGCCAGCGAGCGCGAGTTGCTCCATCGCCTTGAAGCGTTTTTCTGGCGGCGGGGCAAGATGCTCCATCTGGCGGATGCGTTCGTAATGCACCGAGTCGGGCGTAGAGATGATGCTGAAAGCCGTTGCGGCAACAGCTTTGGTGTTGATTTCAGTCAACAGGTCGAGATCGCGCAAGATGAGGGGCGAACGTTCTAGAATAAAAACAGGGAAGTTCCTCTCAAGGCAAACTGCGAGCATTTGACGGGAAAGTCTAAATTTCTTTTCAGCAGGTTGGTAATCACCCATGAAGATCAAATCCGTTTTCGCGCGGGCAATGGCTTTGCGCAAAAGCTGTGGCGCATTTTCCTTAACGTGGATGGTATATGCAAAATCATTTGGATCATCAAAAGGAGAAAATTTCTGCTCGCGGCAGTAACAGAATTGGCAACCATGCTGACACCCTTTATAAGGATAGGCTGTATAACGCGTCCAGAACCAATGATCAGCGCGTTTGTGTTTATTGAGAATCGTTTTGGGCTTATAGGGGATAAATTCTGTGCGGCGGGACATGAAAATGTTTTACCTATAAATAGACCTGCTCTATACCAGTGATATATTTTGAGTTCCGTGTGAGCATGAAGGGGAAAAATCCCGCAACTTTATCAGCATAGGGGTCTAAATCACGGGCATATTTCAGCTCAACCACAATCGCTTTAGGGTCAAGAAATTGATAGCGAAAATGATTAGCAGTTTGCCGGATGTGATAATAACGCATTTCTTTATCAACCGTGACACGATATTTTTGATCCTTTGTGAGGTAGTACCAGCGATAATAGCGATTACATAAAACCACGCTCATACCGCGCAGCTGCCAACGCACGACATCGGGCAGATCGGATTTGGCGATAAGTTTTTGAAAGCCATTTTGCGAGAATTCACTGTCAAAAGAAAAAGCGGGAAAAGGGTAACTATATTTTGCACCAACCAAACCATCTTTTACCTTAAATTCCAAAACGGGCTTAGGAATCTCGCCAAAAAGATCGCCATACCAGCGGATGCGCGCTTTTTGTCGCTCGCCCACACCACTCACGTTGGCGTGATAATTCTCCATATCGGGCGTGTCGAGGTAGAGATTATTGATATAGCGGGGCGGAAAGGGCGAGTAAAAAATGCCCGGATGGCGTTTGACGAGCATCCGTACTTGAGCAACATCAAGGTCTTCAACGCGGAATTTTCGCTCGTAGCGGTATTCTCGGATTTTGGGTTTTTTCATTTTTTATACCTATAGAGCTACGTCATTGCGAGCGAAGCGACGCAATCTCCACGCTATCCGGGAGACTGTCACGCCGACGAAGTGCATCATCGGCTCGCAGTGACGACATTTACCAAACGCCCTTATTATCCATAAAAGTGATCTCGATCTGATCCGAAAGCGCCCTTAATTCTTGCTTGGTCACGTTTAGTTGACTCATCTCCCGAAATTCAACGAGGAAGCCTGCTTCGAGTATCTTTGCTGTTTCATCGAAACGAAGCAGCTTCATCTTTGAGCAATGATTCCGTAAAACGGCTTCGATCTGCAGTAGCTCCACTTTGGCAGGATGTTGACTTGCAATTGACAAGTGTAAATTTGCGTCCGCTTCGGCGCGGTGGAGCAGTCTATTTAATCCAATGATGATGATCCCGATTACTAACGCCAACATCGTTATCAGCCGCTGGTTATCCCCCAAGCCAATCCCGATCCCGATGGCAAAGAAGAGATAGGCTAACTCTTCTGGCTCTTTGACGGCGGTACGAAAACGGACAATCGAGAGCGCACCGACCAAGCCAAGACTCAAGGCAACTGACGAACGCACAATCAAAATGATAAAGGTTGTTGTGATGGTCATCAGCATAAAATTAGCAGCAAATTTGCGGCGGTTCGAAAGCGACGAGCCCCAATGGATGTAGACAAGGCTGAGAATAAAGGCAGCAATGGCTGCCAGCACCATGTTGATGAGGAAAGTGGTCAGGTCGGTGGGGGTGGCTTGGCTGGAGAAGAATTCTTGCATAAGGCTATCCTTTGTTTGGGATGTGGTTGCGGGTTGGGCTGTGTTAGAGGTTGAAGCATTCGTTTCGCCAACTTCTGGCGCACCCTCGACCGCAGGCGATACTTCGCCCATTGGCGAGGCTTCGCCTTCTGTTAGCGGATCTTGCCCTTCGGACGGATATTCGCCTTCGGGCATGGCACCTTCGCCGGGCGTGCCCTGCACTTGCAGGTCATCAAACTCGAGCGTCAGCCCACGAGAGTTGAACATGACTGCGCCCGTTTTAAGCGGATTTCCATCTGTAGCTGTGAGTTGTAATTCATCATTGAGATAAATTTGATGCTGTCCGTCACTGACAACAATTTTAAGATTGATCCATGTGTCTGGTTGAAGCGTGGCTGCTTTCACATCGCTAAGCGTCTCGATGCCCTCTGACGTTTCTTTTTCAAGGTATAGAGTGTTTTCTCCAAAAGCAAAACCATAACGCCCTTCGTCACGGAAATAATAATTGACCACCCCTTCGCCTTCGCCAGAAAACTTGAATTTGAGCATCAGCGTAATTTCTGACCAATCACCAAAGTGGAGGGCAAATCCTCCATCGCTGAGTTTCAAAACACCATTTTCAACCGTCGCACCGGGCGCTTCCCACTCCGAGAGTGTGGAATCATCAAAGCTGTCGCTGAAACCATTTCCCTGCGCAAGAGCGATAGTTGGGATGAGGATAATAATGATAAAAACGAGAAAAATTCTTTTGAGTTTCTTCATGAGTTCTCCTTCAAGCTCAGTGCATTTCGTTGACATTGCCCTCAGTATTCAAATCCACATTTGGCTCAGGGATAATCGTTCTCCATTGCCCCGAAGAAAGCAGTGATTGCAAATACTGGCTGCGTTGGCTCGTTAGCAAAATCAATTGATCCCGCTCGCTCGTAAATTGCTCTAGCGAGTACAGTGCCGAATCGCCGATATAAGCTTTGTCACCGTCTAAATATGGCGAGACCATCTCCTGCCAATACGCTGCCCTTGTGGGAAAATAATTATCACTGAACCAGTAACGGGTCAACAAATCCACATACGCGGCATAATCCTGTCGATAACGGGCAACCTGAAAAACCTTTGTATAGAGCGGCGCCCACTGCACGGGTCCCTGACAACATTTTTCGCCATATAAGGGGAACTCAGGATTGCCCATCCACGCACTATTCAAATCCCACGCCACGAATTCAAATTTGCCCATCGTTAAATCATTATAGATAAAGTAATTATTGCCCGTATATTGGTAGGTATCCAAATTTTGGAGTGTCATCAAAACGGCGGTATAACGCAGATAACCATCCACATTCAGAACTTCTTCAAGAGCCTGTGTAAAAACTTCTTCAGTTTCATATTGGACACCATCGATCACATAACATAATTGGATGATGTCGTTGTAGTCGGCTTCATCTTTATTAGTCCGAAGACTGTATGCAACCTCTCCCCGAGGTTTGGGGTAATCTTCAATATCTTGCCCGTAATAGGCTAGGTCGGCAGCCCCCTGCTCGAACCAGGCATCTGCCTTGTACAGGTTCCCAATCCCATTATCGTCTCCAAAACGATTGCGCACATATTTAGAATCCGGTCGCTCGACCATCGTATACACGCCCCAATACTCAGATGGATTCTCATCATCCACAATATCTATCCAGAATTCGACATAAGCCGTATACCCTGCCGGGACACCGGCAAAAGCGCTCATTTCATAGCCCATCTTCTCTCGCAGCATCGAAGCATCCATAAAATTATTATGGAAAAGAAATTGCTTCAAATTCTTATATTCTTGCTCGGCAACAAAATAATCCGTATCGATCTTCCACGACTTCTTCTCGCCCGAGCCGCCCAAAGAACCGTTCCCTTTCATACTGACCGCTACAGATTCAACAAGATCGCCAAAAAAGAAAATATCCGCTTCAACACGGGTCTTGGATTCAGGTTGCTCCCACATCGCATCCCAATTCGCCTGTGTAATCTGCAACTCCACTTTCCGCACTTGCGAATCATCGAAGATCGTCCAATAATCTACACTGCTGGCGGAAGGGTGCTTTACAACGACTAAAGTGTTTGCCGTAGTTGAACGTCCAGCATCATCCGTCACTCGTACCGTAACAAGATATTCCCCCGGCTTTGTATACGTATAACTGGCATATCCCCCATCCGCGCTGGCATCGGTATCGTAGAGGCCGTTCCCGTCCAAATCCCATTCATAGCTGACAACATTCCCCAACTTCGATTGGCTGCCAAAGGCACTGAAATAGACACTCATCGGTGCCCAACCCTGATGCGGCATGGCATAAGCGTAAGCATCCAATTCTACGCTTGAGAATTGCTCAACCGTATCCACCCCCTGTGATGGGTTGAGAACCACCAATAGTATCGTAATAATTATAAAGACAACGATACTACCAACTTCTAAAACCCGATATTTTGGACCACTTTCCATAGGTGTTTCCTTCAGCTATTCAAAAGGATATTTCAATCCGATCTCTTCCCGAATACTATCCATCAGCTTCATCATCGAAAGGGTGTAATCATGCGAAACAACGGGACTTTCTAGCAATCCCGCACGGATACAACGTATTGCTTCTTTAGTTTGATATTCAAATCCTGCTGCCCTGAAGGGTGCAGAGATGACTTCATCTTTTTTTCCCGTTATGCTTAATGTGGCTTGAGTGCCACCCCAGAATTTCGGATGGATGCGGATATATCCCTTCTTGCCATATATAAAGAAATCATTCATATTTTCGGCAAGAAAAGTACTTGTAAATTGTGATACCACACCATTTTCATAAACCAATATTACTGAGAGTAATTCATCTACGCCCGTATTTCCCATCAAGGCATGGACTTTCATAGTTTCAGGAAAGGCACCCATCACCCATTCAGAAACAGCCAAAGGATAAATACCAATATCTAGCAAAGATCCACCGGCCAGATTTGGGTTAAATAAGCGGCTGCTTTCATCTTCTTCAGCGAGAAAGCCAAAGGTAGAGGTCAGCAATTTGATTTCGCCGATACGTCTATCATCTAGCCATTGGCGCACAATATCATAAATTGGTAAAAAACGTGTCCACAGGGCTTCCATCAAGAAAAGTTTTTTCTCACGTGCTGTATCAATCAACTTCTTTGCTTCAAGGGCATTCACTGTCATCGGCTTTTCGCACAAGACATGTTTTCCAGCCTTGAGAGCAAGCATACTATGCTCAAAATGCTGATGGTGCAAAGAGCTAATATAGACTGCTTCCACATCAGGGTTAGCAACAAGAGCTTCATAAGAATCATAGGCTTCGGACACTTTATATTCACTCGCAAAAACCTTTGCTCGTTCTTTATTAGAGCTAGCAACTGCGATAATCTCAGCATCAGGGATAACCCTCACACCCTTCGCAAAGACATGGGCTATTTTCCCGGGCGAGATTACGCCCCATTTGATTTTTTCTGTCATTTCTTTCTCCTTTTTCTAAAAACTAAACCCGCCAAAGCAATCGGTAGGACAAGTCCACCTGCACAAGATTCCCCCAGCATGAGGTCATCGATATAGAGCATGCCAAAATCAAAAAACAACTGCAAATACAAAAACAATCGTAATAATGGTCACCCAAAGCCACAACTTTCCACCCGGGTCTGCTGAACCAGCGACAATCCCATCTGGTGAGATACGAATAACAATCATCTCTTCCCCTTTTTTCAGCAAATCTGCATCAGATATGCTAAAAGCATTAATACCGGACATAAAGCTGGCAAATCCGCTATTTTTCAGAATCTGACGCATCAGGCTTAAGCGTTCATCTGCATCTGTGACGGTGACTGCTTCTCCAGAAATTATGCCAGAGGGCAATATCACTTCAACTTTCGGATTTGCGCTCAGGTTTTTATACCAGTGCGCTATTTTCCCCATCCCAGAAAGGCAATAGATCTTTCCTTCGTGAATGGCATAGTTAACAGGAGCATAACGCATTAGCCCAGATTTATTACCAATTGTTTTCAAAACCATAATATAGCCCGAAATGGGATTACCCATGATGGGCCCAAACCCCAGCTTGAAAGCAGGAACCATAAAATATTTATTGAGTAAGCGGAAGAAGGCGCGGAGTGCATTCATTGGCTTTCCTATATACTAAGTTTTTGTGATTCTTTGAGCAATCAAAAGGTCAAAAAGATAAGTAGTGTCATTTTTTCCATACACTTATCTTATAAAATTATGCCTTTTAATACAAGCAACTTAAGAAAATATAGTATAAAAAAAGCTCTTTCCTTTTTGAAGGAAAGAGCTTTTCTCTAAGAGCACTAAAATTTATCTTACTTGTTTAAAGTGGACTAGCACCAAATTTTTATCACAATCACCCAAGGTGCTAAAGAAAATTTGATCAGAAAGGGGCAAACCCGCTGTGTCGAAAACACGTATCCATAAGCTATCGCTTGAAGGAAGGGGTAGGTCTCCAAGTACAAACTCAAACCCCGATTGTCCATAGGCTTGGCTAACACCACTTACTGTCATAAAATCGACATTCTCTCCAACCAAACTTCCTTGAACACGAACAACCACACCGAGCATTGGGCTTTGATTTATATCTTTTACTGTACCGCCAACGCCTAACCAATTACAATCTGTTTCAGAGTGAATTATTGTGCTACTAATGAGCTGAATATCTGCTTCAAAAGGCATCTGAGGGGTGGCTGTAGCTGTAGGAGGGGGTGGTGTAAATGTTACTGTATAAAGCCGCACAGGAGTTTCCGATGGAATTGGTGTAAAGGTTGGGCGCGGTGTTTCGGTAACTGTAGGCTGTATTGTGGGCGTTTGCGTCCAGGGTTCTGATAACTGCAAGGGAGTAATTGTGGCAGAGGGCAGGACGATAGGCGGGGTGGGCGTATTAGGACGTAAAGGATTCAAACTGGTGTAGGGGTTAAAAAATAGCAATAAGAAATATGCACCCAAACATGCTGCTGCAAGCAAAAGAAGAATAGAAAAAATATCTAACATATCAAAACTAAGACCTTTCTTCTTATCTGTTTCTTCCACTTCTTCATCAAAACTATCTTCGCTAAAATCGTAATCTTCCATAAGGCTTTCTCCTACTTAAGCAGATGCGCCGCATCTCTATAATTTTCTTACTCTATTTTACTCGTTTCTCGTTCTTTTTGTAGCCATTCATTTAATGCCTTTTCTTGCAATGCCAATAAAGCATCAGGTGAAAGCAGGTGATCTTCTGCCTTTTCTAAAACCACAATAATATGAAAGCCAATTTCTGTCTCAATAATTTCGCTTGGCGTATTAATTGCTAGTAAAAATGCTACATCTTCAATAGTTTTTTCTAGCAAATATCCACGGGGGAACCAGAATAATTCACCATTTGTATTAGGGTCATAAGCCGATGCCAATTCGCCAAAATCTGCACCAGCAGCTAAATTAGCTTGCACATCCTCAGCCCTTTCCAGATTATAGAGCAAAATTTGCTGAGCGTGTACTTGTTCTGCGGATTCATCGACATCTGCAAGGATTTTGTCACGCATCCACGCTGCTGAGATTGCTTTTTTAAGGGATAAAAAGAAGGATTCACTCGTGTAGTTGTGGTTTGCCAGCCAAGTAGACAGATTCTCCTCCCCGCCAACATCTGCAGCTAAAGTCTCAATCCTGGCTTCTACTTCGGCATCCGTGAGCGTGAAACCATCTGCACGCGCAGCTTGAACTAAGAGTATTTGGTCAATCAAATCGTTAAGAACGCGCTCCTCTGCCTCATCAACAAAGATGATATTACCCAACGCTTCCTGCGCCTGCTGAATACGAAATACCTCGGCGTTAAACTCAGTTAGAGAAATAACTTCTCCATTCACAATCGCAGCAGCCGGGATTGCAGTCGCAGTGGGCGGGGCAGATATTTCAGTTGTGGGAGCAAGTGTAGGTTCAGATACTTCCTGAGATGTGCCACAGGCGGTAGATGCTAGGATGAAAAATAATGTGATAAAACGAAAGCAAGTTCGGGTATTCAAGAGAAAATGAAGTCCTTTGCCCCCATCCTAGCCTTCCCCCTCAGGGGGAAGGGATTGTTTCTCTCCCTTGAGGAGGGAGATGTCCGAAGGACAGAGGGGGCTGTTTTTAGGGTGAAATTATACCGTAAAGCAAAAACCCCGTTCATTATCGAACGGGGTTTTTAAAATTATTTTATATTCAGTCTACATCATGCCGGGCATACCGCCCATGCCGCCTGGGGGCATTGCGGGGCCTGCGCCTGCTTCTGATGGAATATCAGTGATGAGGGCTTCGGTAGTGAGGATCATTGCTGCGATGGAGGCTGCATTTTCGAGCGCGCCACGGGTTACTTTGGCGGGGTCGATAACGCCAGCGGCGATCATATCAACATATTCGTCGGTGAGGACGTTATAACCGATTTTGCTATCTTTTTCACGTTGAACATTGGCAACGATGACGGAGCCGTCTTTACCTGCGTTTTCGGTGATTTTGCGCATTGGAACAGAAAGTGCTTTTTGAACAATATTGATGCCAGTTTGCTCATCGTCGTTCTCGCCGGTAAGACCTTCGAGGCCAACCATAGCATTGAGAAGTGCTACACCGCCACCGGGGACGATACCTTCTTCAACTGCTGCACGGGTGGCAGAGAGAGCGTCTTCGACGCGGTGTTTCTTTTCTTTAAGTTCTGTTTCGGTAGCTGCGCCAACACGAATGATGGCAACGCCGCCAGAGAGTTTAGCGAGACGTTCTTGAAGTTTTTCGCTGTCGTAATCGCTAGTGCTTTTTTCGATTTCGACACGAATTTGCTCAACACGACCTTTGATTTGGGCAGCATCGCCTTTGCCGCTGACAACAACGGTATTTTCTTTATCAGAAACAACCTTTTCTGCCTGACCGAGATCATCAACAGTAGTGGTTTCAAGATTGCCACCAGTTTCTTCGGCAATAACTGTGCCGCCGGTGAGAATGGCAATATCATTCATCATCGCTTTGCGACGATCACCAAATCCAGGAGCTTTGATAGCGAGAACATTGAGCATACCGCGCAATTTATTGAGCACGAGGGTTGCAAGAGCTTCGCCGTCGATATCTTCAGCCAAAATAACGAGGTCGCGTTTGCCAGTTTGGATCATCTTCTCAAGCAAAGGTACGAGGTCTTGTGCAGAAGAGATCTTCTTTTCGTGAATAAGAATATAAGGATTCTCAATTACGGCTTCCATGCTATCTGCATCGGTGATGAAGTAAGGGGAGAGATAGCCACGATCGAATTGCATACCTTCAACATATTCGGTTTCGAATTGCAAACCTTTGGATTCTTCAACAGTGATAACGCCGTCGTTGCCAACTTTGTCCATTACTTCTGCAATCAATTCACCAATTTTGCGGTCTTGAGCAGAGATGGAAGCAACATTTGCAATATCTTCTTTGGAAGTTACTTCAACAGCTAAATCGCTGATTTTTTCAGCAACAGCGTGAGAAGCTTTTTCGATACCACGTTTCAAGAGCATGGCGTTGGAGCCAGCAGCGAGGGTTTTTAAACCTTCGGTAACAATGGCATGAGCCAAAACGGTGGATGTGGTTGTGCCGTCACCAGCGATATCGTTGGTTTTGGTTGCAGCTTCTTTAAGAAGTTGCGCACCCATGTTTTGGAATGGGTCTTCGAGTTCGATTTCTTTAGCAACGGTAACGCCATCGTGGGTGATGGTGGGGGAGCCGAAGCTACGATCGAGAGCAACATTACGACCTTTTGGTCCAAGTGTGGTTGCGACTGCGTTAGCGAGTACGTCCATGCCTTCTTTAAGGCTACGACGTGCTTCTTCGCCGAATAAAAGTTGTTTTGCCATTGGTAGAGCCTCCAAATATATTGAATTAGTTTTCGATTATTGCGAGAATTTCATCCTCGCGGAGAATAAGTAAATCTTTGCCTTCATGCTTCAACGATGAGCCGCCATAGCGAGCGAATAAAATTTCATCGCCAACTACCACATCCATCGTTATCCTTTCGCCACTCGTAGCGCGTAAGCCGGGGCCTACAGCAAGCACAAATCCCCGTTGGGGCTCATCCTTCGCCGTTTCGGGCAAAGCAATTCCGCCAGCAGAGAGATCGTCCTTGATTGATTCCACGATAATGCGGTCGCCAAGTGGTTTTAAGGTTTTAGCCATCGAGCAAAAATATCCTTATACAAAATTTTAGCACCCTAAGCATCAAGGTGCTAATTTCGTTTCAAATGATACTTCTACGGCTAAGTAGCGTCAAGGGACGTTAATAAACTCTTATATAGTTCTGATATTTTATGGCTTGGGTTACCCTGTTTGATAAGCATCGTGTGGCGCCCTTGATTTTGGATTAATTTCCCCTATTTTTTTCTGAAATTCAAACATACGCTTTTTTAATGATGATGCCCACCCCTACTATTTTTCTCTCCTAAAAAGGGGCGTAGCGCGCCAAAACCCTCATTATTCATAGCAAAATATGCAGCGATAATGGTGGTAATAGGGACTGCGGCTATTAATCCCAATGAGCCAACGAGAGTTCGAACAACTTCTTCGGCGACAAAGGAGAAGTTGATGAGATAGCCGAAATTCCCTTTTGACATCGAAAAAACAAGAAGCATAGGAAGGGCTGTTCCAGCATAAGCCATAACAAGGGTGTTAACGGTGGCGGCTACATGATCCTGCCCAATATTGGTAGCACGCTTATAGAGGGCACCCAAGCTCAAACTCGGGTTTGCATCGTGAATCTCAAAAAGAGCAGAGGCTTGGGTTATCACCAAATCGTCTAAAACGCCCAGCGCACCGATAATAATCCCTCCCAACAAAAGCCCACGCAAATTAATTGAAGCATCTGCCATTTGTACGAGAAAAAGCGCATTTTCATCCCCAGAGCCCGTCAATTTTGTAGTATAGACAAAAACCCATGCTAAGGTGCCAGTGATAATGAGCGAAAAAAGCATGCTGATTACGGCAGCGTGAGTTTTTAAATTCCATCCATAGGTGAGATAGAGGGTAACTGAGAGCAAAATGGCTGCCCCAATAATGCTCACCTTCACTGGGTTTTCACCCTCCAAAATATGGGGAATGATATAGCCAATGACAACCAGCAACGAGAAGGCCAGGCTAAGCAGAGCGCCAAGCCCTTTACGCCCTGCCATTGCTAAAATTGCGACCACAAAAATTGCAACCAAAATTAGGAGCAAATGCGAACGCACATAATCAACAAAATAGGCATTTAACGTGCCATCGGGGCCAACGGTAACAGCAATGAGCAACTCGTCTCCCACATCTAGCCGAATAGAATCGTAGCGAATTTGGCGCGTGCCATTATTTAACTCTAGCTCAATGCCCTCATATATTCCAGATAGCGGCTTTGCACGGAAGATTTGATAAAGCTGTGGAGGATTATCCCCCAGCGTTGTCTCGCCTTCTTCAATAATCTGCGTGACCTTTGCCCGTACCGTTCCTGACCCGAAACCTGATTCTTGTTGGATACGTTGTACGGGAGAAAAAAAATAGGGCACGCCCCAAATCGCGAAACTAGCAATGATGATAACGAGAAGAAGGGTAAAGAGGAGGAAGAGTTTTGTTTTCATAAGTTTAAGGGTGAAAAGAGAGTGAAAAGTTTTCTTGTATAACTTGATACTTATTTTACGTGGGTTAAATTTATTGAATTTCAGAAAATCACTTCATGAGTATAGCTTAAAGAAAAACTGCCTTGCCCTTCCCCGAAAAAGACATGGCAATTTTTATTTTTTACAAAAAGCTGAATACTATTTGCTGAAAATCTCTACTCCCCTTTTCCAAAGACGGCTACATAATAGCCGAAACCATCAAAGAAGGCATAACCAATCCCCATTTCAGTATATTCGGTGCTAAGAAGATTCTCACCATGGGTGGGGTCTACCGTATCTAGTCTCCACCACTCTTTCACCCCTTCAGGCGTAAGCGGAGGATTACTTCCATACACGTTTTCTGTAACAGAAAATGTATATCCTGCCGCAGTTGCACGCTCTTGAGCGGTAGAACCATCAGAACCTGTATGCACAAAAAGATTATTGCAGGCAATATCCACAGCATGAGCCTGAGCAGCATCTGATAAAGCCTGATTAATAGGATAAAGTGTCAAACCATTCTCTACCCTATAGGTATTAACAGAGGCAAAGACGCCATCAAGTCGTGTATCTTCAAGAACGGCTTCACAAGCAGCCACTTCCACTGTCTCTGCAACAACAGGAGCTGTTGCAGCAAGAGTTGATGTGGCTTCAACAATGATTTCACCATTATCGACGGCATTAAAAATAAGCCATAAACGAGAATCACCTTCAATCTCCATATATAGCCCAAGTGGGTTTTGAACTACAAAGTTCCCACGGTAAAAACCAGCCAGTTCAGGGGACACTAAATCAACAGAAATATCTGCTGTTTCTCCAGGATTAGTGCGTGGCAAAGGGGTTGTCTCAGCTGCGTCAAAAGAGCCTTCTGAATAATGTGCCACTGAATATCCTTCCCACCAAATACAGGTGCCTGTATTCTGAATACGCCATATTTTAGTAAAAGCTTCACCAATATTTACTTCGCTATTATCAGGAATAGTAACATCGGAGATAAACTTCCCTAAGTTAGTGCAGTCTGCTGCATTCACTGGCGGAGGGAGTGTTGCTGTTGGCGCAGAAGTTGGAGGATCTACTGGGATAGCCGTAACCAGAGGTGTCTCTGTTACGAGGGGAACTTCTGTAGGCGCTTCAGTAGCAGCTAAAAGAGTAGCTGTAGGAGGCTCTTCTGTTGCCACAGCAGTGGCCGTTGGTGTTGCTGTGCCACATGCTGAAAGACTTAATGCCATTAAAAGAATGAGAGGAAATACTTTTTTATTCATATTATTCTCCTTATAAACAGAGTATATCAAAAAAAACGCTTCAAACGTGAACTTTAGTCCTTCGAGAGTTTCTATTACTTGAAAAGAAATCTACTCTTCTGGCACATGCTCTTTTTTCTCTCTTCCCAGCTCTAAAGAACGCTGATAAGCGGCCCAAATTGCGCGTGAAATAGCTGTACGAATACCAGCCTTTTCGAGATAATACAGAGCCTCAGCCGATGTGCCCCCCGAAGATGTGACTTGATTGCGCAAGGCAGCAACATGCATATCATTTCTCTCATAAAAATTAACCGAACCACGCATAGTTTGAGTAACTAATTTCTCTGAGATACGGCGTGGAAAACCCATATGAACACCTGCATCAATCATCGCTTCCATAAACATATAAACATAAGCGGGCCCAGAGCCAGAAAGTGCAGTTGCCATATCGAGATAATATTCATCTTCAACAAAAACATCTTCACCGAGTGCAGATAGGATTTTCTGCGCCTGCTCTTTTTGGGATGAAGAAACCGCATCGGACGCAACCCAAACCGTGATGCCCTCCCCGATTCTTGCGGGCGTATTTGGCATGGTACGAACAATTTTCCCGTGCTGCAACCCCGTGCCAATTTTCTCTATCGTTGCCCCTGCGATAATCGACAAGACTAGGGCATCTGCAGGGATATTCCCTTTCAACTCTTCTAATACGCCGCTTAATCGCTGTGGCTTGATGGAGAGAACAACTACATCCACATTTTTTATAGCGGAAAGATTATTAGTAAAGGGAATAACGCCATATTTTTCACGTAATTCTTCACCGCGTTCTTCACGCGTATCGCTGGCAAAGAGATTCTCTGGTTTTGCCAAATTTTCGCGTAATAGCCCCACTATCATTGCACCTGCCATTGCTCCTGAACCAATAAATGCTATTTTCATTTTTTTTCCTTGTATATAAAGTGATAGAAAAAAGTTTAATGAGTACCTTTTTTTATTGTCTATATCATATCTGAAATATATTAGAGCTACTAATCTAGAGCATTACAGCTATTAAGCTGTTTGATAATAGCCTACGTCTACCGAATAAATGCGCCCGCGCTTAATAACTTTTTTAACAAGATTTGTGCCAAATCGATAACCAAGCTGCCTATAGTCTGGCACGGAGAGCATCAGCATATCTGCTTGTTTGCCAACTTCGAGCGAGCCAATCCTATCGTCACGACGAATGGCGTAGGCGGCATTAATCGTTGAGGCTACAATCGCTTGAGCAGGGGTGAGTTTCATATTTCGACAGGCAAGGGCGAGTGCAAATTGCATTGATTCTGTCCAGGCAGTACCAGGATTACAATCTGTGGCAAGGGCAAGGATCACGCCCGCATCAAGCATTTTTTGTGCGGGAGTATATTCGCAATGCGCCAAGCCAAAGGGAGTGCAGGGCAATGAAACAGCTACTGTTTCTGAATTCGCTAAATTCTCTATATCTTGATCAGATGTAACTACAAGGTGGTCTGCTGATGCTGCGCCTAATTCGGCCGCCAAACTTGCCCCACCAAGATTATCGAATTCATCTGCATGGATTTTGAGTGGGAAGCCAAGTGCTACTGCTTTCTCTAAGATCTGACGAGATTGCGCCAAATCGAATGCACCAGTTTCGCAAAAAACATCTACAAAGGGTTTGTTTTTTCTGCGCGGAGCGTGCGTTTCCCACCATTCACTCACGATGGGCAGCATCGTTTCAATAATATGATCTGTATATCCCTGAGGGTCGTCTTTAAATTCTGGGGCAATGGCATGTGCGCCCAAAAAGGTGATAGAAAGTTCGAGAGGCCCTTCATGATCGAGGGTGAGAAGGGCTTTGAGCATTCTTAATTCGGTGGCAGTTTGCAGCCCATAGCCAGTTTTTGCTTCAGCGGTAGTTGTACCAGTCGAGAAAACGCGCATTAAACGGGAGCGGGTTTGAGATAAGAGCGATTCAATCGATGCTTTTCGAGTATCCCGTACTGTTGAGAGTATCCCGCCGCCGGCTTTGAGGATATCCAAATAATGTGCTCCTTCCAGACGCATCTCAAATTCCTTTGCACGATCTCCGCTCCAAATAAGATGGGTATGCGGGTCTACAAATCCTGGCATGAGAACAGAACCAGAAGCGTCTAGAGTGGGCTCATCGGGATATTTTTCGCGCAGTTCCTGTGTTGTGCCGATGTCGTGAATTTTTTCTTCACGAATAAGAATAGCACCATCTTCGATGATGCCGAGTTCGCCAAGGTCGCGCCCACGTTGGGGGCCGCCAGCAATGGTGAGGAGTTGGGTTGCAGAATGGATAAGCATAGGATTGGTCTCTTGGTTTGATAGCTTATGGTCAAATAGTTTATACTGCTCCCCATTATAGTCCCTTTCACACGAGATATTGGGCTGGCTTCCGTTTAAATGAAAAACTTCTTGTCTGATTTAAATCAAACTACGTAATGCTCATTGGGGTATTCTGCGAAATACCTATCTCTCCGATCCACCAAAACCGTTACGATTTTTGAACCTTTTTTCATCGTTTTTGCCATCTCAATTGCTGCATGAACATTTGCTCCAGATGACATGCCACAGAATAAACCTTCTTCTTTACATAATCGATCTGCCATATTTTTAGCATCCTCATTACGAACCACAATCTCGTTGTCCATAATATTTTGCTCAAGCACATCCTCGATTAAAAATCTCAATCTTGGCGCACCAAATTTTTCGAGTGCATCATGCACTGCCCGAGACTGAATCCATTGAATACGGGGGTCATCAGTGGGCACAACGCCGGAAACGACTATGTCGTGATGTTTTTCCTTCAAGGCCTGCGCCACGCCCATCAGTGTACCTCCTGTGCCGATCGAAGCAACGAACGCATCAATTTTCCCATCCATCTGCTCAGCAATTTCTCTTCCCGTTTGCTCTCGGTGCGCCTTTGTATTATCTACATTTCCTAATTGATTCGACCACCAGATGGATGGATCACTTTCTTGCAGTTTATAGCATTGCGCCATACGAACTGCGACAAAGGATGCTGATCTTTCCACATCACTAAGTTCATCTATATTCTTTATGTGTTCATCCAAATTAATCGATGTCACACTACATCCATATAAGCGCGCAATCCGAATGCGATCAGCAGGGTTATAAGAACTGGAAAGCGTTGCTGGTAAAAATAATTGAACCTTATAACCTTTCACTGCCCCCACAAATGATAATGCTGGGCCCGTATTTCCAGTAGACTGATCAACAATCGTCCCACCCGATTTTAAGTCTCCACGTTTTTCAGCTTCTTCAATCATGCATAAGGCCATGCGGTCTTTGATGCTTCCGCCAGGATTCATAAATTCACATTTAACGTAAATCTCCACGCCTGACATATCATTAACTCGGTTAAGTTTTAATAAAGGGGTATTTCCAATTTGGTCAAGAATACTCATTTTTCACTTGTCTCCATAATATTGATAGGTTAAACTATTTTGTAGTTATTGTAGCAGATAGCTTGATAATACTTAATCTGAAGAAAAAACTTAAAGGGTAAAGAACTTGTTAATAAAAATTATTCTAATCGGTTTGATAAGCGGTACTTTAATTGGTACAGTTGGCGTTGGGGGGATTTTGCTAACCCCTTTGTTGATGTTTTTTGTCGGTACAGAATTGCATATTGCCCAAGCAAGCAGCAGTTTTAGTTTTTTATTCACAGGTGTGGTAGGGGTGGTAATTTATGCTCGTCAAAAATCAATAGACTGGAATCAGGTCTTATGGATTAGTGTTGGCATTATTCCAGCTACGCTCTTAGGAGCAAAAGTAAATACAATTTTATCTGGCACAGTGCTAACCGTAATCCTAGCCATTTTAATTACCTTTTCTGGATATAATGCACTGACAAAAGAAAAGACAAATGCCCAGCCTAGACAAACTTTAAATAAAATTACACGTATTTTAATTGGGCTTGGAGTTGGTTTTGGCTCATCGCTGACCGGCACGGGAGGTCCTGTTTTACTTGTACCTATCTTGCTTTTATTACAATTTATGCCACTGGTGGCCGTAGGAATCAGCCAGGCCATTCAACTCCCTATTGCAATTTTTGCTACCATTGGATTTATATTATATGGTGAAATCGATTTTTCCTTAGGGCTAACTTTGGGGATAGTTCAATCTCTGAGTGTGATTTTTGGGGCAAAAATAGCACATAGCCTTCCCCATGAAAAATTACGCATGGTAGTTGCTATTACATTGGTTGGAGTTGGTTTTTTAATGATTGGCAGAGTTTTATTTTAGCCACCCTATTTCCCCTAACTCCTTTCATATCTAGCAATACAAATAATAAAAGGCGAGGCAATAATATTATTGCCTCGCCTTTTGTATTTACATATTTAGCTAATAGCTGGTTGAATAAAATCACGAGCCTCGGGGACACTAACCCAAGTCCCAAAACCTGCTATATAAATATAACCACTCAACCCAGCAGTACTTTTGGGGGCTGAGCAAATCACGGTGGTTTCACTCTTTTGTACGCAATTAAGGGCAAAATCTTTAGATGATGTGCTGAACGTAGCCGCACGAAGGTCTGCTTTGCTCACATGCCCGTTAACTTGGAAGGTAAATACAGGCCCTTTTTGGGCATAAGTGGCACTAAGAAGGACAAAATTTGTCGAATCAACTTCTGCAAATCTAGCTGGTTGTTTTGGCTCTGGAGGTGGGACAAGCACACTAGCTAATGCTACAGAGGGAAAGGAACTCAACATGAGTAGAAATAAAACAACTACAGAGAACACTTTTGCTTTTTTAGACATAATATCTCCTTTTTAGATTAGCATTTCTAACCTTTTTGACATTATATATTATTCTTCTGTCCTTTATCCTTACAACTTGCTTTCATATCGCATAACAAAACAAGATACTTGATTTATGGAACTCAGTCCTTCCCTAGAGAGTTATTTATCTATCCCTGAAATGACGGACTTAAATATCCTAACAGAAGAAAAATCATTCAAATATTTCTGTCGCTACACTTAATAATGAGGCAAGGCAGATTGGCAATAATAAGTTAAACGGAAATTTCGAGCTTCACTCCAACAATCCTGTACTAAGATGAAGCCTCCTCCCTTGAATTTAAAACACTTATTCTACCCAATCAAAAGTTCTCGTGACAGCCTTCTTCCAACCTTTGTAGAGTTCCTCACTTTTTTCAATATCCATTTTGGGCTTCCACTCTTTATCACGTCCCCAGTTGGCACGAAGTTCGTCAAAATTATCCCAAAATCCGACAGCGAGTCCCGCTGCGTAAGCCGCGCCGAGAGCCGTTGTCTCGGCAACCTTCGGGCGGATAACGGGAACATCGAGCATATCAGCCTGAAATTGCATCAGCACTTCGTTGAAGACCATCCCACCGTCTACTTTTAGGGCAGTCAATTTCACACCAGAATCCTTTTCCATTGCATCCAAAACTTCGCGGGTTTGGAAAGCAGTCGCTTCGAGAGTGGCACGAGCAATATGCCCTTTGTTGACGTAACGCGTCATCCCGACAATCGCGCCACGTGCGTCGCTACGCCAATAAGGAGCAAAAAGTCCGCTAAAGGCGGGGACAAAGTAAATCCCGCCGTTATCCTCGACGCTTTTTGCTAATTCTTCTACATCAGATGAATTTTCGATGATACCCAAATTATCACGCAACCACTGCACAAGTGCGCCAGTAATGGCTATTGAACCTTCGAGAGCATATATAGCAGGTTGGTCGCCAATTTTATATCCCAGCGTAGTCAGCAAACCTGATTCTGATGGGACAGGTTTCTCCCCTGTATTGAGCAACATAAAGCATCCAGTACCGTAGGTGTTTTTAGCTTCACCTGCATTGAAGCAAGTCTGCCCAAAAAGGGCGGCTTGCTGATCGCCAAGGTCTCCCGCAACGGGCATACCTTCAAATACACCACCCAGTGCAATAGGACCCATTTCCACATGCCCATAAATTTCAGACGAGGAGCGAATTTCTGGCATCATCGAACGGGGGATATTCATCAGTGAAAGCAATTCCTCATCCCAATCAAGCGTTTCTAAATTCATGAGTAGAGTACGTGAGGCATTGGTTACATCGGTAACATGTTCCCCTGTCAAATTCCAGATAATCCACGTATCCATTGTGCCAAAAAGTAATTCCCCGCGCTCTGCTGCGGCATGTGCGCCATCAATGCTATCTAGAATCCACTTAATTTTTGGGCCAGAAAAATAAGTGGCTAAAGGTAATCCCGTTTTTGCACGTAAACGATCTTGCCCGCCCTCCTCCGCTAATTCCTTACAAATCTCATCCGTACGCGTATCTTGCCAAACAATCGCATTGCCAAGTGGCTCACCACTATTCTTATCCCAAACAACTGTTGTTTCTCGCTGATTGGTGATTCCAATTGCAGCAATTTCATTAGCATCAATATCACCCTTTTTTAATGCGCCCGCTATCACCTCATGTGTCCGTACCCAAATCTCAAGTGGATCATGCTCTACCCAACCAGGTTTAGGATAAATTTGTTTATGCTCTTTTTGATCAAGTGCTACCACTTCACCGGCATGGTTAAAAACCATAAAGCGAGTACTAGTGGTTCCTTGGTCTATTGAAGCGATATATTTTTTCATCTAAATTTCCTTTATTACGACAGCATTTTAAGTACTATTAAGAATTTTTTAAGAAAAGCACTTCATAGGGCAAAAGCATCATTTCTTTCTCTGCTTTTCCTTCTCTTTCATGCTTTGAAAAAAGAATATGCCAAGACTCTCCCACGGGTAAATCTATTTTTCTTTTTCTATTACTAAAATTTAATATAACCAAAATTTTCTCGTCACCATCCTCACGTATATAAGACATTATCTTATATGGCATTTTTGAAGGAATGATGATTTTCCCACTTATTAGGGTTTTATTTGCTTTACGAAGAGCAATAAGATCACGTGTGAAATTAAAAATCGAATCTTCATCTTTCTCTTGTAGAGCCACATTACGTTGTTCATAATTAGAGTGCACTGGTAACCAAGGTTTTTCTTTTGAGAAACCAGCATTTACAGAATCATCCCACTGCATGGGTGAGCGGCAACCATCGCGCCCTTTATTGAAGGGCCAATATTTTATGCCAGGCGGGTCCATAATCTCGCTACGTTTCAAAGATATATCTCGCATCCCAATTTCATCACCATAATAAAGAAAAGGGGTGCCACGCATAGTGAGCAGCATAGCCATAATCACTTTTGCACGATCATCATCTTCACTTTTACTATAACGCGTAGCCGGGCGTGGAGAATCGTGATTGCTCAACACATAATTGGGGAATATCTGTGTTTCTTCAGCAAGGCTCTCCCAATTTTCTATTGCTTTCAAGAATTTTTTGGGTTTAAATTTACTCCATAAAAATTCAAAATCAAAAGCGGCATTTAATTTATCGGCACCGTTATAGCGGATAATCTTTTCACGCGTTGCAAAAAAAGTTTCTCCGACCACATAACGGTCAGGATATTCATTCATTATGCTGCGCATTTCTTTTAGCACAGATTCCATTTCTGGTTGGTCGCCATCATAGATATGATGCTGGCGTTCAAAGGCTCTACGCCCCCACTTTTTAGGGTTATTTCGTAATTCTTTATCTTTGAAATAGACGTTGAAAACATCCAGCCGAAAACCATCTACACCGCGCTCTAACCAGAACCGTAAAACATCCATTTGCGCCTTGCGTACTTCAGGGTTGCGCCAATTCACATCGGGCTGTTCTTTGACGAACATATGGTAATAATATTGTTCACGCTTCTCATCATAAGTCCAGGCTTTGCCACCAAAGACAGATTCCCAGTTATTGGGGATAGAATCCTGCCAAATGAACCAATCTTCTTTGGGATTAGAAGAATCAACGCGCGACTGTTGAAACCAGGGATGCTGATTGGAAACGTGATTCAAGACTAAATCAAGGATGATTCGAATTCCACGCTCATGACTTGCGTGCAGGAGGTCATCAAAATCCTGTAGTGAACCAAAACGTGGATCCACATCTATATGATTGCTAATATCGTAGCCAAAATCGGCATCTGGGGTGGGGTAAAAGGGTGAGAGCCAAAGGGCATCTACGCCAAGATCGGCGAGATAATCGAGACGCGCAGTGATGCCTGCAAGGTCTCCTAATCCATTATTATTGATGTCGTTAAAAGAGCGCGGGTAGATTTGATAAATAATCCCATCTCGCCACCAAAGAAAGTCTTTTTTCATTAGATATTCCTTTTATAGAATTAGTTTTTCAAAGTATAACACTCTCATAAATTTTGGTAAGTTTTGCACGAAATCTACTTCGTGCTATAATCCAAAAGCAACGGGGATGACAGGCTTCGACGGGGAAGGCTGATTCCGAATTGCGAGCCGAGGGTGCGCCGTTACTCGTAAAATCAGCGCAACATTTAAGTGCCAAACGCACACCTTACGCTGCTATGCCTCTCGCTGCATAAGCGATAGTCTAGCGGTCCGGTCTCATAGTAGACCGCGCCCCCCTTTACCCTTCTTCGTTGGGTCATAGGATCGGGCGACGCAAAAGCGAAGTGCCACATACGATGCCATTAACTATGTGAAAGAGGGCTTTCGGGTCCTAGTGGCTGACTGGAGAAATTTCCTGCTAATTGAGAATTCTCTGGTGACGTTCATCAATTAGCTACGCTCGTAGATATTCGAGGCTCGAATTTTTCGGACGCGGGTTCGATTCC
>JABGQV010000179.1 GCA_018648655.1 Anaerolineae bacterium | reverse complement strand
CTTAGTCAGTGGGTCGTGGCTTGCCAAAACTTGAATAGTCTTCGTTTGCTCGTCGACAACTTCTTGCAGATATTGGGTTAATATTTTTATTGCCCAGAAGAAAATGATTTCAAAAAGCACATAAGCCAGCAATGAAAAAATAATATTATTGCGAATCCCCTCTTGCAAGGTGAGAACCTCTTCACTAATATCCTCCCAAATATAGATCACGCCCGCACGCGGCAAGCTGGGGTCTACTGTGCCACGATAATCTCTTAAATTGAAAGATGTAATCCCATACGATTTTCCTGATGAAAGTTTTATGATTTCTGTACCAGTATCAAGCAATAGGACATACCCAGCCTCGGTGGCAAGAATTTCTCGCAAATTATCTTCTTGGCTAACCGTCTCGATTGCAAAATCGCCAATAGGAGGAGTTTCAGCAAAACGCTCATCTAAAAAATCTGCCCACATATTACTCTGCAGATGATCCAGAGTTAGCAATACGGCCATATCTACATTATGGACACCTTCCAAACTTTCTAGAATTTTTTTAAAGGAAATGCCTACTTCTACAGGCCCAACATGTACCTTTTTATCTGTTTCGGGGTCAATGGCAAAGACAGGTACCACGCCCCGAATTCCAGAATATACTCGCCCCGTTTCAAATCCCGCAGTTGGTGCCTGGTAAAGATTTGCGTCCACGATCGTATAACGGACTTCATCCATATTATCGCCAAATTTATTGGGGCGATGAGCACGTAAAAAGGAAGTTGATCCAGGACCAAGATGAAAGTGAATCTGGCGTAGCCCATACTCTTCGAGCATATTCTCCCAGAATGGTTCTATTTCCTTATATAAGCTATCTCTTGCTTGCGCTGCTTCTTGCCCACCTGCGCCGCCACCTTCTGCCTCCACCGCTTTTTTCCCTGTCAAAAACAGATTTTGTATATCCTCGTCAGAAGCAACGAAAAGTGCTGCTTGCTGCATATAGACCTGGGTTAAGGTCATAGTAACTTTCGTATTCTGCTTGTAACTCTGCCCCTTGCCGTATAACAGATTTTTCCAAAGCCGCTTTGGAAGAACGATAGTTTATGAAAACAAAAATAGCGTCACTAATTAATACCAGCACGCTAATAATAAGAAAAATCTGATAGCGTTTTTTCGGTGAATACATGGTATTGTCCTAATAATTATGGAAGGAGGTTGCGTGGATTGTACCAAAAAGATAATGGCTTTGCTGGTGTAGTGACTATTTGAGTGAATACAACTCATTTTTTTGATACGCTTTGGTACGCTCTTGCTTTGAACTTGCTACAGTTAAAAAAAGACCGCCACTTTTTCAGGGTGGCGGTTATGCTGGAAAAACTTTTATCTCTAACCTTCAAAAATCTCCCCAGAAATTACCCCGCGTATTGTTCGCATAGAAACCGCGCTCCAGATGAAGGCGAAGGCAGCCAAAGACACTGTCCCAACCCACAGGAAGAAACTGCCGCCAACTGCCGTGTGGATAACGCCAGTAGAAACGATAAATGATCCTAGCGGAAAGGTGAATGCCCACCAACTCATTGCAAAGGGGATTTTGATTTTCTTATGATGTTTTGCTGTCACGATAATTGCCAGAATAAGCCAAAAGAAGGCAAAGCCCCAGAAGCCCAAGCCCAAAATTTTGCTGACGATTTTGAAACCTTCTGCAACTGCGTCAGAAGCCCCAAAGAAGAGAATAATCGGGTCGGCTAATTTCACTGAGATAATCGTTAGGATAGCGGTTGGTGCGATGCCGATCCAGATCGTGGGCGCAAGGTGAGATGGCAAAAGATCGTGGAAAAGATAACGGGTGAAAACTGCGCCCATCATGAAGATGAAGAGCAAGCTCCCAACCCCGAGAAAGATGAGGCTGGCAACCAAGTTAATTGTCCCGAGCGTTGTCCCGGTATACGCCACCGATAAGCAACCGCCCAAGATCGGCACAATCAACGCCGAGACGGGCGGAATCAGCCATCCCATATTGGCGATGCCCCAGTTCACATCTGGCTTCATGAAATTGATATTCAGGATGGTCACAGCAAAATACGCGATTCCCGCGCTACCAGTCATCCACAGAAATTGCAGGATGGGGAAGAGGGTTTCTTCGGATAGGAAGAGCGGACCCGCTTTTTCGAGCGCAAGCCCGATGATGATGAGCGAAATCGGCATGGTGGGGTAAAACGCACCAAAAACGGGATGATTCAGGTCGGCTTTGACTTGGTCAAAATAGAGAAACCAGCGCAGAATCCAGGGGATAAAGATGATGACGAACATCAGCACGGAAAGGCTCAAAAAGAAGAGCTGCCAGAATTCTGCGAAGGGGATGTGATCTTGAAAAACGTAAATGGCAATAACAGCGACTGCTGTGCCCATCACCGAGGCAAACCAGCCGGGGGCGAAGCTACGAACTATTTCTGACTTTGATTTGGACATTAGAAAACCTTTTGTAATTTATTTTGTGTATTTTCTTTTTAGATGAGAAAATTTTGGATAAGTTACATTCAGGATAAGGGAGGTTTTGTGTTTTTTGAAATTTTTATTTGACAAAATCTCTTTTTTATATTATTCTAGTATTAGAATAATAAAGGATAAAGATATGACCAATGCAGAATTAGCAATTTTGAGCCTTGTAGCAGAATCCCCTCGTCATGGCTATGAGATTGAGCAGATTATTGAAGAACGCGGGATGCGCGAGTGGACCGAAATTGGATTTTCATCTATCTATTATTTGCTTAAGAAATTGGAGAAGATGGATTTTGTGGTGAGTGAGCTTATCCCTACTTTGGGGCGTGGCAAAGCGCGGCGGGTTTATGAAGTCACGGATGAGGGTCAGACAGCATTGCGTGAAGCTACGTTGGAGGCTTTATCGCATCCCAAACAAAGCTACCCCGCTATTCTGTTGGGGATTGCGAATCTGCCTATC
This sequence comes from Anaerolineae bacterium, assembly GCA_018648655.1. Classification (GTDB taxonomy): domain Bacteria; phylum Chloroflexota; class Anaerolineae; order Anaerolineales; family Villigracilaceae; genus Desulfolinea. The sequence continues at coordinate 7,247 of JABGQV010000179.1, read as the reverse complement.
TTAGACGGCAACCAAGCCCAAAGTGCGCTCGAATCGTATTTAGAGGGGGTGGAGGAGCGTTTGGGGCATATATCTGCTCAGGTGGAGGTGCAAAGTCCACTACCGGATCATGTCCAATACTTATTTGATCACAGCCTGATGATGCTCGAAGCGGAGAAGAGTTGGGTTGAGAAAACCATCCAGAAGATGAAAAGTGGTGCGGAGGTGTAGCATGGGCACTTTGCTATTGGAAGGTGGTGCGGAATTTGGTGGTGCGATGCGGGAACCTAATTTGCAGGTTATCAAATTGGCAGGTGGGTTTGATACGCCTATCCGCATTATCCCGACCGCTGCTGCGTCTGATAATAATCACCTGCGCGCAGGGAAGAACGGGGTACGTTGGTTCCAAAGTTTGGGCGCGAATGATGTTGAGACTGTGCCCCTGATCGACAGAGAAAGTGCAAATGATCCTGAGATTGCGAATACGCTCCGTGCGGCAAAGCTGATTTACATGCTGGGCGGGTTTACAGATTATCTTGGAAAAATATTGCAAGGTAGCAAAGCTTGGGATGCCGTGCTGGAAGCCTACCAAAAGGGTGCGGTTGTTGCTGGTTCGAGCGCGGGAGCGATGGTGATCTGTGAGCATTATTATGACTCTGGAGCTGGAAAAGTGGCACAGGGGTTGGGTTTGGTACTGAACGCCTGCGTTTTGCCGCATCACAATACCTTTGGTCAGCATTGGGTGGGTAAATTAAAAGCATTACTGCCCAGCGTTACTCTACTTGGAATCGACGAATATACAGGCATGTTGTCTAAGGGCACAAAATGGCAAGTACTGGGTGGTGGCTCGGTGACTTTGTATCGAGATGGTGAGGTTGAGCACTATAAGGTTGGAGAAACTTTTGTGTTGGATGCAAAAGATTAGAAAAATTGGAGAGTAAAAATGTCTAAAGTTGATTTCAAGAAAACGATGAAAGAATTCTATAACCCTCCCAAGAAGTTCATGAGCGTGGTTGTGCCTGAGATGCAGTTTATCATGGTGGATGGGCACGGCGACCCGAACACAGCGCAAGAGTATAAGGATGCCCTCGAGGCTCTTTATGCGGTGGCGTATAAGATGAAGTTCATCAGCAAAAAGACGTTGGAGAAGGATTATGTTGTGCCGCCGCTGGAGGGGCTATGGTGGGCAGAAGATATGGATACTTTTCTGACGCGTGATAAATCTGCTTGGGATTGGACGATGATGATTATGACCCCAGACTGGATTACATCTGAAACTTTTGCGGATGCTGTTGAGAAAGTACGGAAAAAGAAAAACCCCGCTGCATTGGGTTTGGTGAGAATTGAGAGTTACACCGAAGGGCTTTCTGTGCAAATTATGCACGTCGGCTCTTATGATGATGAAACGCCCGTTTTGGCAAAGATGCACAGTGAGTTCATTCCATCAAATGGATTTGTGGAGCGAGGCAAGCATCATGAAATTTATCTTAGTGATCCGCGTCGCGTTGCGCCGGAGAAGTTGAAGACTGTGCTGAGGCAACCAGTGGAGAAGAAGTAGTTAGTAAAAAACATTCAGATTAAAGTAATAGTCCTCCGTACGGAGGACTATTACTTTAATTTACACTTACCAATTCAACATCAAAAATCAAAGTTGCATTTGGTGGGATTAAGCCGCCTGCACCGCGTTCGCCATATCCTAGCTCAGGGGGAATTCTAAGGGTGGCTTCTCCGCCAACCTTCATCAGTGCGATGCCTTCATCCCAGCCTTTGATGACTTGCCCAGCACCCAATTCAAATTCGATAGGTTCTCCGCGCTCATAAGAGCTGTCGAAGATTTTACCGCTTTCTAGTTTGCCTTCATAATGAACGCTAACAGTTTTACCGGCTTCGGCTTGTGCCCCTTTGCCCCGTTTATTTTCTGTATATTCTAATCCGCTTTCTGTTTTCATATTTGCTCCTTTTATCAGATTTCTCAAATCTTCTTTATTTCTGTGCTAATAAAACAGCTTCTCCCTCAATGACCACTATATCGTCTTGATTTTTACAAATCGTTTCTAAGGTAATAATCGGTTTGCCTTCGCGTACCTTCGTAACAGTTACTGTTGCGCAAATCGTATCGCCAATAAATACAGGTGCACGGAAGTTCATGCTCTGGCTTAGATAAATACTCCCCTTACCTGGTAGTTCTGTCCCTAAGACAGCAGAAATTAACCCTGCCGTTAACATGCCATGCACTATAGGGCGCTTAAAAGGCGTTTTTGCAGCATATTCAGCATTTAAGTGGACAGGGTTTTTATCGCCAGAAATTTCTGAAAAGCTATACACATCTGCATCACTGAAGGTCTTTTTAAAAGATGCGCTATCTCCAATTTTAATCATTTTTTCTCCTAGTTGAAATTCAGCCCAATTATGGCAGTATTTTATCTAGTTGTCTATCGTGGTTTACTGATTTGCCCGCACCTGATAGAATCTCCCCGTTTTCTTTATATGCTAAAGCTATTGGCTTTCATTAAAATTTACAAAGACGAGACCCTATTTTATGATCTATAATTTCCGCCTTTTTTGGCGCATGACCTACCGCTCCCTTTTCAAAACGGCCAATACTCCAGGCCGCCTCACAAAAAAGCGCATAATCTTTCTTATCATTTTTTATATCGTCTGGATTCCCGTTTCCATTTCTACTTGGATTTTTTTCGGGCTAGATGATATTTTTTTCCCTGCTTATAAAAAACACCCCGTTGAAAAACCGCTCTTTATTCTTAGTAATTATCGTAGCGGTTCTACATTTCTTCACCGTTTGCTTTCTCATGATCAGAAAAACTTTACAAGTATGCGCACTTGGGATATTTACCTCACCCCATCCATTACACAGCGTAAAATTGTTGGATTATTTAAAAAAGTAGATAGTCTTATCGGAAGCCCCATCTATACCCTCATTAAAAAAATTGATCAAGCAGGATTACAAAAAGTCGCTATTCACCCCATCTCGTTTTTTGAACCAGAAGAAGATGAAAATATCCTCCTGCATAATTGGTCAAGCTTTCTAATTATTTACCTTTTTCCCTTTTTGGATGAAATACCGCCCTACCAATTCTTTGACCGAGACTTGAGTGCCTCCGAAAAAAAACGGATTATGAAATTTTACAAGTCGATGCTCCAAAGGCATCTATACGCAACTGGAGCATCTCACTTTGTCTCGAAAAATCCCTCTTTCAGTGCAAAGATTTCTACGCTCAAAGAGTTTTTCCCCGATGCGAGAATCGTCTATCTCGTTCGGAACCCACTAGATATGCTTCCTTCAACGGTCTCTTGGCTCAACTATGCTTGGAATATTTTTAGTGAACCTGAAGGAAAATATATTTACCTCGATGAGATTTGCGAACTTGCTCAGCATTGGTACCGCTATCCGCTTCAGTATTTAGATAAAAACCCCTCTGAAAACCATCTCATACTTTCTTATGATGATCTACTTAGCCATCCAAGAAAAACCATTGAGGCGTTTTATCCCCAATTTGGTTATAAGCACCAACAAGATTTAAATGAAGCTTTTGCTGAAGGCATTAAGGCGACAGAAGCGCGTCGTAGTGCACATGATTATTCTTATGAAGAAATGGGCTATACGCGTGAGAATATTATCGAAAAATTCTCTGATATTTTTGAGAGATTTGATTTTGATAAGAAATGATAAATTTTTTAACCGCTGCTTATTTCTCAGAAAAAAAACATAAAAAATCCCCTTCATTTTTTTGATATGAAGGGGATTTTTTATGTTAATTATTTTCGTTTTGGGCGTCGACGAGTCTTCTTGCTTTTCTTTTCTTCTGGCTTTTCTCTGAAAGGAGCAATACTATATTTTTCTCTCCATTTCTCTGCAAAGGGAACCTTGATAACTTTGTACCGCACCAAAATCATTATTAGCCCAGCAAGAGCCATAATTGCCGCAACAAGGCGAGTGATACTCGTATCTGTTCCCGGAATTCTAGGCTGGTCAGGGCGGAAGGCTTCGAGGAGTACGCGTCCGATTCCTGCTAGAATGAGCCAGAGTGCAAAACCTGCACCAGGTTTATCTTTTTCTGGGTGTCGACGAAGATACCAAATAATTATTCCTGCCGTGAGAAAGTTCCAGACCATTTCATAGGCAAAGGCGGGGTGAAAACGAGTTGTGTCAGGGAAGAGACTCATATCGCTATATTCTTTTAAACGATGCGAAGCATCAATGGATATGCCCCAAGGGAGTGTTGTTGGTTGCCCATAAAGTTCTTGATTAATATAATTTGCAGGGCGCGCTACAGCTTGCCCAACTAGCGCAGCTGGGGCAAGAGAGTCGAGTAAAAGCCATAAATCTAGTTTGTGTTTTCGGGCAAACCAGTATAGAACCGCCGCACCAAATAACATGCCTCCATAAAAGTGTAAGCCACCTTGAGGGATATTAAGTATCTGGCCAGGGTTTTGCATATAGTAGGGATTCCCGCCCAGGGTCGCGTTCGCTACATACCAAAGACGTGCGCCAAGTATCCCAACTGGGAGCAAGATGACAATCGCATCCCAGAGATAATCTTCTTCTTCTCCTCGCCTTTTAATTTCTTGTGCGGCAAGCCATGTGCCTGCTAATGCGCCAGACATTACTAAAACACCATACCAGCGTAAGGCTAGGGTAAAACTTCCGATATTAAATGAAAAAATGACAGGATCAATCATACTTACCTCTTTGTTTTATGAATGGGCGGATTATATCATTGCTTTGGGCATATTTTTCTTGTGCATATTTCTATTTAATGCTATATTTTATGTGACGTCTTTAAGACAAATCCTGTTTTCCCATTCTTTTCTAAAAACTTATGGCGACTATTCAAATTACGCTAACCCTATACGGACCTCTAGCTAAATTTGCGGGTGGTAAATATATTGCTCAAAAATCTGTTGAACTTGAAGAAAATAAAACCATTCGAGATTTAATGGATATATTTGAGATTCCCTACGATCAAAAAAGCTATCTTTTTATTAATAATATTCTTTCGGATATGCCTGGTCTTAACGCATCTTTAAATGAAGTTTTGAAAGATAATGCTCGCGTTGGGATTTTTTCTCAGCAACATATGTACCCTTATCAGTACAGAGATGGGCTACCTATGTCTGATGCCCTTACCAAAGAGTTATCTGAGCGCGAAGGTGGCGCAATGCATAATACTTATAGCTAATTTTCACTGCAAGAATTGAGGAGTTTTTGTGGTGATTTTTGTAATTTCATCTTTTACCAATAATCGTTCAAAAAGGAGAATGTTATGGCAAAACAGATTTTACGTATTAATATGAGTGACCTTAGTGCAACTTATGAGGATGTTCCTGAAAGATGGGCAAAGTGGGCAGGGCGTGGTCTCACTTCACTTATTGTCTCAGATGAAGTAGACCCCACTTGTCACCCTCTAGGACCTAATAATAAACTTGCCATTGCTCCCGGCTGGGTATCTGGCAGCCCTGCTGCCCCTAGTAGCGGACGCACCTCCTTTGGCGCAAAAAGCCCTCTCACTGGCGGTATCAAAGAAGCCAATTCAGGTGGTCTTTCTAGCCAGAAAATCGCAAAACTTGGGCTCGCTGCCATCATTATCGAAGGTATGCCCTCAGATGGAAAATTTTACGAAATTTTTGTTAATAAAGATGGTGTTAAATTTGAAGATGCTGCCGTTTTATTAGGCAAAGGCATGTACGAAACCGCTGACCTAATGTGGGAAAAATACGACAACAAACCCGCAGTCATTGGCGTTGGCCCTGTTGGCGAAAGAAAACTCTCTAATGCAGGTATTTCTGTCAATGATCCTGAAAATTCTCCCGGTCGTTATGCTGGTCGTGGCGGTTTGGGGGCAGTCATGGGCGCACGCGGCGTAAAAGTGATGATTGTTGACGACAAAGGCGGTCCCGGCGTAGAAGTTGCCGATATGGATCTCTTCAAAACTGGTCGCAAAAAAGTTGCCGATGCAATGGGCGAACACGCCCTCACCAAAGTAGAAGGCGGTCTGTGGCAGTTCGGCACCAATGTCTTAATGAATATCATCAATGAAGCGGGTGGGCTTCCCACTCGCAACTTTAGTGCAGGGCAATTTGAAGGTGCAGCAAAAATTTCTGGCGAAGCCGTAAAAGAAAATATCGAAATTCGTGGCGGTGTTGGTAAATATCATCACGCTTGTCACCCCGGCTGTATTATGCAATGCTCCAGCATCTATCCTAACGTAGATGGCAGCAAATTTGTTTCTGTGATTGAGTATGAAACCTCTTGGGCATTGGGCGCAAATTGTGGCATCGATGACCTCGAATATATTGCTCAAGCTACTTGGGAATGTAACGACATCGGTCTCGACACCATCGAAGCCGGTAACGCTATTGCGATTGCGATGGATGGTGGGCATCTCGAATTTGGCGACTCAGCAGGCGCATTGAAACTCTTCGACGATATCCGCAGCGGAACGCCCATTGGACGTGTACTTGGCCAAGGTGTGGAAGCTACCGCAAAAGCCTTTGGCGTTTATCGTGTCCCCACCGTTAAGGGACAATCGATGCCCGCCTACGAACCACGTGCCATCAAAGGTATTGGCGTGACTTACGCCACCACCGTTATGGGTGCAGACCACACCGCTGGCTACACCATTGCCCCTGAAATTGCAGGTGTTGGCGGCAAAGTAGATCCGTTAGACAATACCGCTAAAGGTGATCTTTCTCTCACCTTCCAAGCTGCAACCGCGTTTATTGACAGCAGTGGTTACTGCCTCTTCATCGCCTTCCCGATTCTCGACATCCCCGAAGGTTGGGCTGGCATGGCAGAATCAGTTGCAGGCGTAACTGGCCTTGACATCACTGGTGAGAAGGTTATCGACATAGGTAAAGAAGTGCTCAAGATTGAGCGTCTCTTCAACGAAGCCGCAGGCTTCACCCCCGCCGATGACCGTCTTCCCGAATTCATGCGTGACGAAGCACTTCCTCCTCACAATGTAAAATGGGATATGGAAGATGAAGTACTAGACAAAGTTTTTGCTTGGGTTCATGATTAAGCGTTTAGAATAAAAGAAGAGGCTTGCGCTTTGCGTGAGCCTCTTTTTATTTAATTATCTTCTCATAGTAAGAAGATTTCATTATGATAAACTGAGAGTAATCACTCTGATGGTGATATAAAAAATCTTAAAATCCTGATAGCAACACTCTGTGTTGGGTTGAGATAAAGACTATAGGTAATCTTATGAAGGTAGAAGTACGTGTTTTTGCAACCCTAAGAAAATATA
>JABGQV010000046.1 GCA_018648655.1 Anaerolineae bacterium | reverse complement strand
TAGGCTATTTAACTATCGGAATGCTCTATCACTATAGCCAGGTAAAAATGCTTAATATTCCTATTGATATTTGGCCGATTATCTTCATTATCTCCATAAGCCAAATTCTTTCTTACTTACCAATTCATATCTTTGGCGGATTGGGTTTCAGCGAGATGACTGAACTCTATCTCTTTAGCTTATTCGGCATCTTTACCAATCTCCCTGCTGCTTTAATTAGCCTAAGAATACTGGCATACCTTTTTCAGATAATCGCTTTAATATGGCTTGCTATTTATGCGGCCCAAAAAGACACAAAACGCACAGATACTATTCTGTAATCCGTATTATCGAAGCATAAAAAACACAACTCTTTGGCATTGGCTAATCTTTTTACACTCATAGTTTGGCTAGCCGATTCGAGCTATATAGAAAGAGTTCAGAGGGAGAAAATCTTTGTCGGTTAGATTGCTCCAAAAAGTTTAATGATATACTTTTGGATAATATTTTATTTCACAGCATAAGAGGCTAGGCATGAAAATAACCATCCTTCAAGAAAATTTGGCACGCGGCTTGGGCATTGTTTCCCGCGCTGTTTCTCCGCGTAGCACGCTCCCTGTTTTGGCAAATATTTTGATTGCTACCGACGAGGGACGTCTGCGACTCTCTGCAACTAACCTTGAGCTAGGAATCACAGCCTGGATACCTGCAAAAGTTGAAGAAGAGGGGACAACCACTGTTCCTTCGCGCACTTTTTCTGATTTGGTAAATGCCTTGCCTGGTGATCAGGTGCAATTAAATCTTGCTACCGAAACACAAACACTTAATATCAAAAGTGGTACTTCAGTAAACGATGTTAAATGCATTGATGCCGAAGATTTCCCCCCACTTTCTACACCTGATATGGAAAATGCAATTCAATTGAATGTAGTTGATTTCAAGGAAATGATTCAGCAAGTGGCTTTTGCTGCTTCTTCTGATGAAGCTCGCCCTGTTTTGATGGGTGTTTTGCTAACCGTAACAGGTGATGAAATTATCATGGCTTCAGCAGATGGTTTCCGTTTATCTGTTCGTAAGGCAACTCTTTCTGCCCCTATAGAAAAGCCGATTAATGCAATTATCCCTGCCCGCGCTTTGAGTGAATTAGCTCGCATTGCAGGCGATGGTGCAGACTTAATTTCGATGACTGTTCCTGAAGGTCGTGGACAAGTTGTCTTTCGTGTAAAAGATGCAGAGTTGGTTTCTCAATTAATTGAGGGGACCTTCCCTGATTATGAGCAAATTATTCCTCGTACACATAAATCTCGTACCATTGTTTCCACAGCAGCATTGCTGAAGGCCTGCAAGCAAGCCGAAATTTTTGCGCGAGACGGAACAAATGTAGCTCGTATAGAAATTAAAGGAACAGACGACGATATGGCGCCGAGCGAAATCGAAATTTCTGCTCAGTCTGAAGAAACTGGTTCAAATGAAACGATTGTTGAAGCAACAGTAGATGGCATTGGTTTATTAATTGCCTTCAATGTTAAGTTCCTACGTGAAGTTCTAGAAATTATCAAGACCCCCAATGTGGCACTAGAAACCTCAGCGCCAAATGCGCCAGGGGTTATTCGCCCGATTGATGATGATGGTTTCACCCACGTCATTATGCCAATGCACTTGGGGTGAACCTGAGATTTCCTTTCTCGTATTTATAAAGATAAAGTGTCAGGGTAATTACCCTGACACTTTTTATATACCAATGGTAATACTCTATGTCTTTAGCTCCTACTTCATCTGACCGTATTCTGAATATCTATCTAACACTCAATCGTTACCCTGTATTGAGTAGCCGTATTCGCGCACGAATGAGAAAGAGAATATTCAAAGAGGGTATTATCTCTCGAAATGATTTTAATAAAAAAGCACAAGATAATGCTATTCTTTCTCAAAGACGTGAAGGGTTGCAAGACCCTTTTGCCGAGGAAACATCAGAGACATGGGATTTAAGATTGTCTCGGGTACGCGATGCTTTAACCGACTTCTATTTTTCTTATAATTTCCCACAAGATATTCTTAACGAAATTATAGATAAAATTCTCCTTGAGCGCGGCATTCTAACTTCAGATCTTAGCGAATTTGACCCTGATTATTCCCCTCAAGATGTTGTCATAGAAAAAGCCTCAACAATAGAAAATTTACCCTTAGAAAAACGTATTTCTCTTGAGCCTCGCCTTAAAGATACTAAAGTGGTCTTAATTCGTAAATTGATTAGCGATCAACTTGCTTATATCAATATTGCAAAAAAATGGTTCAAAATATCTGATCTTAAAAAAATACGTAATAGAAAAATTGGGCGAGGAAAAATTGGTGGAAAAGCAGCAGGCATGCTCCTCGCTGCTCGTATTCTCAAAGAAGTTGCCCCCGATGAAATAAAGGAACATATTCGTACTCCTATTTCTTATTATCTCGGTTCCGATGTGATGTATGACCTGATGGAAAATAGTGGGTTAATGAAATGGGCTGACCAAAAATATAAAACCGAAGAAGAAATCAGAGCACAGCATTCAATTTTAGAAGAAGAATTTAGCCACGCTACTTTTCCAGATGAGATTGCAGAGCAACTAGAAAACCTCATTGAAAAGGCTGGAAAACAGCCCATGATTGTGCGCTCTTCTAGCTTGCTAGAAGATAATTTTGGGCATTCTTTTGCTGGTAAATACGAGAGTTATTTTTGCCCCAATCAGGGAACTCCAGAGGAGAATCTTGCTTATCTTACCTATGGCATAGCCCGCGTCTATGCAAGCGCGCTAAGAGCCGAGCCAATTATCTACAGGCAACGAACGGGATTAATTGACTATGATGAACGTCTCGCTATATTAATCCAATTTGTTGAGGGTGAAAAAGTTGGCGATTATTTCTTACCGCATGGAGCAGGGGTTGCTTTTAGTCGTAATCTTTACCGCTGGTCAGCCGATATACGCCGCGAAGATGGTTTTTTGCGTCTCGTTTGGGGGCTGGGCACTCGTGCAGTCGACCAGACGGGCAACGATTACCCTCGTCTTGTTGCCCTTAGTCGTCCACTTTTACGCCCCGCAGATAATATCAAATCTATTCAACGTTATTCACAACAATATGTAGATCTAATTAGTCTCAAAACCAACACGCTAGAGACCCTGCCTGTCAGCGAAGTAATAAATTCCCGTTATCCACCACTGCGCTATATTGCCCAAAATGTAGAAGATGGCTATCTCTCTGCCCTGCGTACGAATATTATTGACAAAGATAAATTGGTCATCACCTACGATGAGCTGCTCCGTCGCACAGATTTCGCAGAACAAATGAAAATCTCGCTCCAGCTTCTTGAGAAACACTATAAATCACCTGTTGATACAGAGTTCTCAATCAAAATCCTTGATCCGCGTGCAATCCAACCAAAAGTAGAAATTACTATTCTCCAATGCCGCCCACAAAGCCATATAAAAGAAAATAAAGATATTCGCCTCCCTGCTAAAATTGCCAAGAAAAAAATTGTCTTTTCCACAAAGCGAATGGTGCCACATGGCAGCGTTACTGAAATCCGATATGTTCTTTTTGTGCCCCCTGAAGGATATTTCAGCATAGAATCACAAGTTGAGCGAAATAAATTAGAAAGAGCGATTGGTCACCTTAATGCAGCTTTAGACGGAGAAGTCTACGTTGCTGTGGGCCCGGGGCGTTGGGGAACTTCCTCCCCCGATTTGGGCGTGCATATCGGCTACGGAGACATCTATAATACTCGAGCTTTGATTGAACTATCTGGCGAGGGCGTTGGCACTGCCCCAGAACCTTCTTTCGGCACACATTTTTTTCAAGACTTAATGGAAGCCGAAATTTACCCCCTCGCTATTTACCTAGATGACGAAGATGCCATTTTTAACAGAAAATTCTTTTACGAAACCCCAAATCGTCTTCAGGATCGTATTAATGCAAATGAAAATTTGCTCAGTTCTCTAAAATTAATTGCCGTTAACGATTTTCGCCCCAACTATCATCTGACACTCGTCATGGATAATGAGAAGGGGCGTGCAGTTGCTTATTTAGAAAAGGATGAAATATAGTCTTTCGTAAAAACCCTTAGGTAATTTTATTCAAAAAAGTCGCTAAGATAAATTTAGCGACTTTTTGTCTTTACAGAAGCGATATTTCCAAATTGCCAAGTAACAAATTTATTTCTTCCGTTCTTTAGGTGGATTATAACCAAAACGTCTTAAATAACTTTCGTTATTTCGCCAATCTTTAAGAACCTTTACGCGTAAATTCAGGAAAACTTTGCGCCCGCTCATAGCTTCAATTTCCTTACGAGCAGCAGATCCAATTTTTTTAAGTGTTTTTCCACCTGCGCCAATCACAATTCCCTTTTGAGAATCACGCTCTACAAAAACAGTTGCGGCAATATAAGCACCCCTATCTCCGCGCTCGGTAAATTCATCTACTCGAATGGCAATACTGTGTGGAATTTCATGGCGAAGGAAAATAAGGCAGGCTTCACGAATTAATTCTGCGGCAATTTCTCGCTCATAAAGATCAGTTACTTGGTCAGTGGGAAAATCGGGGGGGCGTTCTTCGAGATTCTCAATAATAATTTCAAGCAATTTATCACGTCCATCGCCGCGCGTTGCAGAGAGGGGCAAAACAAGCTCAACAGCAGGGAAAATTTCACGGTAGGTATTTTGACGGGACTCTGTTTCAGCCGCCGTTAGCCTGTCTGTTTTATTGGTAGCAAGTAGAAGAGGCGGAAGATGCGGAATTTCCAATAAAAGGGAGGCGATCATCTTATCCTCTTCTGTTGGCTCAACAGAGGCATCCACCATCCAGAGAATTAAATCTACGCCATCAAGGGCTTCCTCTGCATTTAAGTTGAGTGCTTTACCGAGTTTGTGGTGGGGATTATGCAATCCTGGTGTATCAACAAAGACAACTTGTGCTTCATCGTTGCTAAGAATGCCAAGCTGCGCACGGCGCGTTGTTTGAGGGCGTGGTGAAACAGCCGCAATTTTTTGGCCAAGAAAAGCATTAACAAGGGTGGACTTGCCAACATTAGGGCGTCCGATAACGGCAACAAAGCCTGAGCGAAAATTATTTTCCATAGAAGTAAGTTTAAGGATTAGGTTTAATTATCAAAGTTGAAATCTGGGCTGAGTTTACCACGCAAAACTTAAGAAATAGGCTGCGCTTTCTTCAGAGCCTTAATTATATTTTCTACACTAATTGGTTTGCTGACATAATCGTTCATTCCATTTGCTAAATATTTTTCACGATCGCCTTTTAGGGCATGCGCTGTCATGGCAATAATATAAGGCTGTCTTTCTTCGCTAAAATTTTCACGTATATATTTAGTTGCTTCATCGCCATCCATTTCTGGCATCTGAATATCCATAAAAACGACATCGTAAATCTGCTTTTCGAGGGCTTCTAGTGCTTTTACACCGTTTGCCGCCACATCAACTTTATAACTCAGGCGTTCAAGAAGTTTAGATGCAACTTTTTGATTGATTAAATTATCTTCAACAAGCAAAATTCTGAGAGGGTGTTTTTTGCCTAACGATAAATCAATTTTGATGCTAGGCTCAGGCTTAAGTTCCCTTGCTTCTTCAGCCAAAATCGTAAAGAAGAAAGTAGAACCTATTCCTTCTTCACTTTCAACCCACATTTTTCCGCCCATTTTTTCAGCCAGCTCACGGCTAATTGCCAGCCCCAACCCAGAACCACCATATTTTCGCGTTGTCGAGGTATCCACCTGGCTAAAACTCTCAAAAAGTTGCCCTATTTTATCTTCCGGGATTCCGATACCCGTATCTCGAATGCTAAATAACAACTCATATAGATTGTTTTTTAGCATTCGAGCTTGGATTTTGATTTTGATTTCGCCCTTCTCCGTAAACTTAATTGCGTTATTCAACAAGTTGACCAGTATCTGGCGGAGGCGCGTTATATCACCAAGAAGTACAGGCGGAGTGCCATCTTCTATAGAGGAGCTTATCTTCAGCTTCTTATTGGTAGCCTTCTCTGCAAGAAGAGTCAGTGTGCCTGCTATACAGGCATGCACCTTAAAGGGGTGTTTCTCTAACTCCATTTTCCCAGCTTCAATCTTTGAAAAATCTAAAATATCATTAATAACTCTGAGCAGCGTATCGCTTCCCCCTTGAATTGTTTTAATAAAATCTTCTTGCTCTTCATCAAGGGTAGTGTCGAGCATTAAATTGGTCATGCCATAAATTGCATTTAAAGGGGTCCGAATTTCATGGCTCATATTAGCAAGAAAATCTGCCTTAGTTTTTGTAGCAGCCTCTGCGACATTCTTTGCATTTTCGAGCGCAACCATTGCATTCTTTCTATCTGTTATATCAACAGAATACTCAATCATTTGACTAATATTGCCTCGAGAATCGAAGATAGGATAACCATAATATTCAAAATATTTTTTCTTCCCATTTTCAGAGTAATGAATATGCTCGGTACGAACAACCTCTCTCCTTTCTACCACGGCCTTAATTGGGCAAGGGTGCTCTTTTCCTTCACAGGGAGTATTCCTTCCATGCGTTAAAGCGTAGCAAGTTGTTGCACTTTCTAGCGCATTACTTCCACGCGCGGCTGCATTTGCAACAGCAACAGAATAATCTTCTATATTCACAACATAAAAGGGTTGAGTCAGCGCCTCAATAATATGAGAAAGAAATTGATGATGTCTCTTAATTTCTTTCTCGTTCAAAATTCGTTCTGTTATATCTCGAACAACAATCACCAATCTTTTTTCTTCCCCTATGATTTGGGCACGCCCAGACACTAAAACGGGGAAATACTCCCCGTTTGCGCGCATATTTACTGTTTCAAAAGAAGTGTTAGAAAAGCTCTCCTCTTCACCTTTAGGTAAGAGTGCCTGATATTCAGGAGGCACCATATCTTTGGTTGTTTTAGTCAAAAATTGGTCATGAGTCCATCCAAAAATTTCACATGCCTGCGTATTAACATCTAATACTTCCCCTGTAATAGACTCCACTAGTATTGCATCATTCACCCCGTCAAAAATATTCCTATACCACGATTCTGTCTCGGCGAGCCTGTCTTCAGCAATTCGCCGCTCATGCAATTCATTTTGCATCTCCCTATCTTTATCCGTAGTCCAACCCACAAAAATACCTATTAAAAAAAGAAAAATAGAGCCCAGAATAATACCAGGATTTGTAGTATCTATTTCTCCTACCATTATATATATCAAACCTAAATTTACGAGAAAAGTAATTAATGCTGTAGTAATTCCCCCAATACGACCATATATCGAAGCCGCAACAATAATAGGTATCATGGAAAAAATTATGCCAATTATGCCAATTTCATTATAGGCAAAAAGAAAACCAATAAAATAACTAAATAGCAGGATGAAAATCGCCCCTATTTTTAGAAACTCTTTTTTCCTGAAAGACATGAAACTCTCCCATAAAGCCACAGCTTTAGATAAGACAAAATAATTATAGAGCATTTTTAGTTTTTCTTTCAAGCAAAAGCATGATTTACATAGTAGAAACTTGACAGTTTTGAAATTTTCTTCTTTTTATTCCTGTTCTTAGATGGACTTCACATTTTTTTGCTTTTCATCAGGTACAATACTCTTTATGACATCAGAAAACGCATTTAATATCATTCACCCCGAGCCCTTGCTCATCGTCATTTCAGGACCTTCTGGCGTAGGCAAAGATACTGTCTTACACATGATGGAAGAGCGCGGCGAATATCCCTTTCATTTTGTTATTACCGCTACAACCCGCCCAATCCGCAAAGGCGAAGTAGATGGCGTAGATTATTTTTTTGTTTCTCACGATGAATTTGCAGAAATGATCGAAAACGATGAACTTTTTGAATACGCCATTGTTTATAACGATTATAAAGGTAACTCCAAGAAACAAGTTCGAGACGCGCTCGACAGCGGGAAAGATGTCATTATGCGTCTCGATATCCAAGGTGCGGCAACCGTCAAAAAAGCAGTCCCAGAGGCTATCCTCATTTTTCTAACAACTGAAGATGAAGACGAACTCGTAAACAGACTAAAAGCGCGTAAAACAGAAACATCCGAAGGGTTGAAACTTCGTATTGCTACTGCTCGGCAAGAACTAAAACGTGCCAATGAATTTGATTATATCGTCCTCAATAAAGACGACGCCTTAGACGAAACAGTAGATATAATTGAGGCAATTATTCGGTCTGAGCATCATCGAGCCAATCCACCAAAGGTAAATCTATGAACGAAGTAAACCAAACCCCTGCACCTGAATATATTCAGTCACCACCTCCGCCACAAGAGAGAAGAATTCCTGTTCCCTCTTCCCCGCCGCGCGTTACTTATGCCATTATAGGCATCACCGTTTTTGTTTATCTGCTTCAAATGGCAAGCGAATTCTTCCTCGAGGGTGATCTCCCCGCCTATTTGGGTATGAAAATTAATGCCGCCATTTTAGTCGGTCAGCTTTGGCGGCTTATTACACCTGTTTTACTGCATGGTTCTTTCATGCATATCGGCTTCAATATGTACGCCCTCTTCTTCATAGGCTCAGGGATGGAAAGCCGCATGGGGCATCTTCGATTTTTGATGCTCTATCTCGTCAGCGGATTTGCGGGAAATGTCTTCTCTTTCTATTTTTCAGATGCAAATTCTTTAGGCGCATCGACCGCGGTTTTTGGCTTGCTTGCCGCCGAAGGCGTTTTTCTATACTTCAACAAAAACCTCTTCGGTGCGCGCGGCAAAAAAGCATTGAGCAATATCATCACTATTGCCGCCGTGAACCTTGTTATTGGCATGTCTCCTGGCATTGATAATTGGGGGCATATAGGCGGCCTTCTTGGCGGATTAGTCTTCGCTTGGTTTGGTGGTCCCCGCTGGGAAGCAGAAGGGATTTACCCCTTGCTCAAATTAGTAGATCGCCGCAATATGCGCGATGCCATAATTGGCGCCCTTGTTGTAATAGGCATCTTTAGCGCAATAGCAATTATGAAATTTTTATCCTAGCTTGCCTTAGATATTGCCTAATAATAGGCAATATCTAAGACCTTCTTATGCAACCAGCCATCTTCTCGATTACTTGGATTTCCCTTAGCTATCTCGGTGGCATCATTCTCGCGCGTTATTACCCACAAAGTACAAACTTCTGGTTCAACCTCGTTCTTGCCTCAGCAACAATCGCATTTTCCACAATCATCCTGCGCGCCTTTCTCGAGAAAGGCGTAAAAAACTCTCCTTATAAAGCCCCAGATAATTCAAAAACTCAATTCTACTTTTTTCTGCCTCTGCTCCTCCTTGCCTTTTTCTTTGGCGCATATCACTTTGAGAATAATCAACCTGAATTTGAAGACCCTTTTTTCATTGGCTGGTTTAGTGACAGAGAATATGACACACTCGTCACAGGTGTTATTTCTGATGCGCCTGATTACCGTGATACTTATACCAATCTCCAATTAGACACTCAATTCATTAATCAGATTGGCAAAACTGAAGCTTTAACAGTACACGGAAAAATTCTTGTGCGCATCAATGCGGGGGAAACTTACCGCTATGGCGATTATATTCGTGTTCGCGGTCTCCTTGAAATCCCACCAGAAAACGAAGAGTTTTCTTATAGAGATTATCTTGCCCTGAACGATATTCATGCCTATATGCGAAACGCAGAAGCGACTCTTTTACCAGAAGCTCGTGGTGGTTCACCAATTATGGCGGCAATTTATGATCTTCGAGACCGCGCTCTTGTCAATATTTATAAACTTTTCCCCGACCCAGAAGCTTCTTTGTTGGCAGGAATTCTCTTAGGCATAGAAACCGGACTACCTGTTGACCTTCAGCATGCCTTTAAAGATACAGGCACAACGCATATTATTGCTATTTCGGGCTTTAATATCACCATTATTGCAGGGCTTTTCATTACTTTATTTGGCAATCTTTTTGGCAAAAGAAATGGCTCTATTCTTGCCATGATAGGTATTGCCGCTTATACAATTCTCGTTGGGGCAGATGCGGCAGTAGTTCGCGCCGCGCTCATGGGCGGGCTTGGATTACTTGGCAGACAGCTTGGCAGGCGGCAAGACGGCGTTGCATCCCTCCTTTTTGTTGCCGTCGCAATGTCATATTTCAACCCGATGGTGCTCTGGGATGTTGGTTTCCAGCTCTCATTTGCCGCTACCGCGGGTCTAATTCTCTACGCTGAACCA
>JABGQV010000172.1 GCA_018648655.1 Anaerolineae bacterium | reverse complement strand
AGAATGGCGAAAAGTCTCCATTAGAAACTGTCCGAAACCTTTGACGACGTACAATTGGGACGATAGCATAACCATTCTTGATTGGGTTATTGAAGCAGCCACAGAAATGGAGAACCACACGAATTCTGCTCGCTTTACGCACGACAAAGCGGATATTTTAAACCAGAGCGGGGACTTTAAAGAGGCTGAGACATTATACATAAAGAGCGAACAAATCTATACAGACATTGAAAACGTTGAGATGGCATTGCGAAGCCGGCATATGCGCTCGATGGTAGTAAGGGCACAGGGGAACTTGGATGAGGCAGAAAGACTCAGCGAATCGGTTATCGGAGAAGCGAACAAACAAGAGCTTATTGCCTGGCTTGCTCATCCGTACTATGTTCGTGCATTAATTGCTCGTGACAAGGGCGATTATAGCAGGGCAAGGTATTGGATTGAACAAAGTATTCCTAAATTGTCCCAACCAGAAGACTTGGGAATGATTGCACAATGTTATCATTTTCTTGGCGAACTAGAATTTCTCCAGAAAAATTATATCGGCGCAAGATCACACCTTGAAACCAGCCTGAAACTAAGCAGAGATGTTGGGATATTACGGCGCATTGCAGCGACAAAAAGATTGCTTGGCGATGTAGCCCGTTTACAAGGCTTTTACGAAGAGGCATCTGCCTATTACAGTGCCGCACTGAAACTACTTCAGGATCTGGGTGACCGTCCTCAAGTAAGTCGTACCCTGTTGTCCTTTGGACAACTTGAATTTGAAAGAAAGTCCTGGGAGGAAGCAATAGAATATTTTGTCCAAGCAAAACGTTCTTATCAGGGTCTTGAGGATTCTCGAGGTGTCGTAGCGGCCTGTTTTTTTCTCTTGAGGGTATATATTTATAAAAGAAACCTCTTCTGGGCTATTAATGAGCTGATAGATAGTATCGAAGCTGGATTCAGAGGTAGATTGTTCTCGTATAAAGTAATAATCGGTGCTCTTAAAAGATGGGGGAGATGGTGAAGTATTATGATTTCTCCCGATTCCAACACAGATTACCTTGAATACTTTCTTCGGTCATCCAACCGATTTGCACGTTTTTACCACGACTACATAATTAAATATGAGACAAACTTTGAGCAAGTTGACCTCGAATACGATAATATACTTCTCACTTTAAATATATTTCTCACAGCAAGAGAACTTCCATCTGTCGCATCTACGCTAATAGCTTTGGACTTATATTGCGATGTCAGAGGGCACTGGCAAACGCTACGGCATTGGATTGAAATCATATTGGAGCAGCGAGATTCTATAAAGGATCGTCAAACATTATCCATATTAATTTTAAGCTTGGCTGATATATATAGTTCTCAGGGCGATCGTGAGCTTGCTCTCCAATTTTACAATGATGTAATTAACGCTGAATCTAAAAGCAAAAATCTTGACATTCTTACACAGGCATATTTCGGGGTAGGTGGATTATATGCAAACATTGGGAAACTTGAAGAAGCCATGCAAGCTTGGCAAGAAGCTCGAAGTTGTGCTACAAAGTCAAAAAATAACGTGGCATTGGCTATGGTAGATTATTTCACGGCATACTATTCAAATCACGAAAATAACAAGAAAAAACACTCAATCATAAAATTCGTCACAGATACATTTACAGCTATTGGAGAAAGTGGTGAAACAGCTTCTTTGATGCTACGTGCTACCTTGTTCCTTTCTGAAAACAAAGATGCTAAGGCTCAGCCCTTATTCGAAAAAGCATTGCGTCTGTTTCGAGAAAGTGGTGAAAAGCAAGGCGAAGCACTCACGCTATATAACCTTGGCATTCTTGCACAAAACAAAAATCATTTGGATGAAGCATTCCGACTTTATCAGGAGAGTCTGGATATTGCTAAACAACTCAACGATCAAACAGGGCTTGCTGGAATTTACTACTCCCTTGGCTTTCTACATTTGCAACGCAATGAGTTTAGGCAAGCCCGGACTTATTTGGATTATTGTGTTGAGATAATTCGACGAGATGGTGATAGAAAATTACTTTCCGAAAAACTTTATTGGCTTGGTTACGCTCTTGCAAATAGCGAAAAGATCGAAAAAGCTCTGCAAGTATTTATTGAATGTCAGGAGATTTCTAAGGAGTTGGGGACTTTGGATACTCTTAATCCCGAAAAGGAGATCAATACCTTGCGTAGCATTAAAAATATGCAGACTGATCCAAAATCAGAATAATCCCGACTTCAATGCCTGCTTGGAGAGCGTTGCAATATTCATTGAGGAAAAGATAAGTCTCTTCAAGTAGCGTTAAGCTGATCTCCCTAACCTCCCCAGCAAATCATCCAACACATTTCCCCCCGCGCCGGCATAAGTAAAAACCAACCTCTGCCCAGCCCGGGTAATTGCCATATATAACTTCCGCGTATTGGACTTTATCAATGCCTCCCGCTCTTCATCAGAAAGACGCAAAGACTGTTCCTTCTCAAAAAGGGTTCGCAAGCCAACAATAAAGACAATCGGACTCTCCAACCCTCCCCCTGCATTAAGCGTCGTCACCCTAACATAATTCCCTGGATAAGTATTTTTGGGGTTCATTGCAGCATCATTCCCCAGACGACTATTGATAGCCCTTACCAACCCATCAGCCCCTTCCCCTGTTGCATGCAGGACTAATAAATCTTGCCTTGGATAGCCCTCACGAACAAAGCGTTCAATTTCGTTTGCAATCAACTCATTCTCATCTTGTGAGGCTGCTACAGAGATGACTTGCGGTAAAACCCCTTCGGGCATTGTCAACATATCCGGGACAAGAATATCATC
This sequence comes from Anaerolineae bacterium, assembly GCA_018648655.1. Taxonomy (GTDB): domain Bacteria; phylum Chloroflexota; class Anaerolineae; order Anaerolineales; family Villigracilaceae; genus Desulfolinea. The sequence continues at coordinate 7,443 of JABGQV010000172.1, read as the reverse complement.
GTCACGCTCATTGGGGAGACGTTGGCGATACAAAAGCGTGGCAAACTCCATGATCTGCCGTGTTGTTCTATAGCTGCGTTTCAGATGCTGAGACCGTCCCCGTGCTTCAAGCCCCAAAGATCGCCAAGATGCGCCTCTTCCCAAAAAGCCCTGGGTTGGGTCCGCCACAACAAATAAGTGTGCGTTTCCCGGATTGAGCAACTCCTTGATAATTGCAAACCATAGCGGGGCAAAGAACTGGGCTTCGTCCACAAAAATAAAATCGTATTTGGGGAAATACTCAGGATGATCTTGCATATACCGCCAGATAATACGCGGCACATCTCCCCAATCCAGCGTGTTTTGGGCACGCAGTCTCTTTTGGTAGTCGGTAACTGTAGCAAATACTTGCTTGCGCATGGCATCGGTCAGACCAAAGCCACGCCCACGCCGACTAATCGCTAAGTAGTCTTTCTGAGAGACAGGCTCCTGGTCTTTCAACCAGTCGATCTCTCCACGTAGCATCTCTATAGAAATGGATGTATCCGCCAGATGCTTTTCCCAGACTTCCTTGATCCTATATTGACGGGCTTGCATGGAGAGCGGGGAAAGCCATTTTCGGTCTGGCGGCCAATGCTGGGAACACCAACGACTGAAAGTCTCCCATTCGATATTTGGCATCTCTCGCCCCGCCAAACGCACAAAGCGGCTTTCCATATCATGGATCAGGGGGCGGTTATGGGTCAGGATAAGGAATTTTTTATTTGGATACTGATGAGCCAGTAAGCGCAGGCGGTATAACAAAATCAAGGTCTTCCCGCTTCCTGCAACCCCATTGATGATATTCAGGCGAAAGTCTGTACTCAATCTTTGCCCTTCGGGAGGCAAATCCAGTTCAGCCTTTACCGCTTGCTCCTGGTCATAATCAAGCAGGTAATCCTCCAAGCCCATCTTGCGCTCTGCTTCGCTCTTAGGGCGAACTGTCATTTCGTTGGGGACAATGATCTCCGGGCTAAAATGCCGTCGCACTTTTTCAATCTCAATACGCTTAAGTGCTTTTACCGGGAGAAGGTCTTCCCATCGAAAACCAGCATCAGGTTTTAGTATCTCTCGTCCCACCCATTGCGAATCGCCGTTCATGCGTTCCAAGCGACTGGCTTGGACCTTCTCATCTGGGATATTGGGAAAGACACATAAGGTTTCAAATATTTCCCCAGGCTGCATCCCCGCAGTCTTAGCAAAGCGAAGCAGAATTTCCCCTTCGGCTTTCCCTAAAGGTGCTTCTTCTTGCCCCATCAGGAGCATTTGGGCAGCCTTTGAAGTTTGATCCGCAGAGGCTCTACTCACCTTGACCAAAAGCACACGCCCCTGATAATCAATGATTAGAAAGTCTGGTGACTCTGGCTCCCACGGGGCAAGGTGGTGCCAAATGATGAAATTATCCGGTAAGCCCTTAAGTGCTTTAAAAGTACGCAAGACTTCACCAGGAAGATTTTGGGGAGGGGTTTCTGGGAGAATGCGCGCCATCATCATTACCGCAGGTGACCATCAGGAATGGTGATCTGATCACAAGCAGCAATCAGGCTACGCATCAGAGCAAAGGGTTTGGCTTCTTCTGCTGAAGCAGGCTCAGCATCAAAGAGATGATGGCTACCAACCAGAATAAGTTTATTGCGGGGTCTGGTGACAGCAACGTTCAAGCGTTGGGGCTGAAAAAGAAAGTCTGCAACTTGAGTCGCAAAGACGGGGCTGGCGGTTGTAAAGGAGACCATAATCACCTCACGCTCCTGCCCCTGCATTCGCTCCACTGTGTCTACAACCAGTTTCCTGAGTATCTTTTCGTCAGATAAACTCCGGCGTAAAAGACTGCGGATCAAACGACTTTGCGCCCGGTAGGGAACAACGACACCGATTTCATCTGGAGAAAGCCCACGCTTTAGCAGGGCTTGGATGAGTGATACAACCACATCTGCTTCTGTTTGGCTACGGACGGTTGTATTGCGGTGACAGAGGTCTACAAAGACAGCGGGGCGTTCTGGTTCGAGGACATCATCCCAGAGTGTAGCGATCGTAGTGGAGAGCTTCAATCTTTTCGAAGAGGTTTCTTCATTGGAGAGCAGGAGACCATCATAGAAAGTTTCACTCGGCCAGGCTGTGAGCATGTCATTGAGACGGTAGGTGGTATCAAGCATTGTGGCATTGCCACGTCCAGCAAGATAGGTGAAAATTGAATCAGGGGGCTTTTTGGCACTGCCTAGAACAGAGATTGGGGGCAATTGATTTTCGTCCCCAATAAAGATGAATTTACTACCAGCAAGCATCCCCATAATGGCTAAGGGTAAGGTTACCTGGGATGCTTCATCAAAAAGCACTACATCAAATTCCACACCCCGCAGACGTTTTGTTTGGGTAGAAAAAGGCGTTGCGCCGATCACATAGCCATCTTTCAGCATCTCAGAGGGAATAGAATTGAAACTGCGATAGTTTTCCGGGAGGAGATCATCGGCAGAGGTAGACGTGCCTATTTTGCAGACAGGGATATTCTCGTCCAATTTGTTGATTTTGTTCAAAGCATTGTTGATCGCCCGATGAGTAAGGGCGGTGACCAATATGCGCTGCCCATCTTGGATCAATAGCTTTACTAAATGCGCCAAAACCAAGGTCTTCCCGGTTCCAGGAGGGCCCTGAATAAGGTGCAAAAGGTCTGCGGCATAAGATTCTGACACAGCTTCAACTTGGCTGTAATTCAGTTCTGTTTCTTTCAGTAGTTCAGCCACGCGTTCATGACGGGCAGGGTCAAGGCGAGGGATTAGTTTTCCTTGTAACAAGGGAAGGATAATGCTACGCCCGCGTTGAGTGTCTGCTACTGCATCCAACGCTGATAGATAAAAGGGGCTGGAGTCAAACCAGTCTTGATCGGCTACCCATCCTGTGGGGTGTTCTTGCAAGAAAATTTCATTGCCTTTAATTAAACTGACTTCCAGTTCATTCCCACCATCATATTGAAGTTCAACATGCAAAGCATTTGGGTCTTGCGGATTGCTGCGGTGTAAAACGAGCGTATCACCTTCTCTAAAACGAGAATCATTTGCGGTACAACGCAGGCGGAGATACTTTCCTTTAGAGGAATCAAAGGAGATACCTTCTATCGCCCAGCCACGTGCAACACGCTCATTGAGAGGCCGAGACCATTGATCTACCAAAGTTTGATATTGTGTTTCAGATTCAGCTTTTACAAAGTGGCTCAGGCGCTGTAATAAAGCTGCTATGTCGGACATAGAATTCTCTTTAGGGGTCTAGTTGGATGTCTTTGTGCTTTGCTGACAAGGAGTTCCCCCTCAGCATGGCAAGATGTGTATGATTATACAAGAGAATTTGAAGAAAGTAATATTTTCCCCGGGGTGAAGCTAATCGAGAAACCCTAGCCCTTTTGCATTAGGACAGTAGGCTTCCAGATGTCCGGTTTTTCCACAGAATTCGCATTTCTTTGGAGGTAAGGGTTCTCGCCAATCTGGATTGAAGTTTTCCTGATAGCGAGACCATAGTTCTGACAAAATGCGAGACAGTGTGTATTTCATATTTGTCAATCTGCCGCCAGTTTGAGCAAAACTTTGGTGTTTAGAATTTTTACGCAACTTCGATGGCTCCAAGGTGAAATAGTACATCTTTTTGGGCTTGTTCTAATCCTTTTACCCCTGTGATATTCATTCTCTCGTAGGGTCTGTTACTTCTTAATGTGCGGATACATTTCCTGGTTTTCAAATCCCATATCTTTATGGTCTCATCTGCGCTTCCAGAAATAACACAATTCCCTGATTTATTAAAATCTAAAGACCATACCCAACTTTCATGGCCTTCAAAAACGTCAAGGAGTTCCCCTGTCATGGTGTCCCAAAGGATTATTTTGTGATCAAATCCACCAGAAACAAGGTGTTTGCCATCATAGCTAAATTTAATCGCATATATAGGTGATGAGTGGCCTGTGGCAGAATATACGCATTGCCCCGACTCAATATCCCAACATTGGAGCAAATTTTCCTCGCCTCCACTCACTACCCATTTATTGTTTGGATGAAATGCTATTGCCCAAGCATAATTATCTAATTCAATAGTGTTTATACATTGCCCTGATTCCATATCCCATATCTTGATTGTTTTGTCTTCGCTACAGGACGCCATTTTTTCTCCGAATTTGTCGAACGATAACGATCTAACCCAACTGTCGTGTCCTGTAAGTGTAGTACTGGAAAGCCCATCTTCTAGATGCCAAAGTCGAATTGTTTTTGACTCACCACCACTGGCTAGAAGTGCTTTGGTAGGAGTATATGCCAGTGCTCTAACTCTATTCTTGTGCCCACTTAGTATTCTTGACTTTTTTTCTTTTCTTGTGTCCCAAATTAGAATATCATGATTATCACGAGCAAAAAACAGTCTTTCACCGTTATTGTCGAAAACAAGGGGAGTTACTTGAGATCCATAACCCGTTAGTGTTTTGAAATTCAAGCCGGTTTCTGTTTCCCAAAACCTTATAGATTTGTCTTCAGCTAAGCTTGCAATTTTATCTGTTTTAGGATTCACTGCTACTGACCTAACCCAGTTAGTGTACCCGCGTAATACTGAAACACTTTTTCCAGACTCAGTGTCCCAAACTTTTATACTTTGATCTTCGCCCCCACTTGCTATCAGATTACCATTACTGTTGAAACAAACTGAGTTAAAGTTTCCAGAATGACCATGTAAAATTTTTATGCAGTCCCCTGTTTTTACGTCCCAAATTCTTATGGTTTCATCCTCACTGCTGGTAGCAGCCAAGTCACCAGTGTTATTTATAGAAACAGAAAATACTCGATGCGTATGCCCCTTCAGAGATTTAACATATTGTCCGGTTTTCGCATTGCGGATTTGAACATCGTCATAACAACTAATTAGCAACCATGTACCATCAGGGCTAAATTTCAAATCAGTAATGTTGTCCGTGAAATCACTGATTGTAAGTATATTCTCCCAACTTTCAACATCCCATAACTTAAGTGTCAAATCTTCCGATCCAGTTGCTAGTATTTTCCCGTCAAATCGGAAATCAATTGCCCTAATCCAGTTTGTGTGGCCAGAAATCATATGGCAACTGCCAGTTTGTATATCCCAAACTCTTATTTCTCCATTGCCATCACCACTTACCAACAATAAGCCATTTGGAGAAAACACTAACGATAGAACCCATGCTTTATGTCCTTCAAGTGTTCTCATTAACACATTTTTCTCAATATCCCATAACTTGACGGAGTAATCATCGCTTCCAGATGCAATAATGTTATCTGTCGGACTAAATGCAATTCTTCTAACCCAATCTTTGTGACCTTGAAAAGTTCTTAAGCGCATAAAATTATCTAGATCCCAAAGAAGCAATACGCCCGCAGCTGTACCTGCTCCTAAAATATCATTTTTAGGACTAAACGCAACAGCCAGCACCTGACCGAAGGTTTCAACAAATACCGTACCAGAAAAATCACACATCGTAAAATTCGTGTCTCTCAAGGTTGTCTTTTTTAGGTAAGCTTGCCATATAGGTAGATTTGAGAAATCTCGATAATCAAGCTCTATTTCAAATTGAACAAACATATTGATAATATTTCCGGCAGCATAATACGATGTATACCCTTTATCTTCCCTCTGGAGTGCAGATAAAATTCTTGATAGACTACCGGCTATATCTTGTTTATTTAGTTGTCCTGTAAGTGAATCGAATACAGGGGTAAGAATAAGCCTCACTTGGCTATTCCTAGTATGTTCTTTGCTTTGAGCCTTGGTGAAGGCATGACTAATTAGTAGGTTTAGGTCTCCGGATGTAACTTCAGAAATAGCCACCTCAACTAGCTTATCAGTGATGTATTCCATTACCACATTTGGCAAAATGAAACCGGCATCTGTGATATCAACAAGGGATCTCTTTTGTAATGAGTTTATTGCAAAAATAAGGTGTTTTTCTGCCATTAGGTGTGTAGTGTCTTTTCGTAAATCATTTATAGCTCCTCCCTCACGCTCTACTGCTAGCCAAAATATAACGTCTCTCTCAAACTTTGTTAATCTATTAAATTGTTCATCTAAGACATCACTAATCTCAAGAGGTACAGAAGCTGTTTGTCGTAAAAACTCACCGATATCGCTTAGAAACACGTCATGTATAGTTTCTGATATAAATTTTAAGGCAAGAGGATTTCCCGAATACTTAGAAACAACCTCCTGCAACTCATTCCTAGAGCCAGATAATCCTTTGTCTCTTAAAATTTTTATACCGTCTGAGTAAGATAGTTTTTTTATGGTGATGGTTCTAATTCTGCTTTTTCGACCTTGTAAAAGCCCTAGTTCTTTTGGTTTTTCTCTACTGGTTAATATGATTGTGCTTTTATGTTCTAGTTGTGCTATCTTTTGTAATAGGTCACCATATGGATGGTATCCGTCTAAATAGTCTCCAACTTTGCTTCCACTGCGAAATATACTTTCATAATTATCGAGAATAATTAAACATTTCTTGTCTGTCAAATAATGCAAGAAACGAGATGCCATTTTGTCAATGGTTTCATCTGACTTTAAAACACCCCGGTAATCTGAAAAAACATCAACAGCATCTTTCATAAACTCGTCTAGCGGGGGGGCATTTATTAGAGAATACCAAACGATGTATTCAAATTTATTTTTAACCTGTTGAACTAATTTGGCAGCTAATGATGTTTTCCCAATCCCTGCTATTCCAAATAGCCCAACTATATTTATATTTTCATTATTTATCCACTGTTCGATTTTCCCTAACTCCCTCGTTCTTCCATAAAACGCAGATATATCTGGGATCCGAGTGCCAAAATCTATTGTTTGATACAGGGATGTTTCATCTTCTGCGTCAGTATGCGCAATACCTGGTTTTATGAGTTCTGTGAATTTTATACCGACAATTTCTTCTGCAAATGTATTAAGAGACTCAATAATCATCATGCGTTCTGTTCTAAGAGTGTCTGAATCGTTAGCCTTAGAATTTGTCAGATTATTATTAAGTTTAGCTTGAAGAAGAAGAAGTTCCGAATAGCGAGGGTGATCGGTTCCTAATAACGTAATAAGTTGATCGACACCATAATCATATTTAGTATGAAATTTCATTTTTTACGATCCTCTTATTTATTTACATAGGGTTATGAAAGGTATTGGGCAGTACTGGTCTCTTTTAAAAATGGGGAGTGCAAAATAATTTTACGTTTCAAGGAGTCGTTACGTCATCATATTTCCATTTTTTTTCATGATCCCACTTATTTATTGGGATACCAACAACAGAGGAGCGTATTATCACACTACCTGTATCAACTAAAGCTTTGGCCACAGGTATAGAGCTAAATACTAGTTTTTGTAAGAAATCAACTACACTAGTCAATACCTTCGCCAATTATGGCGAAGCAAGCGGCAGTTTGGCAGAGTGAA
>JABGQV010000178.1 GCA_018648655.1 Anaerolineae bacterium | reverse complement strand
GGTCAAAAAATGCTACAATAGACAAAATTAGAAAATATCGGTATCGAATTATAGAAAATCCAATGCAAAATAAAATCGCTCAATTAGAGAAAGAACTAATATTGGTGTCAGGGGAAAAAAGGGTGGATTTGCTTAATGAGCTTGCGTTTTTATATCGGGGTATAGATATTCTAAAATCCAAAGAAAGTGCCTTCGAAGCATTAGAGCTCTCTCAGAAGATTGAATATGAAGTCGGTATTGCGGAAAGTTATTTCCAACTGACAGAGATATTCACAAACACAGATTTTGAAAAAGCCTATGTATATATTGAAAAAGCATTAGAGTTGTTTGATGCTTCCAATTATGAAAAAGGGGTTGCCAAAGCACTAAAAGCACAAGCGGGACTATATTTTCAACAAGGAGATTATCCAACCAGCCTAAAAATCAATCTAACTGCACTTAGGATGTCTGAGATACTAAAAGATGATGAGTTGATCATAATGTTGGTAAATGCTATCGCGCGCATTCATGAAAAACAAAAGAGTTACCATACTGCAAGGAATTATTATTATAAGGCTTATAAAATAGCCAAACGAACTAAGAATTATCGGGGGCAAGCTGCTTTATTAGTCAATTTGGGCGTTTCAAATCTAGCAGAGAAAAACTATATACTAGCTAAAAAACACCTACACAAAGCACTCTCAATTTCGGAGGAGATGGGCAACCGTTTATTCATAGCTTCGATTTTAGTTAATTTTGGCAAAATCGCTTATGAAGAAGAAGATTATCAGACAGGCGAACAACACCTATATCAGGCATTATCTCTATTTCAGGAATTAGATAATAAAGAAAGCATTTCTTTTACCCAAAACCAAATAGCTATCCTTCTCTATCATCAAAAACAGTACTCAAATGCTCTTGAATATGCGAAAAAAAGTTTAGGCATAGCCAAAGCACTTAAGGCTTTACCAGATATTCGGAATGCCTTTCAAACTTTAGCAGAGATCAGTGAAAAAACTGAAGATTATAAATCAGCTTATCACTATTTGAAAAAATACCAAGAGGTTCAGCAAGAAATCTTTAGCAACGAAAAAAGTATGGAAATTACTAATCTAGAGGTACGCTTTGAAATAGAGCAAAAGAAAAGAAAAACTAAAATTGCCCGCCCTGAAAATGTTGAATTAAAGCACCAAAATCAACTAGAGGAAATAGTTATACAACACACTCAAGAATTAAACTTCATTTATGATTCAACTATTGAAGGATGGGCACGCGCGCTTGAATTGAGAAATATTGAAACTGAAGGGCATTCACGCCGTGTTTCAAAACTCACGGTAGAAATGGCTCGTCGTGCAAATACCCCTGAGGAGGATCTAATACACATCCGAAGAGGCGCCTTACTCCATGATATTGGAAAAATGGGCATTCCCGATAGTGTATTTCTAAAAGAAAAAGGAAGACTTACAAAGAGAGAAAGAAAAATTATTGAACGCCATCCAGAATATGGATATAAGATGCTTTCTCCGATAAGTTTCCTGAAACCAGCCTTAGATATTCCCTTATGTCACCATGAAAAATGGGATGGAACCGGATACCCTCAGGGATTAAAAGGGGATGATATCCCAAAACCAGCGCGTATTTTTGCTGTTGTAGATGTTTGGGATGCCTTACGCTCTGAACGTCCATATAAAAAAGCCTGGTCAGACGAGAAAGCTTTAGCTTATATAAAAGAACAAGCTGGCAAACATTTTGATCCTAAAATCGTTGAACTCTTTTTAGAGATGATTAACGAAAGTACTTAATCCCCTCTTATCCACGCTTTGACCATCTCCCGTACCGAGCGGCTCATCTCCATCGAAAAATCGGATGCGAATTTTCGGTTGTAGAAATTTTGCCCAAAATTAGTAATGCCGCGCATCGCCTTACCTTGTGGCAAAGATTTTTCTCGCTCAGCGAACATCTCTTCAAAATCATCCCTATCAAGACGTTGATATTTATTTTCAAAAACAATAAATTTCTCATCAAAACGCGAAGTCATCTTGCGGTCTTTTTGTTGTTGTGTGGGGTAACCAAAAACCAGCATTGCGATAGGGAAAACATGCGGGGGCAAATCAAACATCTCTTTATGAGTTTCGTAATTCTCCATAATATCGCCGATATAACAGGAGCCAATCCCAAAAGATTCCGCCGCCACAACCGCATTTTGTGCGGCAATTAAAGTATCGGAGCAAGCCAGAAAAAGGTCGCCTTCTTCTGGTTTACGCATCTCAATCTCACGCTCGGCGCAAACTTCATCTACGCCAGAATGGATGAAATAGTCGTACCAGCGTTGAAAGTCTGCCAGAAAAATCCAGACCATCGGCGCGCGAGCAATGAAGGGCTGGTCATCGCAGGTCTTCACCAATTTCTCTTTAATACTTTGGTCGTTAATATCCAAAATTGAGTAGAGCATCATATTTCCGGCTGTGGGGGCACGCAAGGTCGCTTCGAGAATTTTGGTACGCACATCCGCTTCGATGGGGCGTTTCTCAAAGGCACGCACAGATTTTCGATTAAGTAAAATATCTAGAGTTGTATTCATGGTTGTAGAGTCCTTTTTTATAGTATCATTTTATCGTAAGAGAGTCTTAAAAAACGATAAATCTTTTATCTATTGCCATCCCTCTATTCTCTTGATGTTAAACCAGAAAACATATTTACATCTTTTTCATGTATAATATGCACAATCCTTTATGGATTTATTAAAATAAAAATTCTCTGCCGCCAAATTGCGGTCATAACTTTAAATAGCTTTCTGAAAAATTTTAGGGTTCGCCCTTCTGGATTTTATTTGGGACGTTCATCTGCCACAAATGATGGACAGTGATGTGAGTAAAAAAATTAAATACCTGTAAACGCACATCACTCCTGATGACTATAGTCGTCTATATTTGCCTATTTCTACATCTTTAGGTTTGCCCACAAACAGAAAAATTTTTAACAGTCGTGACCTCGTGGTAGGTTCACGACTGTTTGTTTTTAAGGATGAAAAAAATCACTGCCATTAAATCCCAGCGTAGAAATCTCGAAAGAGTAAGTGTCTTTCTGGATGGCGAGTTTGAATTTGGGATCGCGCGTGTTTTAGTTGGGTCACTGCGAGTTGGACAAATGCTTGCCGAAGATCAGATTGCCGCACTAAGAGCAGATGACGAACTCGAGAGCGCGTACCTGAAAGCAATCAACTTTCTCAGCTATAGATCACGTTCTTCGGCAGAAATACGCAAAAACTTGCGCAAACATGAAATTTCAGAATTGTGCATTGAACCAACAATAGAGCGTTTAGAAAAACTGGGTTTTGTAAATGATAAAGAATTTGCTGAAACTTGGGTAGAAAATCGAAATACATTTCGACCGCGTGGAAAACGAGCCTTGACTTATGAGCTTCGTCAAAAAGGTATCACGAACAAAGTTATCGAATCTACGCTAGAAGAAATGGTGAACGAAGAAGAATTGGTTTATCGGGCTGGCATAAAAAAAGCGAAAAAGCTAGCCAGACGTAACCTCGAATGGCAAGATTTCCGTAAAAAACTTGCGGCCTTTTTAGCAAGACGTGGTTTTAATTATGGCGTAATCTCTCCCGTGCTCTCACAGTTGTGGGATGAAGTACGAGAGGAAGAAGAATGAAAGTAGAAGTAGAAAAAAAGTAAATTGAAGGTACGCAAGCTGAAAACGCGTATGAATCAATTTGTATCCTAAAAAGAAAAATGACCGGGACTTATATCCCACTTTTATTAACTAACGAGGAATATCATGGAAATAGTAATAGGAATAATTACATTACTCATAGGAGCAGCTGTTGGCTTTATGGTCAATCGTTATCTCAATGAACAAGAGCAAATAAAGCAGAAAATAACCGCCGAGGATATTGTTAAGGGCGCAACAGAACAGGCGCGTTTGATCGAAATTCAGGCACGTGATGATGCTTTAGGCCTGACGCGCGAAACCGAAAAAGAGATTACTCAGCGCCGTAAAGAGATTAATCAGGATGAAAACCGAATTCAGAATAGGCGTGATGAGCAAGATAAACGCGCCGAACGCTTAGAGCAACGTGAGCAGACGGTTAATAATCGTCAAAGTGCTGTAGACCGCCGAGCCAATGATGTAGATAAACAGCACGAAGTTCAAATGAAAAAATTACAAGAAATTTCGCAGATGACCACCGATGAAGCGAAGGAGATTATTCTTGCCGAAGTAGAAAAAGATGCACGTGGTGATATGGCCCGAATTGTTCGCCAAATTGAAGCAGAAGCAAAAGCAGATGGCGAGAAACGTGCCAGAAAGTTGATTGCAGATGCAATTCAACGTGTGGCTTCTGAGCATGTTTCTGAGGTAACTTCGAAGCTTGTCCCACTTCCCAATGATGATATGAAGGGGCGCATTGTTGGTAGAAACGGACGTAATATCAAAGCTTTTGAGAAAGCTGCGGGTGTGGACGTGATTGTTGATGATACTCCCGAAGCGGTGACAATTTCTTGTTTCGACTCTGTGCGCCGTGAGATTGGCAGACGTGCAATGACACGCTTGACTTTGGATGGACGAATTCACCCCGCGCATATTGAGAAAATTGTGAAACAAGAGACCAAAGCTGTTGATAAAGTAATGGCTGAAGCTGGCGAACAAGCTGCTTATGATGCTGGAATTAGTGGTTTGAAACCTGAAATTTTACGCATGATGGGCAGATTGAAATTTCGTACATCTTATGGGCAAAATCAATTGGCTCACGCAGTGGAAGCATCAAAACTTGCTAGTATTATCGCCGCAGAATTGGGCGCAGATATAGAAGTTGCTAAATTGGGTGGCTTCTTGCACGATATTGGTAAGGCGATGGACCATAATCAAGAAGGTACACATGCCAAGCTTGGTGCAGAATTTTGTAGACGTTATGGTGTGAAAAATGAGAAAGTATTAAACGCGATCTCTTCTCACCACCATGAAGAAGATCAGGCATCTGTTGAGGCTGTTATCACTGAAGCTGCTGATGCAATTTCTGGCGCACGCCCTGGCGCACGCCGTGAAGATTTAGAAGCTTATATCAAACGCATCCGCGCGCTTGAAGACTTAGCGAAATCCTTCAAGGGTGTTGAGCAAGCTTACGCGATTCAGGCAGGACGTGAAGTTCGTATTATTGTCCGCCCTGATGATATTGATGATTTTACCGCCGGAAAATTGGCACGTGATATTGCTGGCCAAATTGAAGAGAATATGCAATACCCTGGTCAGATTAAGGTGATTGTAATTCGAGAGACTCGGGCGATAGATTACGCAAAATAATAAATTTTCAAGTCGTGCCAAAGACTAAGAAACCAAAAAGAGCCAGAGAATTTTCTCCGGCTCTTTTTGGTTTAAGTTTTAGATCTAATTTACAAATCGATATTTGATTAATGCCCAAATGGCTTCAAAAGCATCGTGCAGTTTTATTTTCTTCCCATCTGAATAATCACGTGGATTGAAAGTGATAGGCACTTCAAAAATGCGCACTTTCTTCTTCAGTATTTTGGCGGTGAATTCTGGTTCAAAATTGAAACTATTGGAATGGATTGTAATGCCATCAAGCACTTCGCGGCGAAAGACTTTATAGCCCGTTTCCATATCCGTTAAGATATTATTATAGAGAATATTGGTAAAGAGCGTCAGCAATTTATTCGCAATCATATGCCAAAACATGGTTGAGCGGCGTGCGGCACCCAAAAAACGTGAGCCGTAAACCACATCTGCGATACCTTCTTCTATGGGTCTTAAGATAGCAGGATAATCGCGTGGGTCATATTCTAAATCGGCGTCTTGGATGAGGAAGACATCGCCTTTGGCTTCAGAGAAACCTGTTCGGACTGCCGCGCCTTTACCTTGATTTTTATCATGTAAAATGACACGGATTTTGTCTTTACCATCCAACTCTTTCAAAATATCACGCGTGCCATCGGTAGAGCCATCATCCACGATGACTATTTCCCAAGGCAAAGCAGTTGCCTGCACACGTTTAAGAATTTCGGTGATATTTTGAACTTCATTATATACGGGGATAATCACTGATAGTTTCATAGAGTAGATTATAAACTTAAAAGTAAAAAAATAGCAAATTTGCCTAGATGCCAAAATTTCTAGCCTAGGTTAGAATAAGGGCGGAGATAATTATGAAAAAACACCAAATTTCTTTGTTTTTGCTGATTTTTATTTTTCTAACAGCATGTAGTATGGAAGTATCCAAAGTGGGCGATGCGCCTGCCCCAACAGTGGGCGTGATTACCGCCACTTTATACCCTACCTTTACACCGAGAGCGACCGCGACTCCATTGCCTGCTACCGTTCTTCCAACAGTGGAGCCGGTCTTGGGCAAAGTGACTGCGCAGATAAACCTGCGTGAGCATCCCCGTGCATCGAGTAGGTCTTTGGGCATGTTGGGTATTAACAGTGAAGTAGAGATTATTGGCCAAAATGCGCAGGAAGATTGGTATCAGATTAATGCTGATTTACCAAACGGGGAACGCGTCACCGGTTGGGGCTCGGCAGATTTTATTTCAACAGAAAGCAAGCCCAATGTCCCAGTCGTTTCGGGTGGTGATACATCAAGCGGTGTAGAAGAGACGAATGGTCAAGTCACACAACAAATTAACGTTCGATCAGGTCCTGGAGTAGAGTTTGGGGCTTTGGGAATTCTAAATATAGGAGATAGGGTATTTCTTCTTGCTAAAAATATCACGGGAACGTGGATAGAAATTGAATATGAGGGAGGCGAAGAAGGGAAAGGCTGGGTTTTTGCCGCTTATGTAGAAAGTGATGTAGTAGAAGATTTGCCTATTGCTGAAGGTGCGGTAGCAATAGCTACAGAAATTGCAGCAACAGCAGCTCCTGTTTATACCCCTGCTCCCGAAGACGGTGATTCTATGGAAGAGCCAGCAATTGATATTACCTTTTCAGCATCTGATTCGCGCTCTTTTAGCTATAGCAGTGATTTGTCTTCTCCTGAAGGGGATGCAGAAGATTGGGTTGCTTTTCACCCAGATTCTACAGAAGATCGTGTAGATTTGTTGATTGATTTAGATTGCGAAGGAAACGGCAGCATTTATGTTGAGTTGTGGCAAGGTGGCATAAAATTAACAGAGTGGGAACCGGTCTCTTGTGGTGATAGTGATTACCCTTTAAATATGTATAAAAATGTGACTTATGAATTCCGTTTAATGGCAAAAAGGGCAAGTAAATTAGCATATGTAAATTACATTTTGCAGGTGCGTGCCGCACCTTGATAAAAAGTAATGGCATAGCATCAGTATTTCTTTTGCTGATATTTAGATTATTTAACTTCTGTTTTTGAGGAGTTCTTATGAAAAAAACAATTCAACTTGGCATACTTTTTCTTCTTTCCTTTTCTTTTCTTGGATGCCAGGCGAAAGAGCAAGTCCCTGCGACAAAAGAAAGCATTGAAGCGCTAGAATTGGCTGAACCAACAGACTTATCTCCTTCTATAAACACAGAGTTAGCTCCAACGACAAGAGCAATGGAACTTCATGCAGTCTTGGAAGAAATTGAAGGAAGTGTCGAAGCAAAAGAAGCTATAGACCCTGAATTCATGTTTGCAGAGAATGGTTGGATGATTAATGAAAATGGAGAAGTTCGGACACAAGAGGATAGTTATACACGTGTAGACCTTTCTTCTGGCACTGTAATTAGGATGGCGCCACTTTCTCATTTCACTTTAGTTTCTAATCAGCCTGAAGCAGATAGTTTGCTGACGCGCATTATGCTTGAGCTAGGACAGCTTTGGATAGTGCTAAATGGTGGGAGTGTAGAGATTGAAACACCCTCTGGTGTAGCCGCTGTTCGCGGATCATATATGATGGTAGAGATTGACCCAGAAACGAAAGAAGCATTTGTTTCTTGCTTAGAAGGATGTTGTATCTTGACTAATCCTGCTGGAACTTTAGAACTCTTTGATGGTGAGCGTGCAAGATTAGAATTTGAAAAGTTGTCTGAAGTCGAAAAAATGAGCGAAAGAGATTTTGCTGAATGGATATTTGCCGCACCAGAAGCACAAGATATTCTCCCCTATCTCGAAGAGAAAGGAGTTTTACCCTGGGAAGACTGGCAGAAGTTTTTGCCAGATAAAGATGGCAATCTCCCTGATTTAGATGAACTTTTCCCTGAAGGAGATGGCGAGCTTCTAGATGGGAGCAAATTGCCAGACGGAAGCATTCTGCCTGATGGGAGTAACTTGCCAGATGGGAGCAATTTACCAGATGGGAGTAACCTTCCTGGCGGAGGCTTTGGTGACTAAAAAATGAAACTCAAAAAACTTGCGCCTCAAATAATTTTGCTTAGTATCACTATAGTGATACTAATAATATCTGAAGTATTAGCCGTTGTCCCTTCATTAATTACGCCTACAGAAAGGCTAGACCTTGCTGCGCGTGATGTTGCTATGCGGTTTCGTGGGGTGCAAGAACCAGATGAGAGAATTGTTATCGTAGCTATCGATGATTTTTCATTTAACTGGACAGGCTATGCTTGGCCTTGGCCTCGTGAATATATAGCTGAGATTATCGAAGTGTTGAATGATTCTGGTGCTGAAGTTATCGGCTTAGATATTTTGCTTTTTGAAGAATCTGGTGAAGGCGACGAGATCCTTGCAAAAGAGCTTTCTGAAACGCCCATTTCAGTTGGCTTGGTACAAATCTATACCGATCATCAAGGCGTAGAATCTATTCGTTTGCCCCAGCCCGTCTATAGAGATGTTTTTGATGGCTTGGGCATCACCGAAATTAAATTAGATGATGATGCAATCGCGCGTTCGTTACGCGCTCAAAATAATTTTGATAAAGATTTTTTCAATTGGGTATTTGAAGTAGTACGTCTTTATCAAAAGGCTCCACCATTCAGCGAATTTTCACCTTTTAGCATTAAATTAGGGAATGAATCAATACCCCTTCAAAACAATCGTATTTTAATTAATTACAGAGGCCCTGCCGGCACTTACCCCACCTATTCTGCGGCACAGGTTGCTTTAGGCGATTATCCCCCAGAAAATTTCAAAGATAAAATTGTGTTAATCGGCGCAACATCGGTCACGTTACAGGATATCTACCCAAGTCCATTTTCAAGTCAAACGCGCACTTCGGGTGTGGAAATTGTTGCTAATACGATCGATATGCTACTTAATCAACATTATATTCAAATCGCGCCGCTGTGGGTGAGTTTGCTCTTTATTTTGCTGGCTGCGCTTCTATCCCGTTTATTGATTCGTGCCGAACATCCTAGCCTTAGCCTAAGTTTACTCTTTGGCATATTCCTAGTTTATAACATTATATATCTCATAGCCTTTATAAAATCAGGTCTCTATCTACCTTATACTTCTCCCGTTACTATGCTTTTACTGGGCGTAATTATGCCCACCTTAGAGCAAGCCCTCTCACAAGAAATCGAAAAAAGGCGTGTTCGCAAACTTTTTTCTCGATTTATTTCTCCTGAAATGGTTGAGCAGTTGATTAGTACGCAAGATATTAATACATTGAATAAACGTAGTGAAATCACCATTTTGTTTTCTGATATTCGCAATTTCACGACTCTTTCTGAACGTCTCACACCTAGCGAAGTGGTGGCATTGCTTAATCCTTATTTAGATGTGATGACGCAGATCGTTCATAAATACGGCGGGACAGTGGATAAATATGAGGGGGATGCGATAGTCGCGTTTTTTGGAGAGCCTGTTCGATATGAAGACCATGCTTTGCGCGCCGCTCGCGCCTCTCTTGATATGAAGCTTGCTCTCGTTCAATTAAAGCAGGGATGGGAGGAGAAAGGCATCTTGCCCCCAAACTTCAACTTCGATATTGGCATTGGCTTGAACAGTGGTGATGTATTTGTGGGCTTGCTTGGCTCCGAAGAACGGATCAACTACACCATCATCGGTGATAATGCCAATCTTGCGGCGCGTCTACAAGATTTAAGCAAGGTTTATGGCTGGTCAATGATGATTAGTGATAGCACAAATGAAGCAATAAAAGAAGAAATGGAAACCGAGTTCGTCGAGGCAAGACAAGTGAAAGGAAAAAGTGAGCCAGTAAAAATTTATAAGTTATTAGGAGAGAAAAGTAAGGCTTTATAGGCTTAGAATGAGATACTCGGGTTTTCGATTATTGCAAAGTATATTTTCTTTAAAAGAAAAAGATGACCTTAAATTAAAAGAAAAAAGCACCTGATTTCAGGTGCTTTTTTCTTTGGCTCCTCATCTCGGACTCGAACCAAGAACCTAGCGGTTAACAGCCGCTCGCTCTGCCAATTGAGCT
>JABGQV010000004.1 GCA_018648655.1 Anaerolineae bacterium | reverse complement strand
TATTCAAGCCGAAGGTGAATATCTCGGTAATGGCATCCTAAAAGTGGATGGATTTGTTAACCACCAAGTAGATACGCACCTCATGGATGAAGCTGGGAAAGAATTTGCTAAACTCTTTGCTGATATCGGTGCAACCAAAATCTTGACGGCCGAAATTTCTGGCATTGCACCTGCAGTAATGGCAGGTAAATATATGGATTTGCCCGTTGTCTATGCGCGCAAACGCAAACCTGTTACTATGCCAGATCAGGTTTTTCTAACGCTCGCGCCATCGCATACTAAAGGACGCACAGTTGAACTGATTGTCTCACCTGAATATCTTAGCGGTGGTGAAAAAGTGCTTATCATCGATGATTTTCTTGCCAGCGGCGCGACCATTTTAGGCTTAGTCCGTCTTGCAGAACTTGCGGGAGCAGAAATTGTTGGTGTAGGGACATTAATTGAAAAAGGTTATTCTAAAGGGCGTGCAGAACTGGAAAAACATGGTTTCCCTGTAAAATCATTGGCTTGTCTTAAGTCTATTGATTATGATGAAATTGTTTTTTGTGATTGAATTTTAATGAATACTGTAGGGGCGCAGTATGCTGCGCCCCTACAGCGTTGATAATAAATGAAAGCCCTCTACCGCCTTACCAATACCTTTTTCGGGCGTATTATCGTCCGTCTGATTTTTTCAAAGATGAGTTTTATGATTCCCTTTAAACGCTTGCGCGAAACAGACACCTTGCTCGCCTTTTACCATCCTAAGCCAGATTATGCTGTGCATATTTTATTGATGCCGAAGTTAGAGCTTCCCAATTTCCAAGCCCTCGATGCAAACCACACCACCTTTCTCGCGGATGTAGTCAGCACCGCCCAATCTTTGGTCGAAGAACTAAACTTGGCAGAAAAAGGTTATAGGCTCATTGTCAATGGCGGGGAATATCAAGATTTCCCGCATTTGCATTATCATTTAATTTCGGGATAAATTTTAAGTTAAGGTTGAGCCTTTGATTTATCAGGCTTTTCTTTGCGAATAATCCAGATAGCACTTCCCCAAACCCAGGGGGCATAAAGAATAAAGCTGATTACCAATGGGATCGCTGCAATATCAGGAGCAAAAATGAGTAAGATTGTGGCAATGGAAGAAATAATCCATTCTGTTGCGCCAAGTTTAGCAAGCCAGCGAGGGTAGCTTGGTGTAGCAAAGATAGCGGGCAGAATCAGCATACCTGCTAATGTATATAGTCCGAACCCCCCAATATTGGTTAGACTATTGGCAATTTTTTCCATCGATAGAAAAACAACTTTTAGAGTTGGATCTGGGTTTGAAATTGTTTTGACTAATTCACGTGCTAATTCAGGCAAGACTATCATATTGATTAGCACGCCAACAATATCTACTGCTGCTGCAATCAATGCTACGCCAATTGCCAAATTTCTCCACTGACGAGCAGTATTCAAATGACGACCGAGCGCATAATAACTCCAGCAGAAACTAAGTGTAGGAGCAAACCAAAAAAGCCAGCCATTTTTCCAAAGAGTGGCGTTTTCAGCAATCCAGCTAGCACGGAGTAATATTTCAGGTTGAGTAGAAATAGTGCCGGGTCCGTGAATAAATACTGCGACCAGCAATGCTAAAAAAGTATTATTTAGACCTGCTAGAAAAAGCCCAAGGACATCCAGCTTTATATTGTCGAGATTATTTTTCATAAGAAAACTCTTTCTCTGTTTTTCGATAACTGAGAATAACGCTTAG
>JABGQV010000177.1 GCA_018648655.1 Anaerolineae bacterium | reverse complement strand
TCCGCGTTGGCGTATTGGTCGGAGTCGAGGTCTTTGTATAAGTTGCGGTTGGCGAGGGTGTCCGCGTTGGCGTATTGGTCGGAGTCGAGGTCTTTGTATAAGTTGCGGTTGGCGACGGTGTTCGCGTTGGCGTATTGGTCGGAGTCGAGGTCTTTGTATAAGTTGCGGTTGGCGACAGTGTTCGCGTTGGCGTATTCGTCGGTGTCGAGGTCTTTGTATAAGTTGCAGTAGGCGATGGTGTCCGTGTTGGTGTATTCGTCGGGGTTGGGGTCTTTGTATAAGTTGCGGTAGCCGTTGACGTCGGGGTTGGGGTCTTGGTATAAGTTGCAGTAGGCGACGATGTCCGCGTTGGCGTATTCGTCGGTGTCAAGGTCTTTGTATAAGTTGCAGTTGGCGACGGTGTCCGCGTTGGCGTATTGGTCGGTGTTGGGGTCTTTGTATAAGTTGCAGTAGGCGACGGTGTTCGCGTTGGCGTATTGGTCGGAGTCGAGGTCTTTGTATAAGTTGCGGTTGGCGACAGTGTTCGCGTTGGCGTATTCGTCGGTGTCGAGGTCTTTGTATAAGTTGCAGTAGGCGATGGTGTCCGTGTTGGTGTATTCGTCGGGGTTGGGGTCTTTGTATAAGTTGCGGTAGCCGTTGACGTCGGGGTTGGGGTCTTGGTATAAGTTGCAGTTGGCGACGATGTCCGCGTTGGCGTATTCGTCGGTGTCGAGGTCTTTGTATAAGTTGCAGTTGGCGACGGTGTCCGCGTTGGCGTATTCGTCGGGGTCGGGGTCTTGGTATAAGTTGCAGTAGGCGACGGTGTCCGCGTTGGGGTAGGAGTAATTGTAAAAGTTGGTGTTAAGGTCGGTGGGTTACCTCGTACTTTAAATTGGCCAATTGTTTGTAACTCATATCCCGCAAAAATCTGAACCTCATAAATACCGGGCAACCATTTATCCGGGGATGGACTCCATTCAGCAAAACTTAAACCAGAAGAATACTGATACCACGGCTCTGTTACAGAATATACCAATACCCCGTCGCGATACCAAAGAGCTGTCCACTGTACATTGGCAGTCATATTCTCATATGAAAAAACCGCATACATGTGTCTAATTGGATTATAAAAAGAAATACTTGGATAAACCGCTTGTTTGTTATTTATCTCTTGGGAGAAGCCCAATGAACTCATAGACACATTGGCATCTGGCGTTAATATACCTTCAAAAAGAGTGCTGACTCTGGCTGGGATAGAAAGAGTTGGGGTTGGAGTAGGTATCTTTGTATACGTTGCAGTAGGCGACGGTGTCCGTGTTGGCGTATTCGTCAGGGTCTTGGTATAAGTTGCAGTAGGCGATGGTGTCCGCGTCGGGGTAGGAGTCAGAGTCGAAGTCTTCGTATAGGTCACGGTAGCCGTTGGAATCCACCTTGACGTGTTGGTTGGTGTTGGCGTTATCGTAAAGGTCGCAGTAGCCGTCGGTATTCGAGTTGAAGTAGGCGTAATCGTAGGAGTTGGTGTCAACGTTGGTGGATTGCCTCGTACTCTAAATTGACCCATC
Source organism: Anaerolineae bacterium (assembly GCA_018648655.1). Classification (GTDB taxonomy): domain Bacteria; phylum Chloroflexota; class Anaerolineae; order Anaerolineales; family Villigracilaceae; genus Desulfolinea. Next base: position 8,904 of record JABGQV010000177.1, on the reverse strand, counting down.
GATTGTAGTTCATATCCCGCAAAAATCTGAACTTCATATACACCAGGCAACCATTTATCCGGAGACGGATCCCATTCTATAAAACTTAGGCCAGTTACTTCCTGATACCAAGGCTCTGTCACAGAATGAACCAGAATTCCATCACGGTACCAAAGGGCTGTCCACTGCACATTGGCAACCATGTTCTTGTATGAAAAAACAGCATACATATGTCTGATTGGGTTATAAAAGGAAATGCTGGGATATACCGCTTTCTCGTTATTTATCTCTTGAGAAAAGTTCAACGAGCTTACTGATACATTAGCGCTGGGCGTCAAAGTGCCTTTAAAAAGAGTAATAACACCCGCGGGAATAGAAAGAGTTGGGGTAGGAGTAGAAGTCTTGGTATACGTTGCGGTTGGAGATGGCGTCCGCGTCGGGGTATTACTTGGCGTTGAGGTAAATGTATTTGTAGCAGAGGGAGTCAATGTTGATGGATTGCCTCGCAATATAAATTGCCCAACTGATTGTAATTTCAACCCCACAAAAATCCGAACCTCATAGATGCCAGGCAACCATTCAGTGGGAGATGGGCTCCATTCAGTAAAACTCAGACCTCCCGAACCCTCATACCAAGGTTTCGTTACAGAATGTACCAGTACTCCATCACGATACCAAAGGGCTGTCCACCGTACACCTGGAATTATATTCTTGTATGAAAATACAGCATATATACGTTCTATTGGGTTATAAAAAGAGTCTCTTGGAAATACAGCTTGCTGATTTTTGATCTCAGCTGAGAAGATTAATGAGCTAACAAATACACTAGGTTCAGGCGTTAAAGCGCCTCGAAAGAGATTTGTAACAGGGGCCAGTATTGAGATAGTTGGTGTAGCGATTGCGGCATTTGTGCTTGTGCCTATCGGGAGAGATGTTTTTGATGGTGGAATATGAGTAGGAAATGAAGTTGGAAGTGATGTTTTAGTTGCCTGAGAGGACGGTGTTCCTGACACAAACACACCAGTAGGGGATAAAGCCAAAGCAGGGGAGGGTGTTGATTTGGGCGTGTTTACAACAATCTGCATTTCTGTAGCCTGCTCAAAAAGCGTACTGGTTGGTACAAAAATTTCATTTTTTGCTACAGGAATACTAGCTAAAAGAACGCTACGATTCTTTACTACAGGTATGCCAAAAATAATTAGAGAAAGAGCAAAAATGCCCAGCACTGTCGCGAGGCTAAAAAAATATCGCGCCTTATTCATTTCTTTATGTCTAAAAGACCAGTTATCCAGATGACGCCCCGCCTGAATAGCTCGGATACCCGCTCTTAGATTTAGAAAAAAAACAGTGCTTATCAGGATAATTGCTACACTGAAGATAATAAGGAAATCCATCGAAACATTATAGCATGTGGAACTTGATATTCAAATAACAAAATCTTTTTTAGGGGTGATTTCAGCTCACATGAAACAGGAGATTTTCTCTCTTTTGAAATAGATGTGGCCCTTCACTCTCTTTTCTCAAAAGTTGTTTATTCTACAAAACTACTGTATAACTACAATCTTTGACTTGCCCACCACTCTTTCTCAAAGAGAATCTATTTTCACCGTCATAGAGGTTCTATGCTCCCCTACATACTTCAAGGCCTCACTCTTGGCTTTGCCGCCGGCGCACAGCCAGGCCCCTTCCAAACCTATCTTATTACCCAAACACTAGCTAATGGCTGGCGAAAAACACTCATAGCCGCCTTTGCCCCCTTAGTGAGCGATGGTCCTATCATCATTCTTGCTATATTTGTGCTGAAACAAATGCCAGAATCTCTGCAACGTGGGCTATATATCGCGGGCGGGATTTTTATTCTCTTTTTAGCCTATTCTTCTTTTCGTGAATGGCGCAACTTTGATAAAAACTCCACCGAAGAAGGCAAAGAACAAAATATCTGGAAAGCCGCTACGATGAACTTCCTGAGCCCAGGTCCTTATATTTTCTGGAGTCTGGTAAGTGGCCCCATTTTTCTACAAGGACTAACAGAAAGCACCACAATCGGCATCGCCTTTATGCTGGCCTTTTATGGGGCAATCATCACGCTCAATGCCACGCTCATCGTTGTTTTAGGGCGAGCAAGTCAAAAACACATCCGATTTCGTCGCATCCTATTACTTGTCGCCACTGGCACATTATTCTTCTTTGGCATCTATCAAATCTATCTCGGCATCGTGGTAAGATAATCGCATGACATGGAATAAACACACCACACACGTTCAAGATGGCGACCTAGTTTTACTCGTTGGGCAACGCCATAAGCACTTTATTATCACACTCAAAGCCGGTATGGATTTTCACACCCATCGTGGTATTTTGAAGCACGACGACCTGATTGGCTTGCCTTGGGGCACACAAATTTATAGCCATACAGATGCGCCTTTTTATATCTTCCCCCCCTCTTTAGCAGATGTTTTGCGAGATATGCCGCGCAATACCCAAATTCTTTATCCCAAAGATATTGGATTTATTCTCGTCACGATGGGCATTGGTGCGGGGTCACGCGTTATTGAAGCAGGAACAGGTTCTGGATCGATGACCACAGCTTTGGCACATGCAGTAGGCGATAAGGGACAGGTTTATAGTTACGAGATTCGTGAAAAAATGCAAGAACTTGCAAAAAAGAATCTAAAGCGACTAGGACTAGAAACGCGCGTGGATTTCAACTTGGGTGATATCAGTGAAGGTTTTCCCGACCTCAACGCCGATGCGTTCTTCCTCGATGTGCGAAACCCGCATGATTATTTAGGACAAGTGCGCGCCGCACTTAAACCCGGGGGCTATTTTGGCAGCCTTGTGCCAACTTTTAACCAAGTTGAGCAGCTTCTTTTAGCATTAAATCAGACTAATTTTGCCTTTATAGAAGTTTGTGAGATTATGCTTCGGTACTATAAACCCCAATCTTCACGCTTACGCCCCACCGATAGAATGATTGCACATACCGGTTTTTTGATTTTTGCACGAAGCGTAACAAAGGTAGAGGCTCCAAAAAGAGTAGAAGAAAACTCAGAAAACGAAAAGTAAAAAGAGAGAAATCATGCAAAAAAAACATCTATTTCCCTTAATCATTATCCTCATATTATTTACCCTCGGCTGTAGTTTATTTAACCCAGAGCTGGTCGACAAAAAAGAAGAAACACCCACAGAAACGAACAATGAATCTACACCTGCGCAAGAAACTTCTGCCACACATGATAGTCCTTGCAATAATATTCTTTACCCCCTAATTCCTGACCAACAGCTTGTATACAGAATTGACAAACCAGAGGGAGGCAATGACCAGATTGGCCTCACGGTCGCTAGTGTTAATGGCTCAACAGCCACCATCGATATGCTCGTTCTAAGCACTGGCATCCTTTCTCAATCAACTATTGAATGTGATGCAGGTGCAATTAAAGAATATCCGCTAGCCACAATGGACACCATCTTTGGTGATATGGTAGATGGCACGCTGACCAACGAGTATATATCTGGTGTCATCGCACCATCTGAAGAAACCCTCGTTGCTAATGACTGGGATATGAGTTGGGAATCGCAATATATAATGAATGGCGAGATGACATTTTCAGAAGAAGGCGAAACATTTACTGCTCACATCAATAATTCACCAGTCATAATGAATTGGAGCGTCGATTCTATAGGGCAATCACTTACTGTCCCTGCTGGCAACTATACTAATGTAGTAATCGTAAAACGTGATATGACTTCAGATTTTTCGATTGATATGGACGGTATGGTTCTTGAAAGTACTATCGTTTTCAAGAGCACGCACTGGTTCGAACCTTATGTAGGTATGCTCAAAATGACAATGGATTCAGCCACTGTTGAAGTTCAAGGAATGACTTTCCCGATTAGCTTGGGAGAGACAATGGAATTGGTTGAGTTTCGCCCAGCAGAATAAGGAAAAAGAATGAGAAGAAGACGCCCTCTCCGTAGACCATTTAGGCAGCCAAGAAACCGCCGTGTTCCACCTGTCTTAAAACGTGCAAATAAGTTGATGCAAAATCAAGATTATGCAGAAGCTGGAGTAGCATTTGAGAAAATAGCTCGAGACGCGGAAAGACGACGGGGACCACGCGCACCCATATTTCACCTTCGTGCAGGGCGGGCTTATATTCTGTCTGAAAATTTAGAAAAAGGAATGCCCCATCTCACCCGCGGACTAACGATGCTTGCTGCAAAAAAACAATCGGAAGCTTTTCATCGTTTTGGTCAACGCGCTATAGATGAGTTGAGGGAATTGGGATTAGAAAAAGAATCTCAAGAAATCACCAATCTGCTAGAAAAAAGATTGCCAGAAGGGGAAGAAGTAGAAAGGGCACACGATAAATCTCACACTAAATTACCAACACAATGTAAAAGCTGTGGCGCACCTATCCATTCAAACGAAGTCAGATGGATAGACGAAAATACTGCTGAATGCCTTTTTTGTGGCAATCCTGTACGGGGAGAAGAATAAGATTTTGACCATCACTCAAGCCCAAATTAAGGAGCGTCTTCGTCAACATTATCACGCAGACGCTTTACCCTCCACTGATGGTTACGTTGGTCGCCCCGCCCAGCAGACCGAAATCCCACTAAAATGTGCTGCTGTACTTATACCCCTCACTTTTTACGATGATGAGTGGCATTTACTTTTCACGCGCCGTGCCGACGCGATGAGCGATCACAGTGGGCAGGTTTCTTTCCCCGGTGGGCACTGCGACATCGAAGACGAAACACTCGAGAAAACAGCATTACGCGAAGCTGATGAAGAAATTGGTCTAAAAGCAAAAGATATTCAAATTTTGGGGAGAATAAATGAAGTGCGTACGGTTACTGATTTTCAGATTACACCCATTGTGGGCATTTTTCCTTGGGCATATGCTTTTACTATTTCAACCCTTGAGGTAGCGCGTGTGTTCACTATGCCCATAAACTGGCTCTCAGATTCTAAAAATTATTGGAAATTTCAGCATCCAAAAGCGCATCATCCAACCATTGCTTATCATCCTTATGATGGCGAATTGCTCTGGGGCGCAACAGCACGAATTACAGTTAACTTTTTGAAGACAATTTTACAAATTTAAGATATCAGACCTAAAAATTTCAAATTTGCTTTAGGCTAAAATCTACAAGCTTAATTAAAAGAAAAAGAGCGAGGCAAATGCCTCGCTCTTTTGATTCTTGAAAGAAAATTATTCTGCAGCTTCTTCCGTGGCTTCACCTTCTTCACCTTCGACACCTTCACCTTCTTCACCTTCTTCACCTTCGAGGGCTTCAAGGGCATCAACCTCTTCAACAATCTCTTCTTCTATAGCGCTAGTTACAGCAAGCATAGAGTTAGGATCATTAAGCAAAGTCAATTTATCTGAAAGTTCAAGGTCACGAATCAAAACGGTATCACCGATTTTTTCAAGACCTGAAACATCTACTTCGAGACTTTCTGGTAAATCGGCGGGCAAGGCTTCAATCTCAATTTCATTCAAACCAGAAATCAAAATTGCGCCAAAAGTAGAGATTGCTGGTGCAAGACCAACCAACTCAACACGAACCATGGCGGCAACCTTCTCGGTCATCGAAACGACCTGAAAATCGATATGCAATAAGGAGCGTTTAATATAGTCCCATTGTTTCTCACGTACCAAAGTTGGGTATTCTTTACCATCTAAATTTACAGTTATCAAACTAGATGATTCGGCTTTTGATAAAGTTCGGCTTGTCTCTCTATGTTTTAAAACAATCGCTATAGGTTTATCAACACCATAACCATAAACCACTGCGGGCAATAAGCCTTTTCGGCGTAAAACTTTTACTTTTTTGCCAATTACTTCACGTTTTTCTGCATCTACTAAAATTTTATCCATCGTATATTCCTCGAACACCTCTCACCTCGAAACTTATCGAGATTACCATGCTCTATTCGTTTTCCTCGAGTATACCGAGGGGTTTTTAATTATTTATTGCGCCCAAAGAGAAATCTTCCCATCAAGAGAATCATTCCTGAAATAATACCGCCAACCAAGCCAATTAGGATTGCTTCGCGTGTATCAACTACAGTGTGAACTTCACCTTCAACGCTTCCTGCAAATAAGATTTTTGTCTGGATTTTCTCCGCGCGCAAATTTTGGCTTGCTACCGCTAAAACGGCAACTTCCTGGAGTTCAGCGTTATTTGCTAAAACAACTCCCGCACTTCCTTGCACTTGAGCATTTTCTGCTTGTAAAAGAAGAGCACCGCCATTGGTTATGGAGACATCATCTGCCTCAAGTGCAATAGCCCCAGATTCTTGCATAGAAACTGTATGCGCCTTTAAACCAACGGCTCCGCTTTGTTGCATAGAAACTTCTTCTGAAAAGATGCTATTTGCCCTTGATTGATTCATAATAATCTTTTCGGCTTGGATAGTATCCGCGCCTTCTTCTTGCATTTCTAAAAGATCTTCTTCAGGGGTTAGATTCTCTTCGGTCATCGGTTATTTCCTTTACAGGGCTATAGACAAAAAAATGCGCCTCCGCTAAGGAGGCGACTTTTTAAAGACAGGCGTATTTTAGCCCCAGAGAGGTCTTTCGTCAAGCAAAGAGAAGCTACTTAGCCTTATTTATTAGCAACATAAATCTCAACCGCTTCGCGGAAAAAAGTAGTTAAATCTGGGTGCATGGCATCAAATTTAGTTTTAAACTCTGGTGATTGCCCATACATGGTTGCCAGTCCAAGTAATTGGTCGAGATTTGGCGTCCAAAAATAATCCATATGCTTACGCCAACGCTTAACAACAGCTTGCGCTTCTGATGAATCTGCACCTTTGGGCATCGCGGCAATCATATCTACGTAGACTTGATTGCCCTCATCCAAAATCGTTTGCTTCTTCTCGGCAGAATATCCTTTCCATTTTCGGTTAGAGGCACGTACGATTTCAGGATCATATTTTTCTTCGGCTTCTTTCGCGTATTCTGCTTGTTTTTCTTCACTAAAGGCTTCAAATAGTGCTTTTTTACTCATTTCTTTTTCTCCTTTCAAATGCTTAATAGTATCGTCCACCGTTGCGATTAAATTCTCCACACGAAGAAGGCGCGCTATGAGCGCAACACCATGTTCTTCGAGCGCAGCGACCTGATCAAAATTTGGGTCATCTAGTAAAGCACGAATATCCAGCAATTTAAAATCTAATTCTCGGTAAAAGAGAATTTGCTGAAGACGCAAGAGCGCGGCATCGTCATATTGACGGTAGCCATTCTCTGCTTTTCGTGTTGGGGTCAGCAAGCCAATTTGATCATAATAGTGTAGCGTGCGCACGCTAACACCAGCTAGGGTGGAAATTTCTTTTACAGTGTACATCGTGAAAAGAGTATAAACTATGACGTAAGGTTAATGTCAAGAGGAAATTTAAAAGAAAAGACTTCCGAATTCTTCAGAAATTCGGAAGTCTTTTTGAATATTTTGGGGAAGAAAAAGCGTATCTACGCGCGCAGCAAGCCTAAATCATGGGCGTGTCGAAAAATCTAGGCGGGCAAAACTTCATCCGCCTCAAGTTTCGCTTTCGAGGCGGAGAGATCCAATCTCGTCGAAATCCAAAAGGCGATAGAGAGCATGATTACTTCCATCCCAAAGACAGTTGAGTAGGCGGCAAATGCGCTGCCCCCCATCCAGAAGCGAACAATATCTACGATGCCGCCACCAATGAGGCTGCCGAGAGCGTGACCGATCATATTTGCCATGCCCCAAACGCCCATGAGCATCCCCGCGCGGATGGGTGTGGTGAAGGAGATGATGCCGGTCAGCATCCCTGCGCCTGCCAAGCCTGTGCCAAAACCCATCACAAAAACGATGCTTTTGAATGCGCCTGCGTTACCGCTTGCTCCAAGCAAAATAAGCGCAACAAAAACCAATGCGCTGGAAACGATGCCTATTCGCATGACTTTCATATAGCCAAGCCATTTGATGAAGACTGTGCCAGAAAGAATCATGGCGAGCATTACGCCAATGCCCCAAAACATGGTCAGGCGGGTGGTGTCGCCAACAGGCATACCGAGCACGAGCGCGCCATAAGGCTCAAGGAGAACGTCTTGGGCAAGAGTGCCAAGAAAGGTGAAAAGTACGAGAATGAAGAAGGAGCGGATTTGTTTATCGGGCAAGACCACTTCTTGCAAAACCTGTTTGAAGGGCATTTTGCTGGCAGATGCGACCGCTGCATTCACATCATCACCGCGTGGCTCTTGCTTGATGGCGGCAAAAGTTGCCAAAATAAGAACAATCACTGCAACGCCAATTGCGACTTGGGTCAGGCTGGCGGGGTCATAATTTTCGAGGGCTTTGCCCAATCCGCCTGCGCCAATGATAAGACCAATGAGGGTGGCAACTTCGTAAAGAGTCACCGCGCGTCCACGTTCGGTTTCTCCAGTGAAGCGGTCTGCGACTAGGGCTTGGAAGGTATTATGTCCTAAATTGCGCCCTACACCGTAAATCAAAAAGGCGATTAATACGCCAACCGTGAGCATTGCGCTCCCTGCAAGATTGATTGAAAGCGTGGCAATAGAGATGATGCCTAAGCCAATCAACAATGCGCCCAAAACAATATAAGGCTCACGGCGTTTTCCGAAGAGCATAAATCCGTCTGAGCGGTAGCCGAACCAAACACGTGCTGGAGAAACCAGTAACGGAATAGCGAAGAAAAGCCCTACCAACGAGGCAGGCATTTCCATTTCGGCGATCATAATTCGGTTGAGCGTGCCACCGATCAGCGCGCCGCTTAGTCCGTAAGCAATGGGAAAAAATGCCAAGCGGATATTGTTGAGAATACGAATTGCTTTTTTCATCTTTAATTCCTTTTTGAATAGAAAGACCCGAAAGGTTTTATTCGGATGTCTTTTTTACGAAACCTTATCAAAGTCCTAAACTCTAATT
>JABGQV010000197.1 GCA_018648655.1 Anaerolineae bacterium | reverse complement strand
CTCATCCCAGCCGCAGGTTTCGAAAAACTAGCGAAGTAGATTAAAACCCTGTGTGGAGATGGTCAGAAAATTGCAAAGAGAAAAAGAAACGTAGAGAAGATAGGTAAGTAAAATGGCACACAATGACTTCTTCAAAACCGACAAAAGGAGACGCACCACACTCTTCTACACTGCTGAAATTGGGGATATGGAAACGGTGAAAGTAATTATTTACAAATTGGCGGGCACAGGTGCTAGTTATCTTAATTTTGGGAAAGGGCATTGAACCTCCTGATCTCTGCTTGATCCAGACATACTCTAAAAGATTAAAAATTTCTCGACAGGCGTTCAAATTCGAGAATCATGATAAGATTTGTCAGCAAACTTCTCAAAGTTCTCAATCATCCTCAATATTTGAAGGCAAATTCCAATGAAAATTCGACAGCATCTCCTTTTATTCTTTTCCTTATTTATCCTACTCTCAGCTTGTGCTTCCCCCTCCAATTCGAATACAAATACAGACCCTGGCTTTGTATTCACCGAGGATGAAGTGAATGAGAACACAGACAATGAGGGTGCAAGTGCACAAGAAGACCCCAATACCATCATTTTAGAAGATGAAGTAATTCCTGCTGCAGATAATGATTTGGTCCCCGAATCTGGTGAATGGGATATTACCCACGATCCTGGCCAAACGGTCTGCCCAGATTCTGTGAGTTTTACTTTTCCCGGTGGAGATCCTGAAACTGTCTTTATAGGCCTTTCTCCCGAATATCAGGTTACTGTTTCTGGTACTGGTATGCTAGACCAGTTGAATTTGGATATGATTGATATTGGGATGGGTGGTGCTGAATTTTTTACTTCCATAGTCATGGATGGACACACAATCGATTACAGTTTCATTTTTATTCATCTGGTTGACAACCAACCCTATGATTACCTTGAAGGTACTGTCACAAACGAAGCTGATGGTTGCAAGACTACAAGAACCTTTTACGGCACACCAATAGATTAATTAATGGTTGATGGTTTGTGTCTATTCGCGCACACTTTTCTAACAAAATAGCCCAAGACATAGACCCCATAATTTCTGCAATTCTAAATAAATTCTTATCCTTATTAAAATCTGATGACACTCAAAAAATATCCTAAGATCTATAACTAAACGCTTTGATTCAAAATCAAGTTACTAATGCCATAAAGTAACTTCTTCAAAACCAACAAATAGGGAGCGCACCACCCTCTTCTAAGTCGCAGAAATTGGGGATACAGAAACAGTGAAAGCAATCATTTACAAATTAGCGGGGACAAGGATGAGGCCGCAACGTTTAACACCTATCAATATCAAAGATATAGAAGGATTCCTTATCGAGGTGACAAAAAAGGACAAAATAACTATTTCAGTTCTTCTAGTTTACGCTATACTAGAGCATTCTCTATTGAGAATATTTTTTAGGAGGGAATAAAATTATTTATCGCTACATAAAGGAAATAAAAATGAAAAAAAGAAAAAATATTTTACTCTTTTTAGTACTCAGCCTTATCTTATTCTCACTTAGTTGTTCTATAACTACCTCAGCCCCAATACCAGATAATACAAGCACCTTGGCAACCATGGTTGCCTTAACAGTAGAAGCTGCCATAGGCGTTCAGCCAACAGAAGCACCAAGCGATGCCCCTCCAGCCATAGTGCCTACAGAAATAATAGCACCGCCGCTACTAGTTCGGCCATCTGCGCTGACTGTTGCATATGTGAAAAATGGCAATGTCCATGTCTGGGTCGAGGGCGGAACTAGCGTAGCATTAACAAATTCAGGGGATGCTATCCAAGTGAGTATTTCCAGTGATGGTCAGCTCATTGCCTATCTGCGCCAAATCCCCGTTGGTTCTTTTATATACGAACTTTGGGTAGTCAACACCACTTTGCCGACAAATGAGCGTTTATTGATTAGCCATGCTGAATTGGAAGCACTAAAAGCACTTAGCTCTTTTCCTACCGCACAAGGTCTGAGTTTTTCTCAAATCTTGTGGAGACCAGGCACACATCAACTTGCTTATGGAACAGTTCCGCAATTTGAAGGCCCTGGCTATGCCCCCAATGAAGATATACGTTTAGTTAATGTGGATACTTTAGAAAAAGCCACACTCTTTGATTTCGGACAAGGTGGTCATTTCAGCTTCGCACCAGACGGGACTAAAATAGTCTTCTCTACACCTGACCATATTAGCCTAGCAAATGCAGATGGCAGCAATTTACATCCTAACGTAGTTAGTTTTCCTGTTGTGGGAACTTATAGCGAATACCAATATCACCCCTCGCCAATTTGGGCGCCAGATTCTGCATCACTGCGCGTTGCTATTCCACCAGAAGATACTTTAGCCGAGCCAACCCCTCCCACAAATTTATGGTCTATTCCCAGTGATGGCTCACCTGCAACCTTGCTCGGAAATATCTCTGCCGTGCCCTTTGCTTGGCCCGATTCAGCCTTCTCACCAGGCCTCCCACGCGTGGCTTATGTTAAGAGCATTGGTGGGCCAACTGAAAACCAACGTGAATTACATATTGCCAATACCGATGGCTCAAATGATATTATTTTTGCTTCAGGAACCAATATCCGCTTTCACATGTGGACACCCGATTCAACAAGATTTGTTTATTCACTCAACGAAGAAAATGACAGAGGACTCTATCTCGCCAAAACTACTGGTGAAATTTCCACGATAACCTCTGAACAAAACACAGTCAATCAGATGCAATGGGTAGATAATTCTCGTTTCTTATATATCTATCGAAAGGATTCAACTTGGCAATTATCTATCAGCGATGTAGACGGAACCAATCACGCCTATCTTGACCCTCAAGTTGGAGAATATACTAGTTTTGACTTTGCAAAATAGCTTATTAATTTTTCTTTCCACTACTCCTCGCATCCTCTTGCCTTTTCTTTTAACTTATGCTATTTTTAGCGAAGTTTATAAAGAAAAAAGGATAATTAATGACCACCCCTCAAAAAACTGTCGTTATCGTCGAAGATGAGCCAGATGCTGCAGAAATGTTCGCCGAAATGATGCGTGTCAGCGGCTATAGAGTCGTCAAGATTTTTAGCAGCACCCCTGCAATCGGCATTATCACTACCGAAGCCCCCGACGTTGTCATTCTCGATGTCATGATGCCCGACATCTCTGGGCTTGAAGTTTTAAGCATTATGCGTGAAGATCAAAAGCTAAAAGATATTCCCGTTATTTTAGTTTCTGCAAAAAGTATGCCTTCTGATATTAAGATGGGACTGGACGCAGGCGCATCTAATTATTTAACAAAACCTGTCAGTTTTCTTGATCTTAAAAAAGCAGTGGATGAGCTCGTTTCCGAACGTGATCTTTAACTTGCTTGCCCTATATGCGCTTAATTCGTAGTTTTATCGCAGTGCCGCTCCCCGTGAGCCTTCAGCAACAAATTTATCGAGAGACAAATTCTCTTCGTAATCAGCTCAATCGTGAAATCATACGCTGGGTACCTTCAGAGAATTTTCATATCACTTTAAAATTTCTAGGTGATATATCAATTAAAAAGCTAGATATGCTCGAAGAAATTTTAACTAAAGAAATATCAGAAATTTCTCCTTTTGAGATTAAAGTTGAAAATTTAGGTGTTTTCCCACAACTCTCACGCCCAAGTGTGATTTGGGTCGGTGTAGAAAAGAACAGTAACTTATCTACACTATATGAATGTGCACAAGCGACAGCAAGCCAAATCGGGAGCGTTCCGGAAAAGCGGCGCTTTTCAGCACATCTCACGCTTGGGAGAGTGACACGTAAGGGGTATAATAGCAAGGCAAAGTCTAAAATCCGCAAGACGCTTGAAGAAAGTCCAGCGTATAATTTTGGAAAAGTTCTTGTTGATTCTGTTCATATTTTTCAGAGTGAGCTAACGCCAAATGGCGCAAAATATCACTCTATATTTAAAGCAAAGCTAGGAGATTTTTTTGAGTAAACCTGAATTAACACAACAAATTGTTGATGTTTTAGAAGAAAAAAAAGGCGAGGATATTCTCTTGCTCGATTTAAGGGGCATAACAGAATTTTGCGATTATTTTGTGATTTGCACAGGCACAAGTGACCGCATGTTAGAGGCATTAGGCGATGATTTAGTGCGTTCTATTCGTAAATCACATCAAATAAAAGGACATGCTGAAGGCAAAGGTCGTGATGGCTGGCTCTTGGTTGATTATGGAGATGTTATTGTGCATCTCTTTTCACCCGACCAACGCGAATATTATGCATTAGAAGAATTGTGGGAAGGTGGGAAGGCCTTAGTACATATTCAGTAGTTAAAACCAACAAAAAAGTTAAATAAAAAGACACCAAGTGTTCTAAGAACACTTGGTGTCTTTTTATTTTTATTTATTAGATTTTATTCAAAGATCCAGCTATCGTTAGCGCGTTGCCAATCAACCAACTCATCTTCGTTGAACCAGAGGGCTATTTCGCCCTTACCATTTTCAACACTGTCTGAAGCATGGGTAAGGTTGCGGCCAATTTCTAACCCAAAATCATGTCGAACGGAACCAGGAGCAGCTTCGGTGGGGTTTGTTGCACCCATTGTCTGACGCACTGCGGCAACGGCATTAGAGCCTTCCCAGACCATTGCCATCACAGGCGATGAGGTAATATATTCAATCAGACTGCCATAAAAGGGTCTTTCTTTATGAATGCCATAATGAGTTTCAGCCAATTTATTGCTAACTGCCATAAATTTAGCACCTACAAGACGCAAGCCACGACGCTCTAAACGAGCGATAATTTCTCCGACCAATCCACGTTGGACACCATCGGGTTTTACCATTACAAAAGTACGTTCCACAACTTCCTCCAAAAATTTTTAGTCTGCCTATCACTTTTAACAGGCAAATATTTTTTACGCAACATATCATTTCTTAATTATATAAATGATATATTTTACGTTTTTGACTATCTCAATAAATTTTCTGCATTTGTATATGTATCAATTGCATCTTGAAGGCGCCCAGCTCTCATATAGGCATCTCCTAGCATTTGTGTAATCGAAATATCAATTGGGTAATCATCGAGAGCTTCACGCAAATCATAGATTACTTCATCTAATAAACGATTTTTCTTTATTAATGCGCCATATTCTTCTAAGGCGGCAGAAATATTTCCTTCATCCAAAGCGGCTTGTGCCCCGATCAATTTGACATCGCGAAGCATGGTTGTATCCATCCGCTTTTGTCTTTTGCTTTTCTTTTTCTCTACTTTTACTTCTTCTTTCGCAGGAAGAGCTTCATCTTCATCAACCATCTCTACTGGCTTCCATTCAGATTCTTGAGTTGGTTGCGGTTCTTCTTTTGCCTCTTCTTCTGTCTTTGTCGACTCAGGTATTGAAGTCTCTATTTCTTTTTTCTCTTCTTCATTTGCACTATCATCTAAATCATTTAGCCATGATGGCAAGTCTTCGCCTTCTGCTGGTGGGATTTCTTCAGCGGCTGGCGGAAGAGCCTTGACTGATTTTTCATCCATTGCTTTAATCCAAGTAGGTGCATCCTCAATATCTTGAATAATTTCAGCAGGAAGCTCTTCTTCAATCTGAGGAGCTTCTGGTTCTTCTACTTCTGGCACACCATCTTCATCATCATCGTCTTGAAGCCATTTTGGAATTTCTTCCTCTGCTGAGGCAACTTCATTTAGAGGGGTTTCTACAATCTCAGAGGTAAGAGGTTCTTCTACATCTTGAAGTTGCTCTGGCAAAGAATTATCTATCTTTTCAACAAGAGTTTCTTCTTCTGGAGCATCCTTGAAATTATCACCACTCTCTTCCACAGGCATTTCTTGAGCAGGCACTTCTTTTGCTTGCTCTATCCATTCTGAGGCAGCCTCGGTTCTAGCATCTGGCCCTGTAATTAATTCTTCAGCTTTTGCGCCTTGACTGGCGGCTAAGCTCTCTAGCCAGTTCATCGCTTCATCTTGATCGTCTTCAAATGCGCCCAACTCACTAATCGCAGAATCGGAGATGAGTGTCTCAGCTTCTGAAGCATCTTCCGTCTCTAGGGGCGTTGGAGCCTCTACTTCTGGCACAATAGGCTCTTCTTTCATCTCTTGCATCCAGTCTGGCATATCATCATCTGATACTTCAGTGGCAGGTTTTTCTGAAGCTTCATTTTTTTCTGCATTTACTTCATTTAGCCACGCTAAATCATCATCAGATTCTTCTGGAGGTATTTCTTGAGCAGGCTCATTAGCACTAACTTCTTTCGCATGCTCTACCCATTCTGGCGCAGATTCTGTTCTAGCATCTGGATCTGTGATTAATTCTTCGGCTTTTGCGCCTTGATTGACGGCTAAGCTCTCTAGCCAGTTCATCGCTTCATCTTGTTCATCTTCAGATGCGCCCAACTCACCAATCGCAGGATCAGAGATGAGTGTCTCGGCTTCTGAGGCATTTTCCATCTCTACTGGTGCTGAACTCTCTTCCTCTGGCATAATAGACTCATCTTTCATCTCTTGCATCCAATCCGGCATTTCACTATCTGAAACTTCAGCAGCGGGTTCTATATCATCAGATGAGTCTTGCATCGAATCAGGCATATCATTATCTAATATTTCAGTTATGGGTATATCTTCTTCTGAAGTATCATTCATCCACTCGGGCATATTCTCATCTGCGGCTTCATCAAGAGGTTTTTCTTCTTTTGAGCTATCTTGCATCCAGTCTGGCATTTCATCCACTGAAGCGTCAGCAAGAGGTTCTTTTTTACTCTCGGCTTCATTCAACCAATCTAAAGCATCATCCTCTTCATCTTTTGCAGCAGGGGGAGCTTCTTCACTAGCGCCCTTTGCTTGCTCTACCCACTCTGGAGCAGATTCTGTTCTAGCATTTGGGTCTGTAATTAGTTCTTCGGCTTTTGCACCTTGATTGGCAGCGAGGCTTTCTAGCCAATTCATTGCTGCATCTTGATCATCTGTAGATGTGCCTAGGTTACCGATAAGTTCATCTTCAATTCCAGTATCGCTTTTAGGAGATTCTTGAGGACTTTTCTCTTTATTATTCTTATCATCTAAGAGGTCATTAATCCATTCGTCCGATGCCATATCATCTCCTATAATTTCTTCTTCATCTGACTCAGCTGTAGACTCTTCCGCATCTGAAGGTGCCATTGTCTTCATCCAATCTGGCATTTCTGCTTGGTCAAGAGCTACAGCATCTTCTGTTGCGGGCGCTTCTGGGTCAGCAGCAGGACTATCAAAGAAGGAGGTTGGTTCAGCTTCCCCTGTAGAATCCCCCCACCCTGCCGCACGCATGAAATCGGGGATATCTTCTTCTTCGGTAGATATTTCCATATCGGAATCAAGTTCTGGATCACGTATCTCCCCTTCATCATCTTTTAGCCAATCAGGTTCTTTACCTTCATCCAATTCTATGCCTGCCGAATCACCCCATCTACTAGATAGTTGTGATGCGTTTTCGGGATTCCAATTAAGTCTTTCCAAGCTAATTGCCGCATCAGGCACATCATCTGCATTAAAAACAGAGTCGTTTACAAAAGCGGCATAAGGGTCAAGTGCATTGACACGTTGTCTATAAACTTCTGCGTTTTCGGCTCGGCTGGTTTCTGGCAAAATCTCAACAAGAATACGATTCGCGTCAAGGCTATAAGGCGATTTTGCGAGAATATCAGATGCTGTTTGCGAGGCTTCAACACGTTGCCCAGAGCGAAAATATGCGTTTGCGAGCAAAACTTGCATATCCATTCTTCCAGGATCTTGAGCTTCTACACTCATGATTTCGGCAATAGCTTGAGCGTATAGTTCACCCTGCACATAAATATTAGCTAGTGCACCACTGGTCATACGAATTTTTGCTGGCTCAACCCCATCGCGGCGACTATATAGGCGTTGAAGTTCACTTTGCACTGCGGCATTAGAGGGTTGTGCTTCAAAGGCGCGTTGCATATGCCAAATTGCTTCATTACCTTTGCTTTTCTCATCTGCAATCATGCTCATACCTACATGAGCTACGAAATCATTTGGTACCGATGTTAGTACACGTGAAAAGATATCCCCCGCATCATTATATACTTTTGCTTCAAGATATGCCTTCCCCAAAACACGATAGGTTTCAAGATTTTTAGGAAAAGTCTTTAAAATATGCTGGCAATGACCAATCGCTTCATTATATTGCCCCTGATCAACCAAGGTGCCAATCTCTCTATTATAAATTCGTAAAGATACTTTTGCCATATTTGCACACTCCTCTGTTTAGTATGCACTATTCCATAAAATTTCGCAAGTTTTAATCGTAAAAAAGCGGCAATGCTTGCACATCTTCATCGCTGAAAAGGTGAGCTTTTAGAACATCCACACGCGCTTTCTCTAATTGCTTGGCATTATTTGCATGAATGGTGAAAAGCGGCTCACCTTCATTGAGAAAATCACCTACTTTATGGTGGATGATTAAACCAACCGCGTGGTCAACAAGATCAGCCTTTGTAGCGCGCCCAGCACCAAGTGCTACTGCTGCCTCACCGATGAGACGCGCGTGAACTTGAGACAGGCTCCCGCTTCGAGGGGCATTTACGGTCTCAATCAAACTTGCTTTTGTCATCTTAGTAGGATCATCCACATAACTAACATCCCCACCCTGTGCGGTAACCAGCTCACGAAATTTCTCCCAGGCACGACCATCTGCAATGGTTTCTTCAGACATCGTTCGAGCTTCTTCATAACTACTGGCTTTTTTACCTAAAACAAGCATTTCTGCGCTAACATGAATACAATGCTCCCAAAAATCTGCTGGTCCACCACCGTGCAATGCATCAATTGCCTCGATAACTTCAAGCGCATTCCCAACCGCGTTTCCAAGGGGCTGATTCATATCCGAAAGCAAGGCAACGGTTGTTCGCCCTGCCAGCTTGCCAATCGCGACCATTCGCGCGCCTAATTCACGTGCATCTTCCAAGGTTGGCATAAATGCACCGAGACCAAGCTTCACATCTAAAACGATAGCTTGCGCGCCGGCGGCAATCTTTTTGCTCATAATCGACGAGGCAATTAGCGGCATCGAGGGAACTGTTCCCGTCACATCTCTAAGAGCATAGAGTTTCCCATCAGCTGGTGCGAGATTTACGCTTTGCCCTGAAAGAACCATGCCATGATTATGAAGTTGTTTTTTGAATTCTTCGGTGCTCAAATCCACACGAAAGCCAGGGATCGATTCCAGCTTGTCGAGCGTGCCACCACTAAAGCCAAGTCCACGACCAGACATTTTGCCTACGGGTAATCCACAAGCCGCAACCACAGGCAAGACGACGAGCGTGGTCTTATCTCCCACACCACCTGATGAATGTTTATCAATCGCTAAATCAACAACATCCGAAAGATCAAGTGTATCGCCTGAGCGTGCAATTGCTAAAGTCAAATCAGTAGTCTCACGGGCTGTCATCCCGTTTAATAAGACTGCCATTGCCCATGAAGAAGCCTGATAATCCGGGATTTCCCCTGTGGTAAATCCATCTACAAAGAAGTCAATCTCTTCTTTGCTTAGTTCATTTTTCTCTCGTTTTTTGGTGATAATATCTATAGTACGCATTTTTTTTCCAAAAGTATAGTTTTTTTGACGGGATAATTGTAACCGAGATTTCAGCTATAGGAAGAAATTCCCTCTCTGTTTCCTTACAAAAAAGCATATTGACCTCTGCCTTCAAATCATATACACTAATCCTATGAACAGACACTCATCAGCAGGAATGAGCTCGCTTGACCTTCTTGGAGATATTCCACACGGAGAACGCATTCTTCTTAAGATTTTTTTGCGCAATACTAGTTTAAGCAAAGATGAATTTTCTCAACTTGCTGAGACCTTGCCTGAGAAGAAAGGGCTTAGCTCAGAAGAAGTTCACGCAGCACTTTCTGGTTTGCTTCTTAGAGGCTGGCTGAAAGAAGACGGGGAAAATTACACCCTCTTACAACAAAAAAGTCAAGGAAGCAGACAACGTGGACAACGACCTAACAAATAGTTCCTTTTTTCGAGCAAGCGATATTGAGCAAGCACTTGCTGAAATCAAAGAAGAAGAGTCCTTAGCACAAAAAGATACCCCAACCCAACCATCCCAAGCATCTATAAAAAAAAGACTTGTTCTCTTCTCCTTAATTGGTGTTTCTCTTATCAACACCTTTGTGCTTGGCGTTGTTGATGTTATTGCCGTCTCTGGCTTTATCGGGCATACGGGCATAGAAAGCCTCCCCTGGCTTTGGGTTGGTGAGCTCAGTCTCAGTTTGTTAATCTCCACTGTCGTACTACAAATAATAGATAAATTCCCTCGTCTCAAGATAATGAAAAAGTTTCTCATAATCTTATTCGCTACTTACGTGCTTCTTGCCCTTTTCTTCATTCTTCAAATCTCCAATAAAGTTCTTTACCCCATCATGTGTTCGCCCTCAAAGGTCATTGGACAAATATAGTGAAATATTAATGGAGGCTTT
>JABGQV010000005.1 GCA_018648655.1 Anaerolineae bacterium | reverse complement strand
TGGAATTACACAATCCGACCCAGATTCGGGATGTAGTTTTTAGATGATTACTTAGGTAGAGTCGGTTCTTGTGATTACCTTAGAAGGAAGCTGAAAAGATGAAAAAATATCGCTCTCTATACTTATATATAATTCTCGTCTTTGCTATTTCTAGTTGTACGCCCGCGCCTGCGCCAACATTAATTCCGATCGAAACGGTTTTTGCGGCAACGCATAACGCATTAATGGCACAAACAGCTGCTGCAAAGCCTCGTGAAACCGCAATTCCTTCAATGACAAGTACGCGTGCACCAACACCAACTCCTTTTCCATCGGCTACAATTGTTCATCTCATAGCTACAGACACGCCCATGCCAACGGCGACCATTATTGCTGATACGCCCACCAATATAAGTAGTGGCTCTGGAACCGTTCTATACGCCTGTGAGATTGTTCAATTAACTCCTGCCGATGAGCACATCATAAAACCAAACGAAGCCTTTAAATGGGTCTGGTATATTACTAATGTTGGAACAACAAAATGGTCTCCAGATACTGTGTATGCAAGATATGTAAGAGGCTCACAATTTTTTGTTGATCTAGAAACTCCTTTGGATGATACTTTTAGTGTTGGAGAAACGAACTCAGTTAGCATAAAAATGCGTGCCCCAACAGAGCCAGGCACCTACTGGGCAGTTTTTTCACTTAAAAAAGGCATTCATGATTTTTGTTATGCTAAGCTAACTATCATTGTTCAGAAATAAAAAATGAGCGAGGCTTTTCAAAAGCCCTCGCTCATTTTTTATGAATTTCTATAAAGATTTAGAAACCATCAATAATGATAACTAAGAAGAAAAATAAAATTTGAAATGCCATCATTCCTGCTAAAATATAGATGGCAATCATCCAGCCAGGTGATTTAACCCTTAGACTGATTTCTTCTCCCTCTGCCAATTGCCGGAGGGATTTTATTATCTGCTCTTTATTTTTTGCCCAAAACCAATTATCTGTTTCACTCGTGACGATGAGCTTGCTCCCATTAAAATCACGGATCCAGTCTCTAAGCGTCTCAGGGGGAGTGAGCACAAGAGCTTCGGGCAGGATTGCAGCATCTGCATCGGGGATGGCTTCGGCAGGGTTTTGCAAAATCAAGTTTATCGCGGCATCATCTGCTGCCATAGCGGAAGCAAGTTGACTTGCGAGCGTTCCTTTTTCTATATCAAAAAGTAGCACATTTAATTTGTCTGCTTTTTTAGTGAGGAATTCACTGCGAATCATCCCATCCTGTCTTAATGATTGCCAATGATAGGCAAGCAGTCCCCCGAAGAGTACTAGCATTTGGATAGAATTGAGAATATCATCCTTGAAGTCACTTGGCGTTGTCCCAAGTAAGGCCTCAAGAAGGAGGGATATAAGCTGAACAGCTGCGATCATACCGCCTACTACGCCTGCAAAAATTGCCAAATATAAATAAATTTTGCGAATAATTGAACGCCGAGCATGGTCGCCTCTTTCATTATGCGCAAGAGCTTCGGCTTGCATAGGGCGCCAAGTTTTTAGCCATAGTGGCAGTCCAATGATAAGCGTTGCTAAAGAATTAGCGAGATGTGTATCTAGGTTTCCATTCCAAAGACTTGTATCAAAGATATTGTCTATAATAAAAGAGAGGAGCATAGCAATGCCAACAAAGGAAGCAACTAAGCTAATGAGGGAGAGAATATAATAATATAGGCGATTGAGTGCCGCGCGTCGTGGCGCACTGGGGAGGGCATTAAGATCTTTT